>CAYUUV010000001.1:0-13046 GCA_964448015.1 uncultured Candidatus Saccharibacteria bacterium
TGAGTGGTAAAAAATAGTTCTTTGGAAGGTAGGGAAAGGTGTCAACTTCAAATATTGCCCCGACGTTCTCGCTCTGCATCACGTGCAGGGTCTTTTGAATGTCCAAATACTTTGTCACCTTTTTGCGAAGATACCGTGTGTTGGTTTCAAAATCAATTGCAAGTAAGTATGCGGGGAATACTGTTGATATCTTTTTATTGGTAAACCAGTTATTACCTGCATCCTTAAAATAGAGCTGAATCGTAGTTGCAGCTTTTTCAAAGTTTATTCTTCGGGAGCGTACAACCATAAATTGTAGCTGCTTAGCCTTTTTTACCGCATATTTTTCTTTGAGGTCTAGAAGATCACCGCCGGCCTTCATAATGACCAGTCGTTCTTTACCCGCAGGGCTAGCCGGAAGTCCAATAACCGATTTCTCGACCGGACGCAGAACGCCAACCTCAATATTATTAGAAAGTGAGCCAAGATCTTTATCGCTGCATACAAAATAACGAATGGTGTTTTCCTCAACCTTCACAATCACCTCAAAAGCGCTCAGCAGGCCGACATACTGTGAAAATACATTATAAAGACGCTGCCAATCTTCTTTGGTCACCGTATCTTTCAGTAGATAGAATTCAAAACAATGTTTCATAAATAACGTACTTACGCTAAGTCGTATTATATACTACGAAATCTTTACTTACTATCGTTTTAGGTGCACGACTATGCCAGCGAGGCCCTCACCTCGGCCTCTGTGCTGATATAACCCAAGATATCATGGATAATCCCGTTAGTCACCGATACCTCGTGCGCAAATTCTATCGGCGTTATCAACAAATCTTTCAGAACAATTGCATGAAAGCCATTATTCTGTGCGCCGACCGTGCTCGAAAACACGCATCTGGAAGCAAAGCCGCCAACAAGTAGCACGGTTTGCACCTTATTACTTCTCAGCCACTCAGCTAGCTCCGGAACACTGAAGGCATCGGGTAATAATTTATCGACTTGCAGCTCACCTGCCACCGGCTTGGCACCGCAATATGCGTATGCTGACTGGCCGGGGCCCGAAATCGCAACGTCATTGTTGATCGTCATTCTCTGAGCAACAACCGGCGGTGATATCGCAGGATCTTCAGTCATACGCGTCCAGGCGATTGGCATATTCTTAGACCTACACCATGCAATAAAACTATCGAGCTGCCCTACTGTACGTTCCAGGTCTTCACTAAATGTTTTTGGACTCGTTCCTGGGCTCATTCTAAATTGTCTATCTGCATAAGCAATCTGTTTATCAATAACCAGCAGCGCAATTTGAGATTCTTTGAGCAGTGCTTTTATGTTACTTGCGTACGCCATACATTAATTATAACCTTTCTTGTATCATTGCAATTTGGTCGCGCAGGTCTGCGGCCTCCTCAAAGCGGAGATTGGCACTCGCAAGATCCATTTGGGATTCCAGTTCTTTGATCAGATGTTTATATTCGTCCCGAGGAATCTTTTTAAGATCGAGCTTTGGCTTTTTGTCTTTTTCTGGGGCGCCGATGATGGCACGGAGACCTTCGTCGATAACTTTATCAACACCGGTTGGAGTGATGTTATGTTTGGTATTGTAGGCCTCTTGAATCTTCCGGCGGCGAGTGGTTTCATCAATGGTGAACTGCATTGATTTGGTGATTCGATCGGCATACATAATGACATGACCCTCTTCATGGCGAGCGGCCCGCCCAACCGTTTGAATCAGCGCCTGTGAGCTGCGCAGGAAGCCTTCTTTGTCGGCATCCATGATGGCGACTAGGCTGACCTCGGGCAGATCAAGCCCTTCACGTAACAGATTAATACCGACCAGCACATCGTAGATACCGAGCCGTAAATCACGCAAGATATCAGTCCGATCGAGAGTATCAACATCACTGTGCAAGTAGGCAGTTTTGATATCAAGATCTTGCAAATATTCAGTCAGGTCTTCCGCCATGCGCTTGGTGAGCGTGGTCACTAGCACACGCTGCCCTTTGAGGGTAGTTTCGCGAATTTCTTTAATTAAATCGTCTATTTGCGCTTCGGTTTTTCTGATTTCGATTGGCGGATCAAGTAACCCGGTTGGGCGGATCACCTGTTCAACCGGCTTACCACTACGTTCAAGTTCATATTCCCCAGGAGTAGCAGAAACGTACACCACCTGATTGACATGGCTTTCAAATTCATCAAACTTCAGCGGCCGGTTATCGAGCGCACTCGGCAATCGAAAACCATGCTCGACCAGCACCTCTTTTCTCGCCCGATCGCCGTTATACATACCTCTCACCTGCGGCAACGTCATGTGGCTTTCGTCTACGAGCATCAAAAAATCATCGGGAAAATAGTCGAGCAGTGTGGCTGGCTGCTCACCCGGTTCACGGTTAGTGAGGTAGCGCGAGTAGTTTTCGATCCCTTTGACAAAACCAGTCTCTTCGAGCATTTCAAGGTCAAATTTGGTCCGCTGTGAGAGCCGCTGTGCTTCAAGTAATTTATTGTTCGATTCAAAATAGTTGAGACGCTGTTCGTATTCTTGCCGAATATTACCGATGGCGACTTTGAGTTTGTCGTGCGGTGTCACATAATGCGAACCCGGATAAATAGTGACCTGCTCCGGCTCAGTAATGATTTCTCCGGTCAGTGGATTGATTTCAGTCAACCTATCAACTTGGTCTCCAAAAAACTCAATTCGATAGGCCGTTTCACCGCCCGCCGGAAAGACATCTACCACATCACCGCGAACCCGGAAGTTTGAACGGCTAAAATCAATGTCATTACGATGATACTGAATATCAGTTAGATGCCGGATGAGTTTATCTTGTTTGCGCTGTTCACCAACCGCCACTTTAAGGGACATTTCACCGTAATCATCACGAGAGCCAATACCGTAAATACAACTCACTGAGGCGACAATAATACAATCACGCCGTCCAAGCAAGGCTGACGTGGCGGCATGTCGCAGCCGGTCAATTTCTTCATTGATCTTTGAATCTTTTTCTATATAGGTATCGCTTGAAGGCATATAGGCCTCTGGCTGATAATAATCGAAGTAGCTGACAAAGTAGTGAACTTCATTTTCCGGGAAGAATGTTCGGAATTCTGAATAGAGCTGCGCCGCCAGTGTCTTATTGTGGCTGAGTACAAGCGTGGGCTTCTGCACGTTTTGAATGACATTCGCCATAGTGAACGTCTTGCCAGAACCCGTAACGCCAAGCAGGGTCTGTTCTTTTTGCCCCTTGCCAAGACCTTCTGTCAGTAAACGAATTGCCTCCGGCTGGTCACCCGTCGGCTGATACTTCGTCGCAAGCTGAAATTTCTTATCCATTCTACCAGTGTAGCAAAGATTAGAGCTAAGACCGCTTCAATTAACCGTATGACTGCGTTGAATACTTTCATTAAGCCTGCTTCCCATGCTGCATCTTTGATAGACCTAGCTTCGTATACGTGCACTTTCGAGGGTAATTAGGTGTATCTAATTCGTGTTTGCCCGTGGGGTTCCACGTCCGTCACCACTGTCACAGCTGGGCTGTATCTCTTTGGGTATCTTATGCTGGTCTACGAAACTGCATGCAAGACCTTGCTGGGTGCCAATTATTTGTGACCACGATCCATCAGTCTGCCGCTTCAAGATACTGACAAACCCGCCGCCTTCTTCCTCAACCGGTTTTATAGAGCGACAACCTATACCGATAGCTGCAAACCCGCTCGACTGAACATACTGCGAGTCACCGCTCGTGTTCTTCAGTTTAAGAATCGCGGGGGTAATCTTCTCAACACTGCCACCCCTGCCATCTGGCACAAGGTACTTCATTGCCTGTGCAGCATCTTTATTGCATACCGCCAACAGTGCAGTATGAATTTTCTCGGCATCCTGTTCGATAGAATATGAGGTTGCTTGCGCAGTACCAGTAGTATTCTGCTGCTTCAGTTTTGCTAACTGGCTAGTCAGCTCACTGATTTCTAAATTACGCATGTTGATATTGGCTTTATATTCTTGAATCTGACTATGCCATTTGTAGCCAGCAAGACCAAGGAAAATTAAGAATACCGCTATAAACAATACTCGTACAATTATGTTTGATTTTTTCTGAACACCTCGACTGCCCGCTGTTACATCGTGATCGTCCTCAGTATCCTGCATGTCCATCTCCTTATATTCAAATTATGGCCCTGGATTAATCTACCGTAACACGTTTCACGGGCAACGGCTCTAGTTTGGCAAATTGCTCTAAAATAGATGCTTTATAGGGTGCCTCCAGGCCTGTAGGGTTACTGGTACAGGTTTGCTCAAACGATTTGTACATATAAATTTGACCATCAAACCCGGTGACATGTTTTGATGGCTCGGGAACTTGGCCTGCCTGCGCCCGCGTGATAGTACCAATTTGACCTTCGTAGTTCACGCAAGTGGCGATTCTATCAAGTGAAGCAGAGGTAATCTCAACGTACGTTGAACCCATTTCCGTTTTTATACGATATACAACGTCAGTGTACTTGTCATTTAGGGGCATACGAATCTTCCATTCAGGTATATTCAAGTAACTAAAGTGAGAGACATCACCCGTATCATCAATGCTTGACACATCCAGCTCTTTTTTCAGCCGCTCGTTGTCGGCTTCAAGGGCGGTGATCTTCTTCGTATACTGGCTCTTCTGGCTTGAAATAGCACCCATATACCCACCAGAAAAACCGATCCCCAGGGCAATGAGCGTTACTATCACGAGCAAGAGTATTTTTGGCGAACTCTTCGTAGGCGGCGGGGTCACTGAATGTGTTTGATCTACTTGTGTAGCTGTCGGGTCTTGATTCGGATACATAGTTATTACCTCACTTTTCTATAGTATGTCGTTCTTCAAGTATTTTTACAATTCTTTCAACCAAAACCGACGGGTCAGTTTCAAAAAAAACATCGTGTCGAGTATCACAAACGCCGTCATGACACATACCAGCAGCAAGCATCAGGTGCTCAAACTCATCACCTACACCACCTGCATCTTGCAGTACACCGACTGGAATGTGACTTTCAATTGCCGTTGCAAATTCATGTACGGTACCCATTCTGCCACCAATGCTCAACACCGCATCTGAACTTTGTACCAAAAGCGTATCGCGGCCAACATATCGCAAACCGCTGTAAAGAATAAAGTCATAGGCGGTCGTGGGCAGACGATATTTTTGAATGTGCTCGTTTGTGCTTGCAGCCGGACTAATACCAATGCTCATACCGCCAACACTCTTCGCACCCTGCGCCGCCCAATCAGGCAAGCCAACTGTCGCACCAGTAATGAGTACATGCCCCTGCAGGGCGACTTGCCGACCGAGCTCATAGGCTAACTTGTAATCCATTTCTACGGTCCTACCGCGAGCTGCACCACTCACACAAATAGTCAATCTGCGCTTGGGGCTGCGGGGGACTAATTTCACTTGTTTGGGTCGTGTCGTTTGACTCATTACCGTATTAACTCCTCTGGTTTAATCATATCGTTATCTAATTGCTGCAACACCTGCCGCTTGAGTTCGGGTTCACCCAAGTAACGTATGAAGATCTCGTTCCATAAACTTTCGCGCATATGGTAGAAGTATCTTCCTTCAAACGTCTCCTCATTACTGTAAGCAAATGCAACATCAAAAAGATTCAGTGCAACTGGTGTCAGGTCGTTGTCTAGCACGCCAACGTAATCCAGATCCTCCCAAAACTTCAGTTCGGGACTGACATCGTACAGAACCTCTGCCGCTTTACGCCAGTGAAGATCTTCTGGCTGCACATGCGGCTGAAAGGCCTCTGGCGGTTGTTCACCAAGTTTGCCAAAATAACGCTGAATGACTCGCCAATGAATATGGAAGTTGGCAATTGTAGCACCCGTTCCGGTATCGGCAATCAGGGTTTCGGAAATTATCTGACCAAACTGCGGCATAGTGCTCTTGAGTTTAAAGAAGGCGGAATAAAGCCGGACTTCATTAATATAGTGGAACAGGAGAGGCAGCAATTTAAGTGACATGCCTCGCATATGCGTCTGTTTCATGGGCATTACAATAATCGTGCCGAGTTCTTTTGTATGAGTCACGTTGTGTTTCTTCTTTTTCACAAATTGTTCCGTCATATCTGCCCACTTTTTGTGATCCATGACAATAACTTCAATAGTGCGCGATTCAAAATCTGAAGGACGAATACGTTCTTTAAAAAGCTCGTCATAGGCGTTCAGCCATTCTCCGCCTTCACTGAATCGTAAAGCAGAGTAGATTTCTGAAAAGTTTTCATTTTTAAACATGCTTTCCAGCGACCGGTAGCCCAGATGTTTCATCATCTTTTTGGGCGGCATTTCTCTAAGCAGTTCCTTGGCAACCGATTTTTTTAAAACCCAGCAATCTCGTGGAATCTGAACCGACTGAGCAACCTCAACCAGCTTCGGAATCATCTCACGAACTGGCGCCTCATCACTGCTACCCAGACTCTTTGCAAGATTCACATTATGTTCTTTTACACGGTGCGACAGTGCATGAAAGAGCTCTTTGGCCGTTGTATCTTGGCTATCAAGGCCAAGACTGCGCGTTGCGGCATGAGTTTTTTCAATAATTTCGGCGGTCAATTTATTATCGATATTCTTGCGACCAGTTAAGAATTCTAGCTCATGCAAGCTTTGTGTAAAAAGCGGTTCTTGTGCTGCTAGAAGATCTCTGAGTAATTTTGTCATATGTTTATGTAACTTATGCTTTATTTTCAAGTATACCTGATTAGTAAGCCTCTTGCCAACCTCTTATATATCTTTGACCTCAAGAGGCATATCATGTAGCGTGGCACCCTGCTGCAGAATACCAGCCTTAGCCCCAATTTGACCAACAACACTGGTTGAATTCGCACTACCGAACACTAGTGCATCTTCCAGTAAGCCTCCTTGAGCAATAATTGAGGTGAAACCGCTAAAGAAGGCATCTCCCGCACCGGTTCTGTCCAAGACAGGTACGTCGTCGTACATACCTGCTTGAACCATCTTCTTTCCATCGGTAGCCACCGCACCATGCGGACCATCCGTGACCACAACATAGGGAATGGTACCGGTGGCGGCACGGGCCAGCTCTTCGCTGGTTTGACCTTCAAATAGCATTTGCATTTCTTCTTTATTAGCATTCAAAATAGTCAGCTTTGGCAATAACGCACCTAAACGGCCAGCATCAGCCAGTTCGCCTTTGCCAGGATTAAAGGCAACTTTGACCCCGTTTGTAGCTGCCCAGTCAACAAGAAACTCTAATACTTCAAAATTACCGCCCAGAGTGCTCAAAAAAAGCCAGTCGGCCTTGATATCTTTCACGGATGAGAATGTATCTGCGTGATAATGAGTACTTGCACCGCGGTACGTTAAAATAGTGCGCTCGCCGCTATCAGCCAGTAGAATAACTGAGTAGCCGGTATTGTACTTTTCGGAGTGGACCATGTACTGCGCATTGATCGATTCCCTGTCAAGATCAGCAAGCACCGATTCTCCGGCCGGGTCGCGGCCAATTTGACCGATAAAAATTGTCTCCAGACCTTGTCGCGCGAAGGTAGTTGCGCCATTCATGGCACCACCGCCGGTACTAAAATTAATCTGATTCACATCAGCTTTAGCACCCATCGGCAACTCAGCAAAGCAATGTTCCGGATCTGTACAGACCGCTGCAAACGCATCACTATGACTCATAAAAACGTCTTGTACCGCCGCACCGATACTCAGCATAACTGGTTTGTTCATATCTTTTTGTCCTTTTTACTTATACAATTGCTCGTTTTGCCGAACCGAACGCATTAATCTTTTCTTCTACCACCTTCTGCACTGCGGTATAGACTTCGGGCATCAATTTAACAACCGCGTATTCATCAGGGTTGTCTTTGAGAACCTTTTCCAGAGTATCTCGAAAGGCAATACGCATATCAGTATTAATATTGATCTTGCTCACACCAACCTTGGCAGCCTCTTCAAAATAATGGAGTGGCGTACCCGAACCACCATGTAGGCTGATATTACACTCGATAGCGTCACGTATTTTCTTGAGGAGCTCAAGATCAAGCACTTTTGGTACATCATATTTACCATGCAAATTACCCACCGCTGCTGCGAACGTATCAATACCAGTTGTCATAACAAAATCTTTTGAACCGGCAGGGGTCGAAAATGTTTTTTTGATTTCCTCATAATCTATACCGCCCTCGTGAACGTTAGATGAACCCCCAAAATAATGCGGCTCGCTCTCGACTAGCGCGCCAGTGAACTTGGCGTACTCAACCACTTCGCGAGTTTCGTTGATAATTTCTTCTTCAGTTGCATCTTTACGTGCCTGAGAAATGTCGATGTGAATGAACTCAAACCCAGCATCAATTCCGCGCTTGGCATCTTCAACACTAGGGCTGTGGTCGAGATTGATGTACATTTCAATTCCATACTCAATTTTGTAGTTATCTACCAAATCTCTGATATTGTCGATACCAATCGCCTCAACCTCGCCCTTACTCACCTCAACCAGTACCGGTGAATTCTTGGCTTGCGCTGCCCGACAAATTGCAATGAGCGTTTCTTGGTTGTCGATGTTAAATGCGCCGACTGCAAACTTTTGCTGTCGTGCACGTTGCATAAGATGTCGTGCTTTAATACAGTTTTCTCTGATTTGTCGTACGGTCAAGCTCATAATGATTTCTCCTTTTGAATTTTATTTAGTAATCAGTTCGTGTGCCGCTAGACTAATGTGAGTATGGGTTAAGCCATAGGCACGCAGCAACTCTTCCGGTGTACCACTTTCGCCAAACGTGTCTTTGACACCAATACGTCGGAGTGGCACAGGATACTTTTCACTCACGAGTTCCGCAACTGCACTACCAAGCCCACCAATGATCTGGGCTTCTTCGGCTGTTACGACACAACCCGTCTTCTGCACACTAGACAGGATCGTTGCGTCATCAAGTGGCTTGATGGTTGCGCAGTGAATCACCTCCGCTGAAATGCCGTCATGAGCCAGACTTTCAGCTGCCAACAGTGCTTGATACGTCATGACACCGGTCGCGATGATGGTAACATCCTCACCAGTACGAAATACTTGTGCTTTGCCAATTTCAAACGGTGTGGCATCAGTTGTGAGTGTTGGCACAGGGTCGCGCGCCATACGCAGGTAGCTCGGTCGCGCATCTTCGCTGAGCGCGACGGTTGCCTTTTCTGCCTCTTTAGCATCACAGGGTACAATTACGACACAGTTTGGCAAGGCACGCATAATTGCAATGTCTTCCAGCATCTGATGTGTTGCCCCGTCTGGGCCAGTGTATAGACCAGCGTGCCCGCCAACTAATTTGACTGGTCGATCATTTAAACATGCCGTCGTTTTAAATTGCTCCCAGCACCTGCCGGGCGCAAACGCAGCATAACTGGCACAGAACGGAATCTTACCTTGAGCAGCCATACCGCTTGCAACCGTTACCAAGTTTTGTTCAGCAACCCCAATTTCAACAAATCTTTCAGGAAACTGCTTTGCAAAACCATCCATCACTACTGAACCGGTTAGGTCAGCGCAAAGTGCTACTACATTTTCGTTGGCTTCGCCGAGCGCCACAAGGCCGCGACCGAAGCCCTTGCGGATTGGCTCCATATCAATATCAGATCTTCCAATATTGGCTGAAAGCGTTGGGTCTAATGTTGACGGCTGTGATGAAGATGTACGCGGTGAACTCTTACCTGTTGTTTGTGCGATCTGATGTTTCTTTTTTCGTAAAAACCTACTCATCACCACTCCTAATCTTTCCGTCTAATGTGCGGAGCTTTTTTAATGCCTCTTTCGCTTGTTCGGAACTAGGCGGTATACCATGCCAATGGAAGTCGTATTCCATAAATGGTACGCCTTTCCCGGGGATCGTGTGCGCAATAATTACGCTGGGTTTTTCCGTAATAGCCCGGGCCATAGAGCAGGCATCAATGACGCTTTCTATATTATGACCGTCAATTTCTTGCACATGCCAGCCGAAGCTTTCCCACTTAGCCCTGAGGTCTTCAAGCGGCATCACGTCTTCGGTGTTCCCATCAATTTGAATATTATTTCTGTCAATAATACCCACGATGTTGTAGAGTTTGTATTTCGCGGCAAGCATCACTGCTTCCCAAATATTACCCTCGTTCAGTTCGCCGTCGCCCATCACACAGTAAATCCACCGCTTCTGCTGCTCGGCATTCATGCGCATCGCAAGGCTCATCCCACAGGCCTGACTTAAACCAGAACCAAGGGGACCGCTCGTATTTTCAAGCCCTGGTAATTTCAGTCGCTCCGGATGCCCTTGTAGACGACTGCCATATTTACGCAGTGTTTTCAGTTCACTTCTTTCAAAGTAGCCCGCGTTTGCCATAGCGGCATATTGAACTGGCGCGCAGTGGCCATTGGAGAGTAGCAAAATGTCACGCTCTTCCCAGTCGGGTTTTTTAGAATCGTGACGCATGATATCAAAATAAAGTGCTGTGAAGATATCTGCCAGATCAAGCGGACCTGCCGAGTGACCTGATCCTGCATGCTCTAACATTTTAATAATATCTTTACGAATCTCGTTTGCTATTTTCTCAAGCTGTAATATCGAATATACCCTCTGTTTGCCCATTGAAATATTTGCCCTCTTTTCTTTACTAGAAGTATACCATAAGTATTATGCATACATAGGTATAATTTCGTAGTAAAGAGCCGGTTGCTTTACGAATTCAGATCAATAGTTTAGCGTGCATTTACGGCAATAGTTCAGCCAGAGCATTATAGGCAAGCTCTGCATCTGGCGCATGATGAATGGCGCCACCTACATTCACCACATCAATGCCACCGGCTACCAGTCGAGATATATTTTCTGTTGATACACCGCCGTCCCACGCAATCTCCAAATTCGGATTAATCGCCCTTGCCTGGTGTACTTTTTGTAATAATTCCAGATTGGCAACGCTACCGCCCTGATGGCCAAGATTACCACTAAAAATAAGCAAGTGATCAATCTGCAGCAAGCTATCGGCAATCGCTTCAACGGCAGTTTCCGGAAAAAGAGCAACACCGCATTGAATGTCTGCTTCATGGAGCCGTTGTGCAAACGCGGCAATACGGCAATCACTTTCGGCATGCACAACAACCAAGTGAGGTGCAAGTCGCAGCAACTCATCTAACACATCTTCCGGTTGCTGAAACATTAGATGTACATCGTTTACGAGACCCTCTTGCAGCCAAATCTGACCAATGTCTACGCTTCTGTTTTTGGTAAAAATACCATCCATTAAATCTATGTGTACTCGTGAGGCAAAACTGGCAATACGATCCATCTGCTCTCGATACACATGGGGGTTTTCTGCGGTGATTGTTGGTGAAATAACGCTCATAGTACTGATTGTATCATCTTCAGGCTATACTAGTACGATGAATAAGGCGCTCATACTAAAACAAGCTCGCTCATACTTCAATCCAATACAACGAGCCGCACTCCTCAAAGCCATTGATTACGCAACCACAAAACATGCCAGCCAAACACGTGCTTCCGGAGAATTATATATCACCCACCCCCTGGCTGTGGCGAGTATATTAATTGATTGGCGCTTAGATCTCGAAACTATTATTGCCGGTGTGTTACACGACACGGTTGAAGATACCGACACGACGCTTGCTGATATTGAAAAGGAATTTGGTCATACGGTTGCCTTTTTAGTTGATGGAGTCACAAAAGTTACCGCCGCCCGAAGTGGTATGCGTAATATCGAAAGCTATTTACCCCAGACGCGCGATAACTTAAGTAAACTATTGATAGCCGTTGGCCAAGATGCCAGGGTGTTGCTCATTAAGTTAGCCGATCGATTACATAATTTACGAACGCTCGAATACTTACCCTACGCAAAGCAGCAAAAAATTGCCTCAGAATCACTCAGTATCTTTGCCCGACTGGCCGACAGACTAGGCATGGGCCGCGTGCGAGTTGAGATAGAAGAATTATCGTTTTCATACCTTGAACCAAAACGGTATGCCTACTTAAAAAAGCTGAGTAAAAAGCGACTTTCCAAGGCTCACGCCCGTTTTGAAAAAACTCAGATGGAAATCACCCACGAACTCAACAAGCACAAACTGAAACATCATATTGATGGTCGCATCAAAAGTATTTACAGTTTGCACAAAAAACTTGCCAAGTATGAAGAAAATATTGATGCCATACATGACCTTATGGCCATTCGCATTATTGTCGACAATCAAGCCGACTGCTACCGAGTTATGGGCACAATTCATCAACTGTACCAGCCAATTCTGTACAAAATAAAAGACTACATCGCCACACCTAAAAGTAACGGCTACCAAAGTTTACACACCACTGTCAGCACTGTCGACAAACAAATTATTGAGTTCCAAATTAGAACCAAACAGATGCACTACTTTGCTGAACACGGCCTTGCGGCGAGCTTTCACTATAATGAACAGAAACTTTCTAAGAATTATTTTCGCCGTAAAAAAAGCACCCCGACACCACAGCATCTTCAATGGATTAATCAATTGCAAGAAACGGCGCAGCTGATTTCTGAAGGTGCCACTATAGGAGAATTGAAGATTGATCTGTTCGGTGACCGCATTTTCGTACACTCGCCAAAGGGCGATATATTTGATTTACCTGATGGCTCCTACCCACTAGATTTTGCCTACGCCGTACATTCTGATATCGGCAGCCATGCACATAGCTTTCTGATCAACGGCAGTATTGCTCGCTTTGATACAAAACTCAAGAGTGGTGATGTCATAGAAATCAAAACTAAGGCACAGACCTACCCAAAATCAGATTGGCTCAAGTACGTCAAAACCAGCAAAGCGCGTCAGAAAATTAAGAGCAGTCTACAGCAGAAGAATCACTAATAGTCATCCAACTCTTGATTACGTCGTGCATGACGGGCGGCGCCAGAAAATTCGGTATCTAGCCACGTTTTAATAATATTTTTTACGTTATTAAAATCACCTTCCAATACTCGAGCTGGCAGACTCAAGACATTGCTGTCGTTGTCGATACGGGTCATCTTGGCTTCAAATTCATCCCAAATTACTGCTGC
>CAYUUV010000001.1:13146-54621 GCA_964448015.1 uncultured Candidatus Saccharibacteria bacterium
CCCAAATAAATTTTCATAACAAATCCCCAGTAGTTAGTAGTACGCGGTAAGTAGTACGCATTATTTTTTCTCCTTTAATGATCTGATTAGTCCTGTGATTATTTTATGGACTACCACGGACTGCTCTGCAAGTGATGCGAAAACTTCATTCTTAAGATATCCGACGTCTCGAGCAATCAATAACTGGTTTTGCACCTCCGTTGCTGAACCGTGTGCCATTACATAAAAATGTATCTTATCGGCACGGGTTTGACGGCTGAAACCTTCCGCAATATTAGAAGTGATTGATACTGCAGCTCTTCTAATTTGACTGGTTAATCCAAACTGTTCAGTCCGAGGAATTTTCTCAGTTGCTTTGTATACATTTATGACCAAACAATGCCCCTCTTGCCACGCCTTCAAATCAGTAAACTTTTTTATTTGCCCCATTCCCTGCCCCCGCTTACTACTTGCTACTTACTTCGTGCTACTTTTTTAGCGCTTTGCCAATATCAACTGTTAATTCAACCAAGCGGTTAGAATAACCCCACTCGTTGTCGTACCAGGCTACAACCTTCAGAAGATTGCCGCCAACGACATTGGTAAGATTTAAATCAACAACTGATGAATGGCTGTTACCGATAAAGTCGGATGAGACCAGTTCTTCTTCAGTAACGCCAAGAATACCTTGATAAAAGGGTTCCTGGGCAGCTTTTTTAAATACTTCGTTAACTTCTTCTTTGGTGACGTCTCGTTTGGTGACTACCACGAAGTCTGAAAGAGAAACGACCGGAGTTGGAACGCGCACACTTAGGCCGCCAAAGACACCTTCAAGCGCTGGTAGTGCCTTGGCTGCGGCGATTGAGGCACCGGTGGTAGTAGGCACAATATTTTCTGCGGCCGCGCGTGCTTCGCGAAGATCCTTCGCTGGCGCATCCTGCAACTTCTGGCTAGCAGTGTAGCTGTGCACGGTGGTCATCATAGCTTTTTCAATACCAAAGGCAGATTCCAATACTGCCATCACTGGCGTAATACAGTTAGTGGTGCATGAGGCGTTACTGATTACGTCACCGACCGCTGCGATTTTATCGTCGTTCACGCCAAGTACAATCGTATCTGCACCCTCGCCCTTGGCAGGAGCTGAGATGACCACTTTTTTAGCACCGCCACCTTCGACGTGTGCCTTCGCAAGAGCTGGATCCACAAAGAATCCAGTTGATTCAATCACGACATCAATATCATGAGCACCCCACGGTAGACTGGCTGGTTCTTTTTCGGCAAACACATGTATTTTTTTACCGTCTACAATAATACTCTCATCATCTGCGTCGATTGTTTCATACCAATCGTGGCCCGGATAGTTCGAATCGTATTTTAAAAGATGCGCCAGTGTTTTGTTATCGGTCAGATCGTTAATTGCGACAATCTCGACATCATTACGAGCATGTAAAATCTTAAATGCACTCCGGCCAATACGACCAAATCCGTTAATTGCTACGCGTACTTTACTCATCTTACCTCCTTTTTATGTCATCCTGAACGTGCGTCAGAATCCCATCACATTGATACTCAGATCAGTATATACCGCTCATGCTTTTATTGACAAGTGGTAATACGCACTAGACGTCTTGCAAGGCTTTTGCAACAAGTGCACCACACTCACTGGCAATAGCAGTATTTGTAACGAGAGAGCTAAGATTTGCCCAATTCCACGTGGCCTCACCAGGAGTTTGTACGACACCACCCGCACCATCAACCAGTATTTGACCCGGAAGATAATCGTACAGCTGACCATAGCCGTTAATTTGAATTCGCCCTTCGGTAGCTCCCCGTATCACTTGCGTCATTCCAAAGCCCGCACAAGCGGCAATCTTTTGATTAGTGTAAATACGGCTATCAATTGCCTGCATAACAGCAGCCCGCTCTGGTAAATCTCGCTTCATTTCAAACTCAATAATTGCCCGACTTATGGGGCGGTTACTGACGCGAGTAGGCCTACCGTTAAGCTGCGTGGATTCATCCGGCAAACGCGTGAACAGCTCATCAGTTGCATAGTTATAGATCAATGCCGCCCGTGGGATGCCCGCTGACACAAACGCAAGCATGCAGGTGTAAAATGGATTGCCACGTACATACTGCTCGGTGCCGTCTATTGGATCAATGGTCCAAAAGTTTGATGTGTCACCTGCTACGCCGTATTCTTCACCATAGATACCGACACCACCATCTAGGCCAGTGAGTATTTCACGAATATCAGCCTCAACCCGACGATCGTAGTAAGTCACAACTGACTCATCTTCTTTGTGTGCACACTCTGCCTTACCACCACTACCAGCCCCTACTTCAGCACGAATACCACGCAGATAGTCTGCAACATCATCTAACGCACGCTTGGCATAGATACTTTCTATATTCATACACTCTCCTTATACTGAATCTCAGCTCTTTGAATTGTCTACTGATGATAATGGCAAAACTATGACCAGCTATGGCCGATTTATTTTTTAGCGATAATATGTAACCACTTCGCATTGTTACGACCAAGCTCGCCTTCTTGAGAACTTATATCATGAAAGCCCGCCCTCGCTAACACACCTTTGATTACTGCATCTTCCCAATAACAGAAGTATCGAGCGGCGCCAAGCTTTGCATCTGACCACTCCTCGCCAGTTCCTTGCTTGAGACTAAAAGAAAATAGTCCTCCTGGATTCAGAGAGTCGTTCACCTTCCTGATGACCGCCTGAACTTCCTCACGATTGAAATGTAACAGTACGGCATTAGCAAATACCAAATCATATTTTTCTTGAATAGCATCCTCGAGAATATTCAGTTGTCTCGCCTCATGACCCTGTTGTTGTAGATATTCCACAAACCCCAATGTTGCGTCTGAACGTTCAACGCTATACCCTTGAGATTCTATGTAATTTGCATCCCTCCCGAACGCATAACCAACTTCTAATATTCGTGCTGCCGGGGATAAATTGAGTAGCGTAGCGTCGATCCAAGTCTTTACATCGCCCGTCACATCTTGAGGGGTGCCGTCTATATATTGAGTGATGTGTGCCTCGTATGATGCAAGTGTTTTCTTATTCGTCTCGCTCATCGCACTGTTCTTGCCAGCGAGCCTGGCATTCTTTAATGGTTGCTTTGGCATCTTCTACACCACCCCAGCCGAGTACTTTGGTTGAGCCTGGTTTTTTAAGATCTTTGTAGTGAGTGAAGTGGTGTTCAATCTGTTCCAATGTACGTTTTGGGAGATCATCGAGGGAATTGATTGCATCTCCAGTATGACGATCATCAGCAGGCACAACCACTACTTTATGATCCATCTCGCCGTCATCTTCAAAATTCATAATACCGATGATCTTGGCCTCAAGTACAATACCTGTGGCAATTGCTTCATCACAGAGAATAAGTGCATCAAGTTCATCACCGTCATCGTCCAGCGTCTGTGGGATAAAGCCATAGTTACATGGTTTTGCAAAAATTCCGGGCTCTACGCGATCCAATTTAAATACTTTGTCGTTACGATCCCATTCAACCTTCAGTTTAGAGCCAAGACCAATTTCATTCACAACAGTGATCACGCCACCATCAACATCACCTGCATCAAAAATATCATTAAAATCCGCCATCGTACTCCTTTCAATAGTCTGATTCAATTCTAACAGATTCCGATATCTTTTGATATTCGATATTTTCAAGGACACTCCTTGCAACAAGGAGTGTCCTTGTATAATACGTTTTACTGGCTGGTTTCGTCGTAGATGCGCTGGGCTTTGGCGAGTGGTTCGGTCATGGTTTTTTCAGCCATAGTGCGAACCTGTGCCGCCGTTGTGGTAACCATATGAATAACAGTAACCATGAATGATGTGATGACGGTCAGTGTAATTAGTTTGCTCAGCATATAGCCTCCTCCGCCACCCATTATTGTTGTGTTTATGATCGGGCGTGTTCTTCAATATATTCGCGGATTTTCAGCGCGGCAGTCGCGCCTTCACCGACAGCTGAAGCAATTTGCATGGTCGCACCGCTTCTGACATCACCGCTGGCAAATACACCCGAAATGGCAGTCATTAGATTTTCGTCTGTTTTAATAAATCCGGTTTCATCCAGCTCCACCTCGCTATCTTGTAAGAAACCGGTGTTTGGCAGCAACCCAACAAAGACGAATACGCCATCGGTTGGAAACTCTACCTTTTTTCCATCTTTGGTGCCAATAACTTTGACTACCTTGTTTTCTTCACCAACAATTTCATCGGTTGTTGTACCAATGTGCACGGTGATTTTGCCCGCCTCAATTGCCTGTTGCAGATCTTTTTGCAAGACCTCGCTTGCCTTCACGGTTGAGCGAACTAACAAATCAATATGGCTAGTGAAACGAGTGAGAAAGAGTGCTTCTTGAATTGCCGAATTACCACCGCCAACCACCACCAGCTTTTTATCACGATAAAATGCGCCATCACAGGTCGCACAGTAATGCACGCCGCGGCCATAAAATTCTTCTTCGCCCGGTACGCCGATTTTTTTATAATCACTTCCTGTTGCAATCAAGACTGCTTTTGCACTGTAGACTTCATCCAGGGTATGTACCTGCACTGTGCCGTCATTTTGCGGGTTGATCGATGCAACTTCACCGTAGCGAATATCCGCCCCAAATCGTTCAGCTTGTTTTTCCAACTTCTCGGCTAAATCTAAGCCAGTAACACCTTCCGGAAAACCGGGGTAATTATCTACTTGGTCAGTAATTGCCGCCAAACCACCAACAACCCCTTTTTCCAGCAAGATAGTTTTAATCTCTTCACGAGTGGTATACACAGCTGCTGCCAAGGCTGAAGGCCCCGCGCCAATCATAATTACGTCGGTAGTCGTAGTAGTAGTTTTAGCTGCATTCATTGGTTCGTCTGACACACTTCCTCCTCTTGGTAAGTTCTAATCACTAAGCTCTAAATCCTAAACAATTCCAAACATCAAATGTTCAAAATGAAAAACTATTTGCTCTTTTCTATAATAGCACCAAATATCTTCATGAGCTCTGTCGCCTCATTGATCAGTGCATCTGGTGCTTTGAGTAGCCGAAGCCATAAAATACTTTCTTTGGCTTCCTTGCGGCAAATTTTAATCCGCATAACAAAGTCTTTTTTACTCAGTGCTTCATTCGCCTCTATATAATTTGCAGCAACTGAACCGGAAGAACGTATCACTTGCTTCACATCTTCTTGTTCTAGTCTGGCTTTTTTGAGTGCCACATATTCTCTAACTAATACCGCGAAATTGTATGTCCTCGCTTCAAGATCAAACCGCCTCTTTTGATCATTTGTCATTGTGATTTTGGTTCTTGTTTAGAGTTTAGTATTTCGTGCTTAGGGCTTTCTCACTTATGTGAGTGCTGGCATTAATTGACCAGGGTTGTACCCGGTAATCACGCTCTGTGAACCAGTTGCGTCATCTTGGATAAGCGTTACAGGGACTCGTTGTTGACCGCTAAGTTGCAATACCTCTTGATGACGGTCTGGTGATTCATCAATATTTACTTCGTCGTAGGTATGACCTTTCATTACTAAAATCTTCTTTACCATCTTGCATTGTCCGCAAGTGTTCGAGGTGTAAATTGTAACTTTTTTAGACATATCAGCCTTCCTGCTTTCATTTTATTTTCATTTAGATCTTTGATCTCTTGTACTTTCAAGCATACTGCTTATGGTGTAGGCGAGTCAATAACCTACGCTATATATGTTGTTTATTTTACTGTTTTTCTATTTTACCTCTTTCAATTCAACAATAAACGCCAGTGGTCCAAATGGCCGGCCGCTGCCGTCGTCGGTATTGCCGTACGCCATTTCACCAGGAATCAATAACTTGACTGTTGAGCCTTGCTTCACGCCTGTCAGCCCCTTTGTCCAACCTTCAATGACGCCGCTGAGCGGAAAGTCAATTGGCGTCGCAGTATCACCCTTTTGTGTGCTATCAAAAATTTTACCATCACTTGTCCAGCCAAAATAATTTGCGCTGACTGTTGACTCGGCAGTTGCTGCTGGGCCATCACCTTGTACTATTGTTTCGACTTTTAATTCCGTAACAGCCGCCTTGTCAAACGGTGTCGCCTCATGCCCTGCAAGTGGTTCTTTTTGCACAGCTTCCTCCTGATTCTTTAGTTGCTCTTGTAATTGTTTCTGCAAATCATCAGTACTGTTTGTACTATTGTTTTGCACAAAAAACATCACTGTAATTGCTACAGATGAAAATAGAATACCGGCAACTGCCAGTAAAAGAAGTGCACGCTTTGCATGCTCTTTGACCTTACCCATAAAACTTTTACCCTCCACCTATCTCTTTTTATCAAAGATATTTTTAATATACTACCCTCTTTTAACGAAAACAACTCTTGACATTCATGTACTGATATCTTTTCCTGGCATTACAGAGGTCTTATGCGGCGATCTCGTAGTTCTTGAGCTTCTTCTTGGTGGTTTCGTCTGTCTTGTTTTGCAGCTTAAGAAGCTGTGCGTAAATACCGTTTGTTTTGGCAAGTTCGCTTGGCGCGCCCACTTCGTCAACTCGACCTTTTTTGAGGGTAACTATCTGATCAACCTCGGCGATGGTTGAAAGGCGATGCGCAATAATCAGGGTCGTGCGGCCTTTCATGAGCTTTTCAAGTGCAGCCTGTACTTCGTGCTCTGATTTACTATCAAGGCTTGAGGTTGCTTCGTCTAAAATTAAAATAGGCGCATCTTTGAGCAGTGCCCGTGCAATTGCAATTCGCTGTTTCTGTCCGCCAGAAAGCTTCATGCCTCGTTCGCCAACAAGTGTACCTAAACCGTCTGGCAATTTCTGAACGAACTCCCAGGCGTTAGCCGCTTTGGCAGCTTTTTCAATATCTTTGGTTGTTGCGTTTGGCCTTCCGTAGGCTATATTTTCTCTAACCGTACCGCTAAACAAGGTTGCCTCTTGAAACACCACGGCTATGTTTTCGCGCAAACTCTTCTGAGTGACAGTTGTAATATCCGTACCATCAATTAAAATGTTACCTGATTGCGGATCATACAGCCGCAGCAACAGATTTGTGATGGTTGTTTTGCCTTCTCCACTTTCACCAACCAAGGCAAGTTTACTGCCCGCCCGCTGCTCAAAGTTCACGTTCTTTAAAACAGGCTGTTTGTTTTCATAGGCAAAACTAACGTCGTGAAATGTGACGGTGCCTTCAGAAACCTTTAGTCGTGAGGCACTTACAGCATCAATGATGTCCGGCTGCTCGCTCATTGCTGCAAAGAAATCCTTGCTGTCGGCAATTGCTCGTTGGGTATTATCAACCAACCAGCTCATGCTGAAAAGTGGCAAACGAATCAAAACTCCGTACTGAATCAGCAGCACCGTTTCACCGACCGTGAATTTGCCATTGGCGGCTTCCCAGAATATATAGGCATACACAAAGCCGAAAATAACGTTCAGAACAAGTCGGCGGTAGACATCTTCTTTGTGCCACAAAAGCGACTGCGGATAGGTTGTCTTCACTGTTCTGTGCATCATTTTAGAAAAGAATGAAGCCTCAGATTTTTCAGAAGTATAACTTTTGGCGACTTTTATCTGGCCAACCACTTCAGCGAAGCGACCGCTGGCAATATCGGTATTTTCATTAATATCTTGTTGATATTCCTGCCACTTTTTACTGGTTCGCGAGGTAAACCACAGCACTATTGGGTAGAGTGAAAGAAATAGCAGCGCAACAACCCAGCTATAACGCGCCACCACAACCAGAGTAAATACGGTACTTAAAATAAACTGTAAGAAGTTGTTACCGAACATATTTACGAACTGTGTCAGGCCGTAAATTGAACGGTTGAGCCGGCTGATAATCTTGCCTGTCAGTTCCGTTGAATAATAACGCTGACTGAGACTGAGCAGGTGTTCGTAGTACTTTGTCGAAAGAAAGTGCCGCAACTTGGCCGACATAATATCACCGTAATACCCTGAGATATTGCTGATAATGGTCGAACCAGCATCAGTCAAAAACAGTATGAAAACGATCACCAGCACCGGCATCAATTCACTGTGACCACCAACAACACTGGGTAGTCGATCAATCGCCATTTTGGTTAAAATTGGCTGTGTTTGGTTCAGTAAAGCAATGGCCACCGAGCCAAGCGAAACGCCCAGGTAATACGGCCACAAATGCCGCGCAAATTTAAAAATCTGTCCAATACTCTTCATTACACTTGCTCCGCTTGTAGTTGCTGATGGGCATGCCAGCTCATCTGTTCAATCAGCTTGCTTATTTCATCTGTAGTTAGTGTACGCTCATGATGCGTGAAGGTAAATCGGAATGATACGTTTTTACTTTCTTCTCCATCTTTTTGGAAGATGCTGAGTGGTCGCATCTGCCACTGAAAGTCAACTGATTGCAACACTTCTTTCATTACAGCTTCAAGCTGTGCGAATGATACATCACCGCGCACTCGCAGCGTGAGATCTTGTTCGGTTGAAGGATACTTTGAAAGCGGTTTGTACCCTTCAAGGTATCTGTTTTCTTCAAAGAAGCTTGGGCCGTCGAGCGCACATAATGCTCCAGCTGTATATTCTGGTAATTTGAAGGCTTCTGCAACCGATTCTTTGAACTCCCCGACAATACCAATCATGCCACCTCGATCGGTTGCGTTCATAATATATGCTGAGCGTTTCAAATCGAAGGGTTGCAATGCTTGTAGTACATTGTCGTCATCAGCCGGCTCGAGTCTATACGATATACCAAGCTTATTGAGCAACTCATCTACCGTTTTGAGCATGCGAAAATATGGTGCTCCTGGTTGTACTTTTGCACTTGCGTAGACCATCTCAAGACTGTTAATTTCATCAGGAAGACCTGTTTCTTCGTCTATGACGGCCTTGTTGTGGCCTTTCCCAATCTCAAACAAGGTAAATTCATCATGGCCAGCTTTTATGTTTGGATGTACTCTATCGAGCAAACTGGGCAATAAACTGAGTCTGTAGTATTGCAAATCTGGACTCAGCGCATTTCTAATGGTAAATGCCTGCTTAGAATCTTGGCCCGCTTTTTTCAAAAGATTACCATGCACAAAGCTATACCCGAGCAGTTCATTAGCTCCGGCTCGCGCTAGAATATGTCTAATTTCTGACTTTAATGATCTCAGCGAGTCTGGTGTGACCGGCTTGATGCTTCGCTTCGGCAAGGCCATCGGCAACTGGTTAAAGCCGTACAGGCGACCGATTTCTTCTACAATATCTTCTTTAATCTCAAGATCGGTGCGCCAGAATGGTGGTCGCACCTCGATAGGACCGGAGGCAACATGAGCGTCGATTTCGACATTGTTCAGTAATGTCACGATCTCTTGGTCGGTGAATTTTGAGCCTAGACGATCGTTGATGAACTTTGTTTCAATTTCGATGTAGTTATCTTGATTATTGATTATTGATTGTTGATTATTGCTATCGACAATGGTGCTGGCTTGTTTGGCTCCAGCTAGTTCTTCAAACATTGTGATAGTTTTTGTCATCACAGGCGGAAGCTGCGAGGCTGGCTGGCCTTTGGTGAAACGCGTGACGGCATCGGTGAAGATACCGTGGATCATGCTGGTTTTTCGGATGTTGTACATATCAAAAGTGGCGCACTCGAGCACCACTCGCGTGGTGTTTGCGTCAACTTCAGAATTGCCACCGCCCATCACACCGCCAAGTGCAATCGGACCATCAGAATTACAAATTAAGACTGCATCTTTGTGTGGTTCAATTTCTTTGCCATCAAGCAGCGTCATTTTTTCACCAGCTTTTGGCTTTCTGACAATAACCTCTGCAGTTTTGTCATTCTCCGACTCGCTGCGCCCCGTGGAGTATTCTTCGGGGATCGGAGAATCTAGTTTATTACTGGATCCTCTGGTCAAGCCAGAGGATGACACTAGAGGGGTGCTGATTTTATCAAAATCAAACACATGTAGCGGCTGCGCCGTAAGCAACATCATATAATTTGTAATATCAACCACGTTATTAATTGGCCGCACCCCGACTCGCTTCAAATAACTCTGCAACCAAATCGGACTCGGCGCAATCTTCACATCTTCCAAAACAACCGCCATATACCGCGGACACAGCGCGGGATCTTCTACGCTCACGCTAAGAAGATCGGAGTTATGAGGTTTGAGTGATGAGGTATGAGTCTCGACATCTTCATCTTGATTCTTGATTCTTGACTCTTGACTCTGCGTATACCAGCTTGGGCTGGTAAAGCTTCGGTGTTGTATCCCCGCAATTTCCCGAGCCACACCAAGATGCCCAAAGCCATCAGGCCGGTGCGTAAACATCTTATTTTCAATTTCTAAAATCGTATCATCAAGATCATACAAATCTTTGAATGGTGTCCCAACAATACTGTCATTCTCCGACTCGCTGCGCCCCGTGGAGTATTCTTCGGGGATCGGAGAATCTAGTGATTGACTGGATCCTCTGGTCAAGCCAGGGGATGACAAATCCTGCGGACCAATCTCCAAAATACCAGAATGATCATCTCCCAACCCTAGTTCAGCAAGACTCGCCAACATGCCGTTACTGAGCTGACCACGTAAATCGCGAGCTTCAAGCACGAACAACTCTTTTTCACCATAACTCGCCGGCACAATTGCACCCGGTGGAATCCACGCTACCAGTAACCCTTCGCGAACATTCGGCGCGCCGCAGACCACTTGTACATAGCCGTCTTCATCACGCGCGACATCCTTCACCGCGCCACCGTCATCAACCTTACAAAGTGAAAGCTTGTCGGCATTCGGATGCTTCTCACAGCTAACAACTTTCGCCACCACAACGCCTTCATACTGCTTTGAAAGATCCGTCACACCCTCAATGCCGCCAAGCCGTTCCGTCGCCAGCTTCACCAACTCATCAGTAGGAATATCAACATCCGTAAACTGCTTCACCCAATTTAAACTAACTTTCATTTCAATATCTCCTGTATTTTTTGAGCAACGGCATCAGCAATTTTCTTATGACCCTCTACGGTAAGGTGTATGCCATCCTTACCTGGCTGAGCCAGATTTGCTGCATTAAGATAAGATACCTGTTGTTGCTTTAATAAATCCTCAAGCACCAAGCCAAGCTGACGTGATTTTTCAGCACTTTGAGCATTGTATGTATCGCCATAATATCCAGAAAAGAGCGGCGCGGAATCGTTGATGAATGGAGGACTTATTACGAGAATCTTCGAGTCGGATGCTTGTTCTTGAATAAGGTTGATGTACTCAGATATGCTGGCTGCAACATCCTGTATTGACTTATTATATTGGATCTTTAAATCGTTTGTTCCCAGCATTATGATAATCAGTGCAAATTCATCGTGTGACTGAAGATACGGCTTGAAGTAATCAAGACCATTTCTAAAAGTTTTATTTTTATTGTAATGCTCAAAGTTAGTATTTCTACCTCCGAGACCCTCTTCAAATATTTCGTAATCCTTGCCTAGTGATTCTTGTACTCTCCCTGGCCACCTAGCATCAAGACTATACCGCCCCGCGTAATTTTTGTCATCACTCTGGCCCCAAGTATTGGAATCTCCGTAACAGAGTATTCTTTTGATATCCTGATCAAGAATCATAAGTCAGCCTCCTCAATTAGTGGGTAGATGTCGACAGCGACTTCTTCATACGGGTGGGCTTTTTTTAGCGCCGCAACGATTTCTTTGGCATCTTCGCGGTTACACAGTACCTCAATTCGTTCTTCTTGAACTGATTCCAGTTTTCCAGGTTCGCCAATGTGTGGATCAGCATTTTTTGAAGGCAAAAATCGTCCTATTCCCGTCACCGAATAGCTACAGAAAGTGTACTCACCAAGTTTTCCCGCACCAGCCGAGCCTAACACCTGGCGAATATCGTCCGCATTTTCAGTTGGTACAAACGTCACAATTTTTACCCTGCTCATGAGAAATTCTCCGTTTCGAAGATTGGGGGATCTTGAGTGTAATTGGTGAAGCGGAGCCATGTTGGAATGATGAGGTAGTAGTTTTGACCAGATTCGCCGGCAAACTTTTTCGCTGCAGGAACTCTTTCAAAATGAAGGTTGATGCGGTCTTGGTATTCAGTCTGATTGACTTTCTCGACCACACCTTCAAGCTGCACCGTTTTGGGGCCATCAAACCCAACAACTAGCGCAATCTTATTATTTACAGCTATATTTGCTGCTTTTCGTGTTTTTTCATTGGTCGCAATCATCAGCCTAAAATCATCATCAACTGAGAAGCCGACCGTCGCCGCCTCTGGCTGCTCATCATTACCAACCGTCGCAACCACACAGGTTTCAAAGTGGTTCAGAAATTCTTTAACATCTTGAATATTCATCACTTTTTCTCCTGTTTTTTAGCCTGAGATACATTGACTTTCTTTCCCTTTTTTGCTACACTTTTCTTATCACCATGTTTAGGCAGGCCTAAGGTTTCGAACCGACCGCTACTCCTAGACGATCGACCAGTCCTACCTAAGGTTTCGACCGACCGTACGGACTGGTTTTTTGATCGCTTATATTCCAGGGAGCCTTTAAGTTTATCTATTTGCACAATAAACTTCAGATAATCACGAAGGAGTTTTGAGAAGTTCCTGTTTGGCGTCATGACATGTAAAAGTTTCTGCTTCTCCATCAAATATTCGATCAAACAACGGAAGTCACCATCACCACTCACGATAATAGCCTTATCATAGGCGTGATACTTTTTGGCAGCCGCATACAGCACAACCTCTGCATCAACATTACCTTTGTGTGTCTTTTTACCACCTACGTCATACGCAATTGTTGGTTTGAAGACCAATTTATAACCGGCAGCAGATAAATGCTCATAAAGCTGTTCGTTACCTGGCACTAGTCCAATAAAAAGGTAAGCTCTGTCAACGTTATATTTATTCTTAAGATATAAGCGAATCTTTTTAAAGTCTAGCTTCCAGCCTAGCGACTGTACGCCGAGATTCAAATTCTGACTATCTATAAATGCGTACGTAACCAAATTTTTGACCTTTTTGCTCATTTGAATTGCCTCAAGAATGCGAGTTTACCGCTGTTGAAGTGGCGGATATCTTCAATGTTGTACTTCATCATAACAAGTCGTTCTACACCAAAGCCCCAAGCAAAACCTGTGTACTTCTCAGGGTCTACACCGGCCATTTTTAACACATTTGGGTGAATCATACCGCAACCCATTAGTTCAATCCAACGTTCATTACTGCAGACTTTACAGTTCTGTCCTTCTGTGCAAAAAGGACATGTTAATGAAAGTTCAAAACTTGGTTCGGTGAACGGGAAGTAGAAAGGCGTAATTTTAGCCTCTGTAGGTTTACCAAAGTACGTTGTCAGGAATGTCTTAAATGTTGCAACTAAATTACCGACTGTGACACCTGTGCCAACATACACACCCTCGGCTTGATGAAACGTATGTTCGTGACGTGCATCGAGATCTTCATTACGAAACGTTCTATCGACCGCCAAGACCGCGATTGGCTCGCCTTGCTCCAACTGCTCTTTTCGTGCTTTGATAATACGATTTTGCATGGTACTCGTGTGTGCTGGCGCAATAAGACCTTCTTCGGTCATAAAGGTATCCCAGTCATCCCGGGCTGGGTGGCCTTTTGGGAAGTTAAGACTTTCAAACATATGAAAATCGTCATCAATTTCCCGAGATTCCGAAACTTCAAAGCCCATCCGATAGAAGACGTCAGCGATCTTTTCTATCTCAGCTGATATTGGATGAACTGTGCCATTTTCGGTCGATAACAACTCCGGCATCGATGCATTCACATCAAACGGAGCAGTCACATCAATGGGAGGTCTTTTGTCATGCGTCTTTTGTCCATCGTCTACAGCAAGAGCTTCTAGTTCTTGCTTGAGCTGATTTACCGCCTGGCCGAAGGCAGCCCGCTGATCTTCCGGCTGGTCTTTAATTTTGCCATACAGTCCGCGAAGCTCTGGCGCACGCAAAATTGCCCGCTTATCTTCAAGTGTTTCAAGTTTTTTCAGTAACTGTTCTTTCGCCTTTTGAATCTCTTCCATATACTTACAATTCTACCTTATTTTGTATGAAAAAACCTCGCCCGTTGCGAGGTGTTTTGATTATCGACAAACAACCTCGCTTAGCGGGTTTCAAAAAAACTAAAAAAGAAGTTTGCCTGTGACATCATATTTATAATACCACATCCGAACAAAAGGATGCTTGTGTATATCTCCTCTATATACGCTATAGTCATCTTTGATGATTAGACCGGAAATACATTTTGCCCATATATCCGATAGATACGCCATTGCATATATCGATCAGCGGGCACAAACAGATGCTGGACGAGTCCAGTGTTCGCCTGATTTTATTGATCCGATATTTGAACATAGCTGGGAAGAGATATTTGATGCACGAACACGCTCTCGAGGTCATAGACAAATAATTGTAGCGAAACATTTTGGTGTAGTAATCGGGTTCGCGAACTTTTCATTTAGCAATTCACGATGCTGTTTGGTTGAAAGTATTGGCGTGACAGAACAGTATCGGAACCATGGAGTTGGTCAATCCCTTCTGCGTACCGTAATTAATGAGATCCCTGAGCCGAAAGAAAGAATTGCCGTAGAGATACCAAATCACTTCAGTGATTCAATAACCTTCTTTAAGCGTACGGGCTTTGAACCAACACACAGGAGATGTCTCACATCAGGAAAAAACGCAAGATTAGAACTTGATTTATCGTGTCGCTAAATGCCAGAATCCGCAATGCTTACACTTATAGACCTTTAGCTTGCTACCATGAAGATGCTGGGCATACACCGCCGCACCTTCAGCTGCTTCTTTGCTGTCAAAAACCAGTTTTTCTTGGCACGGTAGTTGCTCTTCGTCCATTAAATCGAGTATAGCGTACTAGCGCTTCGCTGCAACCTTAGCCGCGAGGCCACCAAGCATCGTCTTTGCTTCGTATACATGGTAATCCTCGTGTATGAGTTTCCCGTCTTCAGCAAATGCTGCCCATATTTCAGAAATACCAACATGCGCATTGATCGTATCCATGTGCGTCCAAGCGGCAACGGATGCAAACGAACCAATTGCGTACGGTGCACCAGCCGAGCCATAGCCAACAAAACTCACTGGTTTTCCATTCCATTCATGGAACAAATGATCCACAGCATTCTTCAACGAAGCCGGGTAGCCGTGGTTGTATTCTGGCATTACAAAAACAACAGCATCAGATTGATTCACCTTATCAGCCCAAAAATTTGTCGCCTCATCATCATACTTACTATCATGCACGTCTGCAGGCGACTTTTTAGGAAGCTCGTAAGAAAGCTTCAGTTCTTTCAAATCCACAAGATCAGCTTCGAATCTGCCATCACTTTCAACTTGACCGACAAACCAATCCGCGACCTTTCTACCCGCCCGGCCTTCACGAACACTCGTAGCAACAACCAATAACTTCATACACCCTCCAATTTTAAATATTAAGTACATACTTAATTTAAGCAAACGCTTAAACCTTTTGCAAGACCTCAGCAATAAATGCAGATTTGTTTTTTATGTAGCCACTATATTTTATTATTTGGTACTTAGAATTTACCAGTCTATACTGGTTACTATGGCGAAAGATTCTTCATTTGATATAGTTTCAGATTACGACATAGCAAAAGTAACAAACGCTGTTGAATCGGCGCAGCGTGAAATTAGTACGCGCTACGATTTCAAAGGCACAAAAGCGGGCCTAGAGTTCACTGACGGCAACAAAACTGGCGTGACTATTACTGGCGACAACAAATTCCACCTTGATAGCATTGTTGATATTTTAAGAAAGAAGTTAGCAACTTCTGGAGTAAGCCAGAAAATTTTAGATACCAGCAAAGAACCCACCGAAAATAACATGCAGATGAAGTGGGAACTAGCATTTGTAAAAGGCTTAGATCAAGAAAAAGCCAAAAAGGTTACAAAACTAATCCGCGATACCTACCCCAAAGTAAAACCACAGGTTCAAGGTGAAGAAATCCGCGTCAGCTCCCCAAAGCGAGACGAACTGCAAGCAGTTATGCAACTTCTGCGCGAAGCCGACTTCGACTTCCCGCTTGAGTTCACAAACTACCGCTAACCTAATCGGCTGAATCTCGAAACTTCATGGTCTTGTCATTCTCGACCTGATCGAGAACCTAGCTTTATAGATTCCTGCCTTCGCAGGAATGACATTTGGAAAGGTTTTGAGGCTCAGGTTGATTCACGTACGGGGAGAAAAGATTTTATGTCGGTCTTTGATAGAAAAGTCGGCAAATAAAAAGGCCTTCCGCTGTGTGGCCTAAAAACCACCCGCCGAAGGTCTTGTAGAGATTATACCTTGTTCGAATATAAGAATGAAAGCATGAATCCGCGTCAGCTCCCCAAAACGAGATAAACTCAAGACAGTTATGCAACTCCTTCGCGAAGCCGACTTTGACTTCCCGCTAGAGTTCACCAATTATAAGTAGAGCACTACCTTATTCACTGGTGGGCTCGGTGTTTCGTTCAATGATTTTGTGCTTACGCATGAACTTCATTCCCGTACGATAAGCGACCCCAGCTATTACAGCGGACCAGCCGATCCCATATACCGCATCAAGCGCATCTGGCGTATTCGCCTCTACTAAGCTGTTTGTCAAACCGTAAGCCTCTCCTACTACCTGTACCGCACTTGACGCAAAGAATCCCCCAAGTGCTGCAATACGCGCTTTTTTTACAATTTTTTCATCTGATTTATTACGCTTAATAGTCTCCTGAGGCATAGTCAGCATAGCAATTGCAAAGCCAGCAGCCATAGTACCTATACCTGCCTCTCTGAAGTTGCCGATATGCGCAGCTATATCAAATGGCTCAGGATATGCACCACGTCTTAAATGTGCTTCCGAAAGTACCTCCAATGTGTCTCCGCTAGAAAATAACGCTATCGCTTTTGCGCCCAATGTTAGAGCTGGCTTCATTTGCTGCCAATCACTTTGGACTACAGCCTCATGCTGAGGTATTTCATCAAAATAAACTTCACTCATTTTTTTATTATAGCATATATTATATACTTGTGTCAATATCGGTACACTCCTGTTATACTAACAAGATGGAAATTACCTATTTTGTACATAGTATTACGAAAGATAATGAGCGGGGCGTGGCTTCGGGGTGGCTTGAGGCAGAGCTTTCTGAAGAAGGAATGAAGCGAATTAAGCAGTTACCTGAGCTGGTGAGCGATGATTCGTTTGAAGTGATTTTTCCGTCTGATTTAAAACGAGCGATTGATTCGGCCACAATCCCGTTTAGTAAAACACATACAATTATGCCGGATAAACGCCTGCGCGAAGCAAACTATGGCGATCTTGATGGCACGCCAAAAGTTTTTAAAAAGCAGATAAAGAACTACATTGATACTCCGTATCCAAATGGAGAAAGCTATCAAGATGTCGAAAAGCGTATGCGCGAGTTTTAAGAAGAAAAGAGCGCCGAAGGCTGGCAACATATTGCAATCTTTGGTCACGAAGCCACCCAACTTGCGCTAGAAGTCATCTGCAACAGCAAAACATGGGAAGAAGCGATTGATGATGACTGGCGCCCAACACAGAGCTGGCAGCCAGGATGGGTGTACGGCTTTGAGATAACAGATAGTAGCAATTAGATAACAGTATCCCTCGCTGGTCGGCGAGGTTAGCTAGTTTCACCCATTCAGAAAAACCCGAAGACCGGAACTGTTCTTTTTCCAAGTCAAGGAGTGACTTGCCTGAACAAATAGCTAGAGAATGGTGAAGGATGCCTGCATCGTCACGACGCGGAAAAAGAATAGTGGAGGGCTATCGAGTCTTTTCTGTCATGGGTGCTGTTTTATCTTACTTTACGACGTTACTCCGAAGCTTTATGCGAAGGATGTATGCGTCAAAAGTGAGGAGGAAGAAAAGGATTGTATCGCCAGCGATGATAAAGATTGGATCCTGAATCTAGTTCAGGATGACAAGCTGCGCTTGAATGAGTGGACTGGATTCCCGCGGTTCGTCTGAGCTCACCGTCGATGACCTTCGCGGGAATGACGGAGGTTGATTGATTGGATCCCGTGTCAAAGCACGGGATGACACCCCCTCACTAAAGCTACGGGGTGCAGGCGACATGGGTTGCATAGACTGGATGCCCGCCGGAGTTGATGTTGAACTCGATTCAGCGCGGGAATGACGGCCGCGGGATTCGTTTCGTATTTTGGTATTGATGATTTAGTATCTATTTGTTATTTGGTGCGTATGACTTCGTGCTTTCTTCGGGTATACTATAATCATAATGGATGGGCAAACAAAGCTTTTTGAGTACTGTAAAGCGGTACTCGACCGAAACGGTCTTGGCGGATGGACAAAACCAGCCCCACATTTATATCCCCATCAGTGGTTATGGGACAGCTGTTTCATCGCAATTGGACTGCGTCATTATGATGTCAAGCGGGCCCAAAAAGAAATCAAAAATCTCTTCCGTGGCCAGTGGAAGAACGGTATGGTACCCAACATTATTTATGGGTCAGAAAAACAATATTCTGATGACATCTGGAACTCACCAATCTCGCACAATGCACCTCGTAAAATTAGAACCAGCGGCATCACCCAGCCGCCTATGATTGCCGAAGCTGTGCAGAAAATTGGCGAAATGTTGCCAGCAAAAGACCGGCGTGAGTGGTACAAAAGTATTTTTGATGACCTCGTTGCTTATCACGAATGGATGTATCGAGAGCGTGATCCGCACGGCGAAGGCCTCATCACCCTCGTACACCCTTGGGAATGCGGACTCGACAACAACCCGGGCTGGATGAGCGAAATGCGCCTCAATGAACTGCCACTCTGGATCGCAACTATTAAAAAACTTCGACTGCACACGATATTTAATATATTTCGAGGAGAAACTAAGTATTTACCCGCCTATGAGCGCATCGACGTAATTGATGCCCTCGGGCTCTACAGCATTGCGCGGCAACTACGCCGTAAAAAATATGAAACCCGGCTCATCCTCCGACACTCTCACTTATGCATTGAAGATCTGGCATTTAACTCTATTCTTATTCGCGCCAATACCGTGCTGATTGAGATTGCGCACGACATTAAACGTGAGGTCCCCGGCTGGCTGTACGAACGAATGAGAAAGACGCCCCACGCACTTGAACTGCTGTGGAGCAATACACACCAGCAATACCTCAGTCGTAACTTTGATACCTTTGAACTGATTGGTGAGCCAAGTATTATGACTTTTCTACCGCTCTATGCAGGAAGTATTAGTAAACGGCGCGCTCATCAGTTGGTCGAACTACTCAAAATGCGAGATTGGAACACTCCATTCCCCATACCTTCGGTGCCAAAAACTTCAAAATCATTTCAGCCGCGGCGCTACTGGCAAGGCCCGACCTGGATCAACACGAATTGGCTGATTGCAGACGGCCTAACGAGATATGGGTATCACGAAGAAGCCGACTTAATCCGACAAAAGTCATTACAACTCGTTGCCGAACATGGCGCCTATGAATATTTCAACCCCCTCGATGGCGCACCTGTTGGAGCCCACCCCTTCAGTTGGACCGCCGCACTCACCATCGACTTTTTACGAGAGACTCAATTCACAAACTTCAAATAGAGAGTTGCCAACTCTTCTTGTTCGCAGTATCAATACCCATGCTCTGACTGACCTTCGTGTTCGGGCGAGTGATCGTACAGCACTTCTTCATGTGTATGATCGCCGTCGTCATGAACGTAGTGCTCTTCTTTTACCACTTCTCCCGAATGAGTGTGATCAGTATCAATGTAGGTGTGCGCAATATTGATAGAAAGTCCCACAACAACCGCCCCTAAAACTAGCAGAAATGGACGAATATCAAGCAGGGTATTAGTTTTAGTCTCTTCGTGAATGGTGGGAATAATGTCACTCGCCGCGATGTACAGTAAAAATCCAGCACTGACACCCAGTAACACACCAATCGGCAGATGCGCATCATTACCCAGCCAGAAAGTGATAACCGCCGTTATTAACGTGGCGAAAGCACTGGCAATATTTACGAGTATAACCTTACGGCGACTCATCCCCTTTTTCAGTAATAGACCAAAGTCGCCAATTTCCTGCGGAATTTCATGAGCAGCTACCGCAAGTGTAGTAATAATCCCCGTTGGCACACTAATCAGAAAGCTCGCCGCAATCGCAACGCCATCGAGCGCATTATGCAGAGTATCGCCCACAATAACCAGACTTGTCGTTGCATCGACGTGCGTTTCGTCATCTTGGTGGTGATGGTGAAACCAATGCAAAAATCGCTCAGCAAAAAAGAAAGTTATCATTCCTATCAGGGCGGCCAGCATTACCGTTTGTGGGGCCGCCTGCTCAACGCCTTCTGTTAAAAGGTCGAGAAATACCGCCGATAGCAATGCACCGGCCGCAAACGGTGTTGCATATCGAGCCAAATTGTCTGCCCAGCTTTTTTTACTGAGTAGAATGACACCGCCCAGGAGTGAAATGACACCGCCCAGGAGTGAAAATATAATGATATGTCCTATATGTGCTGTCGTCATATACGCGACCCTTTCAATACATTACATCTGTTACTTACTATAATAAGTCGTGTGTGTTAATTTTGCAAAAGTGTCGCAATTTGTGATATATTTTGAGATGTAAACAAAGGTACTATCATGGAACTTGAAGTTAAAAACACACTTAAACAACAGGGTTTTACTGCTACAAAAACAAGAATGTCCGTTCTCCAGGCACTGCTTGAGATTCAGCCGGCCAGTATGAACCAACTGATTCGCACTCTACCCGACGTTGACCGAGCAACTATATATCGCACCGTCGACTTATTTGTTGATTTAAACATTGCCAAAAAGGTATACACCGGCTTTAAGTACCGCATAGAACTTGGCGATGATTTTCAAGAGCACCATCATCACCTCACCTGCCTCCGTTGCGGCTCAGTTATTGATGTCCACACGCCAGAAATTGAATATGCAATTGAACAAACTGCTCACAGTAACGGCTTCCGCGCTCTTCGTCATGATCTTGAAGTAGCCGGCTACTGCGCGAACTGTCGAGGTTAGTGAGCTTAGTTTATAGTTAAAAGTTTGTAGTACATAGAAAAACTCAGCCGCAAAACGACAAACAACGAACCACAAGCTAAAAACCCCTAATCAATAAACCGGGCATATAACCCGGCTTAATGGAGTGATCAAGTGATCCTCCACTATTTAGTATACTCCCTTGGTGCAAAACCGCAAGTTGCCGATATGAAATTAACAGATGACATGCTTGCATTTTTTCTTTCAGTCCAGTATATCTAGTTGCATACTAATCATAAGGAGATTACGTTTAATGAAGATTAAAAATATTAACATCCCTTTAACTGCGCTTGCGGGTGAGTTGCTGGGAACATTTACACTTGCTGTCATAGCCTTGACTATTGGTCAGCCATTGTTGGTAGGACTCACACTTGTTGTGCTTGTTTTTGGCTTTGCTACCATTTCTGGAGCACACCTGAACCCAGCAGTAACATTTGGTCTGTGGTCTGTGAAAAAAATTGAAACACTCAAAGCACTGTTTTACTGGCTCGCACAATTTATTGGCGGCCTCTTTGCACTGTTCGTTGTTGGTGTATTTAAAGGTGACGAACCAGGAATTTCTCTGGCAAGTTTTGCTAGTTTTGATGCTAAAATTGTAACCGCTGAAATCATTGGTGTCGCAATTTTTGTATTTACCCTGGTAGCTGTCGTACATCGTAAGGCATCTGAAGGCGTACAAGCTGCTGCAATCGGTCTTGCACTCATGGTTGGCCTCTATGCAGGTGGTGGTCTTCTCAGTCTTGCTGCACAGGATCTGGATGCAAACGCAAAAGAACTACCCCGTGCTGCGAAAGTTGATGGTGTCATTTTGAACCCAGCAATTGCTTTGGCTGCAACAGAAAAAGAAGATCAAACTTCAGCTCTGCAACAGCAACTAGGCGGTACCGAAGAAAAAGCTGAAAAGAAAGCTCCGGCAAGTCGCTTTACACTTGAAACAACTGTTGGTACCTTGCTTGGTGCCGCACTTGGTGCAAACTTATTTATGGCACTTTCTGGCGTAAATCCATTCGCCAAACAACAAACTGTGGCAACTAAAGTAACGACCACTGTGAAAAAAGTGACGAAAAAAACAAAGGGCAAAAAATAATCCAAGGCCCAAAGTACGTTTAAACCGGATCGTGACTGACCGCTTTCAACACGCGCGTCGCCCGTCTTGCTAAGCCTTGGCGAAGTAGGGTAACCGACCGCGCAACACATTAAAAAACTCCCCGGCTTTCGGGGAGTTTTACTTCTCTCAGCTATGTAGTATGTCTACCCTGTACTACCGCCTTGGCAATATCTCCTACCAGCACATCATTAAATGCGCTGCAACGCATCGGAAATGCTACCGATACTTCAACTGCACCGTCTTGAAGATCATCATATGTTTCACGCATCGTAACCCGTTGCTCACACAAGTTACAGATGTAGTGAGCGGATGCTCTGTTATTTGATGAGCTACGAAACGCTGACTGCAAATCCGCTGCATCAAATGCCGCTTCTGGCAAAGTTTGACTTTGATCTGCACCTTCTACAGCCCGTTGAGTCGCAAGTTCCCCGTCAAACTCAACAGCAGCTCGGAGTACACAGGCACTGGCAGGTAACCCGTTTCGATCACACCGTGCAATAAATGTCCTTCTTTCAATATCTCGCATATCCTCTTACTCCTGTCTAGTCCTGCCTGCAATTGTAGCCCATCACAAACACTTTGCAAGCACATGCAGAATGCCACGCAACCAGTACTATTCTTGGCTTAAAGCTTTAGTTGAGCAAGCTGCTGATTCAAAGTGGAGCGATTTTTCACTATGACCACCCTGTTCTGCGGCTGCTCCGCAAGCAGTGCGAGTATTCTTGGCTTATGCGAACGCTTGAATTCAAACACTTTTTTGATCAGTTGGAGGTTGAACTGTTCCCGCCAGCCTTCAGGCATATCAGTGCGCGTATGAGTACCTCTATACATCATGCGTCTTTTCAAGACACCGTTTAGGGCAGTTGTGGTCGGATAGTCCAGAAAAATTACTAGATCCGCAGCCGGGATACGCAGATCAAGCGTACTTGTGTAATTACCGTCCATAATCCACGCTGGCTCCTTGAGTAGTTCGGCAATATGTTTGCGCCACTGTTTGCATTTTTGATCAACATCATTACTCCACCGATTCTTTGCATGCCAATCTTTATCCAGGTGCAATACTGGCAGCTTAGTTTGCTCTGCAAGCTTTATTGCTAGGGTACTCTTACCAGTCCCCGGGCAACCAATAAGTACGATTCTTTTGACGGGCTGTTTCATGACACTAGTATACCCCCTATACGTTTCGTCCGCAGATTCTTATCTAGGACTCATCAGAGCAGTTCTTTACTACTGACGTATATGAGGCTGCTGGTGCGAAGTTATTCCCGACCTTCGGGACTTCGGCAGCCAGCGGGCCTCTTTACAGGCTGTGCCTTATTCTCGGTTTATATCAGTTTGCACTGAACTTCCTCGAGACCGTACACTCACGCTATCTTTCCTGCACTACATCAAAAACGACACGGTCGTGCTATTTTTGATGTATGATAGCCTACCCTCGCTGTTTCATCAGGACTCCCTGAAAAAACAACTCTCTCGCTTGCGCGAGATTTTACCTCCGGGGAGAGGTGAAGTTTTGTCACAGACTACTTAGGATAAGCCGTTTTTTACACCGTCTTATCCAAGGCGGCTTCTGCAAGCGTCTTCCGGGCTACTTCCAGCGCGTCATCATAGGAGATGAGAACTGTGATGTAGGTTTCCCCTTCAACGTACCGCTCTTTTATCAAATCCGTGCTCATCTGTAGCACTTTGACGTCTGCATGCTGAGCAGCGTAGTCGTTGAGCATCTCGCTGACTTTGTCGCCTCCGTACGCCTGTATGACTGCAAACTTCTTCATTTTTTCACCTCCTTCCAGAGGTGATTCTCTCGATTTCTCGAGGTACGTAGGGTTGCCGTGTTGCGACCCTATTTTTTTATTATAGCACTTTTATATATGTTATGTCAACTAGCCATCTATAAGGGGTTTGTCGAGGCTGAGAGGTTCAACACCAGGAACGGTATCGGCAATTTTTACGATATCTTTATCAATCTTCTTCAATTCTTTATGGGCATTGTTGTAGTGGTTCACGGTGGTTCCCAGGCTGCCGCCGAGCTTTTGCATGAATGCGTCGTAAGCACCAATGTGCCGTCCAAGCTCGCCGACACGTTTTTGTATATCTTTAGCCTGCTCTTCTATCTGGAGGCTTCTAAGGCCTTGTAAAACGGTCTGAAGGTAGGCCATAAAGCTGGTGGGGCTGACAATAATGACGTGTTTTTCTTGAAAGGCGTATTCAATCAGGTCTCGGGAGTTCGTTGCGGTAGTGCCAACTTTATTGATAAGTAGGTCGTAATATAGAGATTCTGATGGTATGAACATAAAAGCAAAATCCATGGTATTTTCATTCGGCCTGATGTACTTACTTGTTTCATCTATCCGATTTTTCAGATCAACTTTGAACTTTTTAACAATCGCCTCTTTGCTAGACTTATCACCTTCTTCAATCAGGCGATTGTAGTTTTCTAGACTGAACTTAGAATCTATCGGTAAAACTTGATCACGATCCAAAAATATTACTGCGTCTACCGTTTCGCCATCTTCAAACTTATACTGCATCTGAAACTTGCCGGGTGGCATCACATTTTCAAGCACAGATTGTAGGTAGTATTCCCCGACCACCCCGCGCTGCTTCGGGTTCTGTAAAACATTCTGCAGCGTCTTGAGCTCATCAGCTACGTCTACCACGCGCTTGTTTGTTTCATCAAGCTTTGTAAGCCGCTGCGTGACATCAGCGATAATTTTTGCCGATTGCGCAAATTGCCGCTGAATTGATTCGTTAGTCTGCACTTGATTCTGATGCAATTTTTGACTGATGTTTTCTTGCAGACTTTCTTTCAGTTCGCCAACGCCGCGATTTAAGTTATCAATATCGGTTTTGAGCATCTGTGAAGCTTGATCATCGCCCATACCCGAAAGCTTCTTATTCATTACAAACAGCATTACGGCAAAGCCAACCACCAAAATCACAATCATGATAATCAAAAGTGTTTCCATAGTACCCCAATGCACCGCCTGAGTCGTGCGCACGACTCAGGCGTAAGTTAATATTAACCGGAGGGTGTTAGCTTTCTGTCGCCATATGATACGATCGCAAGCTCTACATATTCCACTAACTTTTCCATTAACCCTGGGACTCACACCATGCAGTTTGACGGCCATTGATTTCGTACAACGCAATGTGGCCTTACGTACATATCCGTTCCTGCTCTGTGGTAATTGCCACCACTCTGATTATATCATCTCGTATTTAATATTCTATGTTAGTGTAGCCGTCGAAGTAGTCGTATTTGATTTGGGTTCGGGGGAAACCTTCGGCGACGAGACCTTCGCCAAGGGTTTCTGAGAATTTTTGGGAGCCGGCGAGATAAATGATGTACTGTTTGATATCTGGGATATCTTTTTTGAGCTGCTCGAGCGTTAATCTCACGTCTGAATATTCTTGAAGTAAGCACGTTGGGTCTGTCTGCTCAGCTTGGTGGAGTTCGCTAAGAAACGGGCGTTTTTCGTCTTTACCAGCGTAGAGCAGCGTTGCGTTGATTGGTTGGTGTTTGTGAAGACGGTCGCGGATAATGCTGAGATAAGGCGTGATGCCGATGCCGCCGGCGATGAAGAGACGCCTTAAATTGATTGGATCCTGAATCGAGTTCAGGATGACACCAGGGAGGCTATAAGTAAAGTCGCCGCCAAGTTGGTCGGCCTCTATTTCATCGCCAGCTTCTAGTAGTTGTAACTTCTGTTTGAAATGACTCGCGCCACTAATTGTTGTGAACTGTAGAAGCGGTTCGTGCGGCGCAGAAGCAATAGTCAAAAGCCGGTCGGAAACCGCCGGTGGCACGCCGGGCATAGACAGATTCAAATACTGCCCAGCCACAAAGGTAACCGGTTCAAGTGGTTCAAAAAAATACGACCACACCTCGCCTACTTCATGCTGCTTTTTTACAAATAATAACCTCATCGCTTTCTGTAGTATACCATCTGACCAATAGCACTAGGTGTATGTGATAGTACGCCTAGTGCTAAGAGATCGGAACCGAAAGGAATATTCACTGCATATGCTAGGGTACTTGTACAATATCAATACGTTCGATCATAAGCCGTGGAAACTTTGATTTCTGCGATTGGGTAAGAACAGGTAACCTGGGTATTAATTCGGGAGAAATAACATACCTTCCATCACGCGATGATTGAGGTGGCTTTGGAACGGTTTTAGAGCAAATGTAGAACTTTTCAAATGGCTCTACCCAGCTATTGTGACCACTGTTGAGGAAGTATCCCCCTTTGTCCGCGTTATAGTCTTTCAAGTCGACCAGGCGATGCATTTCAAACGAACCTGAACCATGTCTTGCTGATCCGATCTTTATTGATACGTCTGGATATCCCGGGTCTCGCTTACCGTCCTTATTCTCTCCGGGAGGGTTAGCATTGTAGATTAGGGCACAAGCCTTTACTTTCTCTCCCCAGTGAGCCTCCCAGTCGTATCGATAAATTTGCTCATCACGATATTCCCGTCCATTGCCATAGTCTTTATAAATTAACTCATATAAATAATTACCGCCCAATGGTGTCTCTTCTACGACTGTTTCGTTTTCATAAGAATACTGCCGCCTAATTTCATAGTCCTCGTCTTGCATGCTCCCGTTCATCGCACCCAGTGTCTGTTGTAGTGGTACGGGCTTCAGATGTACCCACTGCGAGCTCCCGTTTGGATTCCTCTTATATTGCAGCATGTCTTTGGCATAAATTGTTTTTACAATGGCCGGGCCATCAGCTGGGATATCTTTGTCTTGTATGACTGGTTGTGTGAGTCGTTTGGCCTGTTCACCATCTGCCTTTGCAGTCTCAATCTCTTTATATATATCCGGCGCAACCCGGCAGGTGTAGCCTACGGTGTCATTTTTTGCACGATATTCTTGATCAATTACTGACGCTCTGTCGTACCATCTGAAGATCTCGCTGGTTTCAGGATCGACACCATAAATCTTCTGGTAAGCCTTTTTGATCCAATCCCCGTTTGTCACCAACGATTTGCTGCCTGCGATATCACTGTGTATACCCGCTTTTTTACAAATACCGGTTTCAGTTGCTTGTAATTTTGAAATTTTTCCAGACTTCCCGCTCGATCTCAGGCCAAAGCTTCCCGCAAAACTCTGGTACACAAACAAGCCACCGACAATGGTGATGATAGCCATGAGAGGTGCGGCTCGTTTCCAGTTGAACTGCTTTGCTGCAGTAAGACCACCGGAGCCGGTAGTAGATTTGGTGGCAAACTTACCTTCGTCGTCACGGTGGGGACCGTGTGGTTTTCTGCTGAGTTTGGGAAGGGTGAGTTTCCTGGGAGTCTTTTTTGGTGTATTGACCGAGGAAAGATTGATGGTATCTTTTTCGTCGTGCATGGTTTGTTTCCTTTTGGTGTTGTTTTTAGTGGGTATGGCTCTTATTGTACCCCCCTCCAGGGGGTTTGTCAAGATGGGATATTACCCTGCTGAAAAAAAGTTGAGGTGGATCAAGTATGCAGCCTTATTTCGAGCATCAAAGTAAAGCGCAGTGTATGAGTGTACGCCGTGTGATGCGAAAGAATATGAGCTCGTTATTTGTCCAAAGTTCTGGGCGTCAGCAGGACCCTAGATCATCAACCCAATCACAATACCCGCTGATAGAATTAACCATACGGCTTGCACGAACACTAACGGGCCGTCTTTAACTCTGAGCCCATGCCATAACCAAATTGCGGAGGTGGTTGTATATGCTACCCACGAAATAATAGATACCCCTTCACCGCCCTTAATCCAGATTTCATACAGCTGCGGCAGAGTCATTAGCGGTCCAATAGTGATTGCAAAATAAAGCAGCGGTTCTTGCGCAACCTGTTTGGTTAGTTTCTTCTTTTTTCGCCTGTACCGATAGTATGCATGTGCACTCATACTACCTATTTCTTTACCTTCTGATTTTTCAGAAAATCTAGCGTTAGTTTTGTACGTGCAGCGGCGTATTCACAGTGCTCACACGGTCCGCCCATTGCTGCAGTACCTACGGCTGGCATTGCTTCACTATCCAGACAGGTTTTCATTTCTTGAACAGTTGTTTCCACCCAGTCTGTTGTGCCGGTATGCGGGAAGACATGGGTTTCAAATTTGAGGATGTTATCAAACTTCTCATGCGCCCAACTGCCAGTTGCGTAGACAAAGTAACCGGTTGAGCTCACCGAAAAACCATTCTGCTTCAAAAGCCACTGGTACACTTCCATCTGGCGACGGTAGGTATCGTGCCACGAGCCTTGTTCTTTCAGCGCCTTCACTGGTGCATCTTTGGCGGTAGCTTTGTAGTCCACCACAATTAATTCACCGGCTGGATTCACCCACACATCATCGACTGCCCCAAAAATTAAAAGATTACTCGGCTCGTATACATACGAAACGCCAGAAAAATTGTGCCGCCAAGTATCCATTTCTTCATGTTGAAATGGGATCGCATCAACACCAAACTGCTTCATGAGCGGATGAGCCTCTTGGTTCTGACGATACAGATCAAATTCTTTTTTGAAGAGCTCATCGATCGCCTTATTAATGTTGAATGGCGGCGAACTCGGTCGCTTGATCCCCTTGACTGCCTCTAGCCAAAAACAACGTTGGCACTGCGTAAACAGTTCTATTTTAGAACGAGAAAGCCGATACGGTGCTGGTGCTTTTTTGTTGTATAACCCTCGATATCCGATTTGTACCATATTATTAGTATATAACATTAGCAGCTCGTAGCTAGTGACTCGTAATTAGGGTTTTCGTGTTTTGATGCGAGCAACAAACCACTAGCTACGATCCGCCATTTCTGTTATGCTACATTTGATGAGTAAAAATAAAAAACCAACACGAGTAGTTATTATTGGCGGTGGCTTTGGCGGTGTGAAGACAGCGCTCAATCTTGCCAATAAACCACAGTTTCAAGTACAACTAATATCTGACAATACTCACTTTGAGTATCACGGCGCGCTGTATCGCAGTGCTGTTGGGCATTCGCCCATGGAAGTAGTCATTCCTCTCAAGGATATTTTCAAGAATACCAACGTTGAACTTATTCTCGACAGTGCTGGAACCATAGACGCTGAAAAAAAACATATTATCAGTCAAACTGGTACGACATATCCATACGATAAAGCAGTTTGCGCCCTTGGCAATACGGTTAATTATTTTGGCATTCACGGTCTTGCGGAACATACCGAGGCCATGCACGACATACCAACAACCATTCGACTACGCAAAAAAATGGTTGATCTTTTTAAAGAACCGCAGAAACGACCGGTACGCATTGCTGTTATTGGTGCTGGCGCATCAGGCGTTGAGCTTGCGGGTGAAATACCGGCATTTGCAGCCTTTGTTGCTAAAAAGTATAGTCAACCAAAACCCAAAGTGAAGGTTATTTTAGTTGACGGCAGTGATAGAGTGTTGCCGCTGCTTTCACCAAAATCATCAGCCAAGGCTCAAAAGCATCTCCAGGAGCTTGGTGTGGAAATTCACTTAAATATTCGGGTGGAATCATGCCAAGAAGGTACGATTTGTATGAGTGCTGGCGAACTTGAGGCAGACTTAATTGTCTGGACGGCTGGCTCTAAACCATCTGAGTTTTACCAAAACAGCTCTTCGGTGTTCACCTTGGGACGAGGTGGTCGCGTTAGTGTAACCGAATTTCTTCAGGCCCAAACACAAAAAGATATTTTTGTGCTGGGTGATAACGCCGACACACAATTTAGTGGTATGGCACAAACCGCGCTGTATGATGCTGGTTTTGTCTCAAGAAATCTCCTGCGCGAGGCAGAAGGTAAAAAAATGAAAGCTTACCGTGCTCGTAAGCCAATCTACGTCGTAACTGTCGGACCAAAATGGGCGGTTGTAGAAAATAAACGACGCGCTCATAGCGGTAGAAGCGGCTGGGCCGTACGACGGCAAGCCGATTTGATGATCTTTAGAAACTTCCAACCCTACAAGCAGGCCGTGAAAACATGGCGCCAAGCTCATAAAATGTCTAAAATCTAAACGTTGTTTGCAAACTTATGGCGTCATCAGACCCCTGTCGGGAGACATGAATATATCGGTAATTTTATTTTCCGTATTAAGTTTAAATATGACAACATACCCATCCGAAGACACGCCAATAACCGCATTTTCTGGCACATACTGGGCATACGAACCTCCTCGCCACTGCGTCAGAGTCACAGCAGGTATATCAAACGACCACTCGCCTCGGGCACTATTTAAAAACTTGATATCCTCAAGTGCCTGAGCGGGTGTGCGAGCACCCAAACCCTCGCTCGCTGCTAAGGTAATATTAACCGGATTCGTCATGTGCGTACTGAGTTCAATGTACGTCTGACCTTTGACTGCTTTTTCAATTATTTCTTTCAGCGCTCCGTAACTTTCGTTGGTAGCCTCTGATGATCCATTACTGGACTGTGCAGAGCCAATTTCTTGTTTGAGTGCCTCAATGGTCGTATGTAGAACATCGATCTCTTCAGAGTGAGTTTGTTTTAATTTTTTCATTTCCTGCTGTTGCCAGACATACACGCCAGCTCCGACACCAACTAGTAATAGCACAACAAAAACAACCGAAAAGAACTTCCTTGCTTTTCGGCGGCGGCCCTGTGCTCTCGGATTGATTGCCACCTGTCGATCCATACACACCTCCTCTTTACTATCCAAAGTATACACCCGCTCGCGTGAATATCCATAGCAATATCGTGTACCTAAAAAGGACCACTACGTTTATCCGCCCGCAGGAAACTTGTAGTAGCACACGCCGCTACCTGTTGTGTAATGAGTCTCAGCCCGTCACCTCGACGCAAACAGACCTATCAACTATAGTTATTACCATGAGTTTTTTACAAAAACTATACAAATCGACGCAACCCACGCCGAATCTATGCGTCACACGGCGTGGGAGCGGCCCAATTTTACTATTTCTGCACGGTATTGGCAGTTCTTCGGAAAACTGGGAGATACTAGTGCGAGAACTCGAAACTGACTACACCTGCATTACCATAGATCTACTTGGCTTTGGCGCATCACCCAAACCCAGTTGGGCAAACTACACGATTGAAGAGCATGTGCAATGCATCCGCAAGGCAATCAGAAAATTACGCCTGGAAGAATCCTACACTCTCGTCGGCCATTCGCTAGGCGGATTGCTGGCAACCCGCTATGCAACCAGTCACCCGCATGAAATAAAACAGCTCGTATTAGTCAGCCCACCAATTTACCTACACCCTTCACAGTACCGAAGCGGCAAAGCCCGCGTGACCACCAACGCTTATTTAAAAATGTACAAATATATTCGAGCTCATAAAAAATTTACCCTGCGCCACGCCGCCTTTATTACGAAGCTACTACCAAATCCACAAGTCATGAATATTGATGAATCGACCTGGACTGCCTTTACTAAAACACTTGAAAACTGTATAGAAAACCAAACCGCGATCACCGACATTGTACAAATTCAAGCGCCGGTAGAAGTAATATATGGCAGTCTCGACCAGTTTATTGTGCCAGAAAACATGCAGATCCTCGATGCTCTAGAAAACACCCGCGTCACCAAAATCAAAAATGCCGACCATGTCATCCGCAAAAGCTTCGCCTCCGCGATTACTAAAAAAATTCGTACTCTCAACTAATATTTTTATAATCTACGTTAGGTTACTCGTTTATTTTGTTGAAAATTCTGAAAATTGCGGCGACCTGTTTTGACAGCTACGTCGTTGCTATTGTTTCAACCGCAAGAACTGGAACATGCACAAGTTGGTCTTCTGAAACTGTGTCAAAAAATGGTAATAATGTGGCTGATTCAAAGGCCATGCAAACCGCTCGCACCGCACCAACCCCAGCCAATCTTCCGATGTGTACTTTGGAATACGTCAAGAACCTCCCCTCAAAGGCGAGACCCATAAGGTTAACATATGTAATTCTGTCCGCTCCAGATAAGTCTGCAGGTAAAATTACACCACGATATGCTTCAATAAAATAACTTTTTCGTAAGAATCCTAGTGCTTCTGCGCTGTGCTCCAGAAATGCCAATTGCAAAATATCTTGGTCAGTCATATCGAACACCTGTGAACTACTGCTTTCAGCAATAGGACTCGCAAGTTCGACAGGCGTAGCTGGTATCTCAAAAAATGACATAGTACAATCAGTTTAATAGGTTTGTCTTGAAATTCAAGCTTAAACGCTATGGAAAGTTTTTTACATTATTGATTATTTTGAGATGCAATTACGTACGATCTACATTACCTTTGCGGTGTAGCGGCTATATGGGTTCGAAATTTTTCCAGAATATGTTGCGTGAAGGCATCTCTTGTGAAATCAATACGCGGCAAGGCGTGACCAACTGATACAAACATAGAGCCGTGTGGTTCAATAATTCCTAGTTGATTATATAGTGCAGTTGCTCCAACAAAGGGCGGTAGATCGGGCCGTTGCTTCGATAAAGCCTCGGGGGCTGGGACTACTTTCACCACTTGCAGCGTAACATCGGGTTCTGAGCGATGCGCTAGGCGAGCCTCGACAGAGCCCTTTGTTCAAAATACACCCGGGCACCCGGGTCAAGTAAGACGGCGTCGGAAAAACTAAGCATCTCATCTATCAACTGATTATTCTCTGTTGAAACCAGCAGCAACCTTTCTTCGGTAGGTGAATTAGGTACGATAACTTTTACCATTATGTACATTATGCTACCGATATTTGACATTTTCGCAAGCACAAGTAGTAAGCTCAGTTATCCACAAGCTATTATGCTTACGCTTTTAAAACATATTGTTTTAGTTTTGTAAATAGGTGTATGCTAAGGTCACGATTGGTGGGAATCTTACATAACACCTAATGCGAGGAGAGTTCATATGGCCCAAGCTATATCAACACAAAACCAAAACGTTCAACTCACCAAAACATTTATTGTTGCTTTCGGTGCGGTACTACTAGCACTGCCTATCGTAACAATGATCACGACTTCAATTGTACAAGCTCAACTTGGTAGCTTTGTCCACGCTGCACAGGCGCCGCAGACTAACAGTATCGTTGCTGGCCCAAGCTGTGCTGTGCCTACTGAAGAACAAGAAGCTGCAGCTGAACAAGCAAACGTAGATGGTCACGGGTTCTTTGGTAAGGTTGCAAAATGGCTTCCATTTGTTGGTCAGTCAAATTACAACAGCACCAGTACCACTACTACTACCAATACAAGCACCACCACAACTGATGATCACTCAAAAATCATTGTTAAAGACAACGGTAACACTGATAACCGATGGAGTGGCAACACCCTTGGCTTCAGCCTAACCGACAATCGATGGAGTGGCAACACTGCAAACACTGCTATTACAACCAACACTGATCTCAGTAATCGTAGTGTTAACACCAACATTCAAGATAGCGGTAACACCTCTACTACCAACACAACAACTGTCACCGACAACTCTGATCACAGTGTTAACAACAGTGGCAACACTGCAACAAACAACAACGTTAATACAAATGTAAACTCAAACAACACTATTACCAGCGACAATGACCTGGTCGACGTATTGTAGATAGTACTGCTATACATTCATAAAGAGGCGCTCAGAACAAGCGCCTCTTTTTTGCATACCTCAAAATTCACTCTTGCAACCGCTTATACAGGACAGTAAAACACCGACTTCAGAAGGCTACGGTACTGGTCAAATAATCTTACTGTTCTTCTTGACCCTTTAGATGCATACTATCTGAACAGTCAGTGAACTGACAATCGGGCCCTTCTCTACCGACCGCGGATCCGTCCGGGCATAACTTAGCTTCCATCGTACATCCGGTGGATGTATCAGAATTCTGATATGGATCAACCGCTCTTTTACCAAAGAAGTAACCTACTACAAAGACAAACACGCTCACGGAAATCAGCAGCAGTACAACCACCGTAACGCGTGGTTTACCAGCCACCACCGCCTCCACCGCCTCCGCCACCACCAGAGAAACCACCACCACCCGAAAAACCAGATGAACCTGAACTACCGGGTGGTGTGAAGCTCGACGTGGCGACAGTATTAAAACCGCTGAGCGCGCTACCTAATACCACTCCATTAAATGCACTGTGTCCGCTGTACCAAGTTGGAGACTGCCCTTCGCCATATAGACTGGCAAATTGTTTTGCCCATTCCTTCTCGATACCAAACAGCATCGCGTAAGGTAATAGTTTTTCGTATAAGTGAAGGAGCTGCTTCGTATCCGAAGTATCGACTGGAGTTTTTTCAGCCGTTTGCGGCGATTGCAAATATTTGATTCTATCGGCTTCGGCTAATTGCATGTAATCTTTCAGCCCAAGTAGATGCTCTTTCATATGCACACCCTCGATAGTACGCTTTGGCATGAAAGCACCAAAAATCATTACAATAATGCCGGCCAGTATGAATCCGATGAAAACTAGGCTGAACGGCATGAATAGGAATGAAACGACCCCGCCCACCACAAGCAAGGCGGCTCCGACGCCAATTGAAGTACTGCGCGCCTTTTCAGGATTGTGTGCAAAATAACCTTTAGTCACCACCGCCTGATGTACCGAATTGGTAATCGACTGCACGTCCGAATACATTTGATTCTTCATATCATTCAGATTCACCCGGGCGCCCACTGTAGCCGGGCCGCTAATAAGCATGTCTATGACCTTGGCACATTCAGGGCCCAGACCAGTCGGCTCTTTGACAACTTCAATCTCGTACTCTGTTTTTGAGCCAATCAGCTGATCTTTTTTTGTTTCGTAGAGTTTGAGATACCCAGCAACACATAATTCTAACAACGCCGCTGAGATACTTTTAGTGCTCATGCGCTCGTTTAATATCACCTCAGCCATCATTGGGTCGAGGCCTTTTGGTATATCATACTGCGGCACTATCACGCCGCGCCCTTCGGGATCTTTGCCGGTCTGCGACCATTTACGGTACATAACCAACAAAGCCACAAGTCCCGGCAGTAATAAAACAATCAGGCCGAGAACTATTACGAAAACCAACGCTACGGGATCCAAGCGATATTTCTGGAATGTACCCTTAGTCACACCAAGAGCAAAACTCATATTTTCGGCAGCGAAAAGGTTGCGTGTTGCCGTGATGGTTATGAGGGTTTCATCCGTGGTTTTTACTTTTTCAACACGGCAATCACTGCCATTTTGTTGGTACTGCCCCGTAAAACAAACTGGTTGCTTCGTGATTGCCTCGGCAACATCTGGAGAAAGATGCAAACGCGCAATGACATTATCGATCGACTGCTTCCATTGGTCGCCATTAACATCCCAGTACCACTCATCGTGTGTATCATAAAACGTAACGACATCGCGCATGGTATAGGTAATGGTATATACCTGACGACCGTGTACATAGCGATCAGCCTCACCGATGCGCAAAACCAGATTGTCATTTGCATCATAGGTTGTATAGTTCCAATTGAGATCCTGTTCATTTTGCACACTTACGATCTGTAAATTAAGTTTGTTATTCTTGTATTTTTTTGGAATCGCCCGTTCTATGCCGTGATTTTGGTCATACTCCGGGAAAACGGTAACAATTTTTTCCACCACTTTGAGCTGCGAAACGTTTTCACTATCTCGGCTCAGGTAGTAATCTGCCTCGAACGATGTCACCTCAAAGTTTTGTAAATTCTGCGCGTATACCGTGTTCGCACCGCCCAAAAACACCAATAATAAAGCAGTAAGACCGGCTAGCACAAAAGAAAATTTACGCACTGTGCGTCCCTACATCACGCCGTCCAAACGCTGCACTGCCCAGTAGTACGACAATGATTGACATTATCACCAAGACACTAACGTTGCCCATATCTATTCCCTGCTTGATAGCCGTTGATGCTTGATAGTAATGGAAGATCGATAGTGGATCGATATGCTTGAGCCACTCAACCTGCGCCGCAAATGAGGTCAGCAGGTAACTCCCGAATACATAGGTTGTCACAATCATTGTTGCCCAACCTTTTCTTCCTTGGCCAAAGCCAAGTCCAAGTGTCAGTGAGCCAGTTGCAATGGTTAACAGCAGACACATTAGCGTACCCGCAATAAGCTTTTCAACTGGCATAGACTCGCCAATTGCCATAATGGTCAGAAAAATACCGATGAATAAGGCAGTGTGAACAAGAGTGAAAATAGCCACCATGGCGACCCATTTATGTAATACAATTTTGCTGCGGCTCAGTGGCTGGGCTAGTAATTGATATAGTTTACCAGATGATTCTTCACTGGCACTCAGGCCAAGCGCCAGAATAATTGCCATGGTAATAGTCATCATTGGTATACGAAGATCAAACACGCCCGTCGCCACATAGCCAACAATATTTTTATAATCCTCCGTTGTGCCAGTAATGCTTTCTAACGCCTTGGGCATATTGGCAAAAAGTGTCCCAATTTGGTCTTTAATAGTCGGAAAGAAGGCAATGGTAATACCCGCCATCACCACCAAACCAATCGACCAGCCAAATATGAACCAGCGTTTATCATAGAGTGTTTTCGTCATAAGATTTTTAAACATGATGCAGCTCCTCGTGTAATCCGTAGAGCTTTAAAAAGGTATCTTCCAGAGAAACACCTTTGATGGTAACGTCCGCCACCGGCTGCATACTGAGCCAGCGCAGCAGCGCTTTACCATTTTCGGCAGTAATAAAACGAAGCTCTGTATTGGTGTGCACCAGGACCTCAAGTTCTTTAAACGGCGGTATCTTCATCGGTTTTGTACCTTTTTCGCTGATCAGCCGCACTTCTTTTTTATGACTATCCCGAACTTTTTTAATATCTATAATCTGAACGAGCTTCCCTTCTTTCATAAAAGCCACCTTGTCACAAATGGCCTGCACTTCAGATAAAATGTGTGATGACATAAAGACCGTTTTACCGCGCTTCACCCGTTCTTTGACAATGTCGTAAAATCTATTTTGCATTAAGGGATCGAGACCGGTCGTTGGTTCGTCTAGAATAAGAAGATCGGGATCGTGAAGCAGTGCCGCAATCAGCGCCACTTTTTGCATGTTGCCGCGAGAGAGTGTTCCGATCTTTCTTGCAAGATTTGCCTCAAGTTTTTTGGCTAGTTCCGTAATTTCTTTACTGACATTTTCAACGCCGCGAAGATTAGCGATAAATTCTAAATATTGCCCGCCGGTCAGATTTTCATACATTTCAAAATCACCCGCTAAATATCCTACCCTGTGCTTGATGTTCGTAGCATCTTTCACGCTGTCGAGACCAAATACTTCAATCGTCCCGCTAGTGGGCCGCATGAAATTCATAATTGTACGAATGGCGGTCGTTTTGCCGGCGCCATTCGGTCCAAGAAAACCAAATATTTGGCCAGGCTCAAGTTGTAGTGATACGTCTTCAATACCCCGAAACGACCCATATTGTTTGGTAACATTTTGCAGCGTCAGTGGTAATGCTTGTTTCATATGTATAGTGTACCAGACAAGTCACTTGTCTGACTCACTTGCAGATTGCAGCCTACAAAAATACCCCCGATTGAAGTCGGGGATAGGTTTTGCGTTTGTCGTCTACTAGGTTATTAGTCATCAATGTAGGTGCGAACGTGAGGAATCCGGTTGATGGCGACGGCCGTCAGAGTTGCAATAACCGCAATAACATACAGACCAAAACCAATCGCCATGCCAACTGCGGCCGCATACCAGATGCTCGCCGCCGTTGTTAAATTACTTACCTTGCCCCTACGCTCAGATTTCAGAATAATGCCCGCGCCCAGAAATCCGACTCCTGAAACAATTTGGGCAGCGATTCTTCCCGGATCACCGGTATCTAAATACTGCGACATAAAGGCAAATATCATTGAACCAACTATCACCAAACTCTGCGTACTAAGCCCGGCAGGTTTTTGTTTGAGCTCCCGTTCGAGACCAATCATGATACCGCAAAAAAGTGCGATCGCAATTTTAATCATAAATTCAACTTCTTGTGCGCCAAAAATGGTTGCAAAATATTCCATACAACTATTTTACCATTATTCCCGACACCACGACCCGACTCGACCACTATGCAAAGCTTGCCGTGTGTCATCAGATACAGCAAAGTGCTATACTAAACTTAAACGAGAGGAGTTCGTCATGAATCACCAACAACGGGTAAAAGAAGAGCTTATTCAAGCTGGATTTAGTAAATATGCGCTACTGAAATCTGAAAGCCGGAAACTACCGTCAATTATTCATGAAAATGAACACATTATGGCTGCCGTATACGGTCGTACCCAGGCAGGCTCCGCCATGTTGATCGCTACCGACAAGCGACTACTCTTTTTAGACACGAAACCGCTATTTAGTATTATGGATGAAATTAATTATGAAGTTATCAGTGGTATCGCGCTTGATGAACAAGCTGGCTTTGCGCATATTGTGCTTCACTCGCGTGTTGGTGATTATACCATTCGCTACGCTAACCCGACGTGTGCACATCGATTTGCCGCATTCATAGAAAAAGCTCGCATCGCAATACCAAGCGGTGGCACAATTACTGCCCCTTCAGCAAATACATCTCGGCTGCGCAGCATATCAAAACCAGCGCAAACCAAACTACCCGCAGAAGCACATACTTTTTTGGCAACTCATGAAGTGGGCGTTTTATCTACCATCAATCGACAGAACCAGCCGCATGGTTCAACCGTTTACTACACGGTCAGCGATAACAATACATTACATATTCTGACAAAATCAGGTACTGAAAAATCCCGCAATATCGCTGGTAATCACATGGTTGCGTTAACTATCTACGACGCAGAAAAATTACAGACTCTACAAATGAAGGCATACGCTGAGATTGAATCAAGTGCCACGATCAGGCGTCAGGTATACGAACACATCACCCGCAAACAGATATCCACGACCGATAGCACCAAACCACCTGTTACACACTTATCCGAAGGTTCATTTACCGTAATTCGCCTGACACCAACAAGTGCCACTTTCAGTGATTTTGGTCACAAGCAGTGAATAGTAAACACGCTTAGACTATGCGAATGTTATCGTTGCGGTACCGACAGTAACCCGCGCACCAGATTCGAAGACTGGTGTACTACTTCTTTGAGCGGGTATACCACCTTGGCCGGAGGACTCACGAATGCCGACACTGGTGTACTTTGTTGTGCTGAGACTGGAGTCGCAACCGCCTGGACCGTGGACGCCGCAGTAGATCCACCCACACCAGCTGCGGTCGTCTGTGATGACGGGGCGCCTACCGATAATGTTGTGGGCAGTGGCTGTAATTCATCCAGAAGGAGTTTCGGTTGATAGTCAATTTTTGTCAGCCGTTCAGGAGTATAAGTTGATTCAGGCGGGTTAGTAGACTGCGGCAATCCCCTACTGGTTACACCCACCACAACCAGCAGCAGGAGTGCAAGACCCACCAGTATGTTCAGTGCAGTGTCTTTCATCTTTTCACTCAAGGTAAAAGGAATTCTCAATTCTCGCATATACACTCCGCTTATGAAAGTAATACTATCAAATAGTGCATCCAGCGGCTGTGAAATATCTCACAGGAGTCAGGCTAAGCAATTTACTGTTTTTTGAGACGCTTGCGTTTATTGGGGTCGAGTTCGCGCTTTCGTAGACGCAGATTTTGTGGCGTAACCTCAAGCAACTCATCGTTTTCGATAAAATCGAGACACTGTTCTAAGCTCAAAGTAGTGTGCGGGGTTAGCTGGACAATTCCATCTGAGCTTGATGAGCGAATGTTGGTGAGGTGCTTTTCTTTTACAATATTAATTTCTAAATCATCGCCACGGTTATTCAAGCCGATCACCTGCCCGGCATATACCTTTTCACCAGGCCCAACAAAAATTTCACCTCTTGCTTGGGCATTTTCTAAGCTGTATGGTGTTGAGGTACCTTGCTCAAATGAAATCAAAGCACCGTTTCTCAGTTGTTGCAGTGGCGCACCCAGCGGCTGGTAGCCAATAGTCAGGCTATTCATAATAACGGTACCCTTCGTCGCGGTAATCAGGATATTGCGCAGACCCAACAATGCGCGGGTTGGCAGCTCGTAGACTAATTTTGTGGCACCTTGAGACGTACTAAATTGTTCTTTCAGAGATGCACGGCGCTGACCGAGTTCCATCTGCACACTACCGGCATGTTCAGCGGGAACTTCAATAATAAGTTCTTCCAGCGGCTCCATGGTTTGCCCGTCTTCTTCTTTGGTCACCACCTGCGGGCGGCCAACTTCAAATTCATAGCCCTCGCGACGCATCGTTTCAATTAAGACTGAAAGGTGAAGCTCTCCACGACCGGAAACCAAAAAACCAATCCCATCTTCTTTGACACGCAGTCCGATATTTACCTCCAGCTCTCGTTGCAATCTGTCTGCAATCTGGCGAGAGGTATTAAATTCACCCTCTTGACCCTTGAAAGGGCTGGTATTTGGACCCAAGTAGACCTGGAGGGTTGGAGCCTCTACTTCAAGTACTGGTAACGCCTCTGGCTGGTTAGCATCGGCTACTGTTTCACCAATTTGTACATCTTTGAGGCCGGTAATCTGCACGATATCGCCTGCAATACCACCAGGAACTTCAAACTTCGTCACACCGCGACTCATAAATACTAGTTCTGCTTTTGCCTTCACAATACTGCCATCTTTTTTACACACCGCAATTGCATCACCAGGCTTGACTGTGCCGCGGTTAATACGGCCAATGGCGTACTTTCCCTTGAAGCTATCGTAGGCCAGCGCGGTCACCAGCATCTGGAATGGTTTGTCTTGCTCAACCGTTGGTGCGGGTACTTCGTTAATAATTGCATCGAAGATAACTTCAAGATCAGCCTCTTTTGTTGAGTCAGCTGGAACTTCCTTCCAAGCCTTGCCTTCACGACCAATGGCATAATAAATAGGATAGTGTAGCTGGTCTTCATGCACTGCAAGTTCTAAAAAGAGGTCGGCCAGTTCATCTTCAACCTCTTGCAGACGAGAACCTGGTTTGTCGATTTTATTAATAACCACAATTGGCTTGAGCTCATTCGCTAGCGCCTTGGTGAGCACAAACTTAGTTTGGGGCATCGGGCCTTCTTGGGCATCAACAATTAATACGCATCCATCAGCCATATTTAGTGTTCGCTCTACCTCGCCAGAAAAGTCGGCGTGACCGGGAGTATCGATAATATTAATACGGTACTCGTTATGTTGCACGGCAGTAATTTTGGCCGTGATGGTAATGCCGCGTTCTCGTTCTTGATCGCCTGAATCCATAATCAGCTCTTGGCTCATTTCAGCCTGATTCTCGCGGAAAGTCTGCGACTGCTTCAACAGCCCGTCTACAAGCGTTGTCTTCCCGTGATCAACGTGAGC
>CAYUUV010000002.1:0-18295 GCA_964448015.1 uncultured Candidatus Saccharibacteria bacterium
TAATTTAACTATTGAGCTACCAAAAGAGATACTCGAAGCGGAAAAGAACAAAGGGCTTAAACAGAGCGATGTTCGAGTAGAGATGTTAACCTCACTTCATCCACGCGAATGCTTCCTGCGTTTAAGTGCAGGTGGTCAGCTTTTGCCGTGCGTCAAAGCTCGTACGCTTGATATCACAAGCGCGCCAGTCGTAGATCAGAACGTTGAACTGAAGGCATACGAAGCTACGCATGATCTTCCGCAACGTTTTGTTGAGCGGCAAAAGCAACTGGCGCAGACACCGACGACGCAAGAAAGTCATGGTAGCGTATCGGCTGCACCGCAAGCTCAGCCAGCTAGTGAGCAAGTCGTAACAGGAAGAGAATTTGTTAATTTACAGGATATTTTAGCTAGTCAATCATCAAGCAGGAAAAAAGTAAGGAAATAAAGGGAAGCTATGAATGCAACTGAAGCAAAACAGATATTAGACAAAATAATAGGCCAAGTGTGTGGGTATCAGAATCCACTGAGTCTTGAGCAGTTTATGCAAAAGTTTGCATTTGATGTACGCTTGCCTCAATTGGTATATGATACAACTACCAATGAGCCAACGTGGGCTTCTTCAACGAATCCTACAAAATTCATTAAAATGAGCAATGCTCGGGCGCGTTATGAACAGAATGATGGCTTTCGTGAGAAGCAGCCCATCAATAGCCTGCAGGAGCTGCTGGCCTTATGGAGTGAAATAAATCTGACAACTACCGAACGTGAGATCGAATCCTTAAATGTGGCCGAAAGTGATTCTATATTAAAGTCTGAAAATGTATACCGCTCACAAGATATTAGACGCTCAAAAAATATTCTTTTTTCAGATGGTGTCGAAGACTCGGAATTTATTGCTGCCGGCCAACGTGCAGGGGGGAACGCATTCTGTATTCGGATCGAAGATAGTGGCGAGTGTTCAAACAGCTTTGGTATCTCATGGAGTAGTAAAATCACGAACAGTTTCTTTATACACGACTGTTACGATATGACTGACAGTATGTTCTGTACTAATATGCGTGGCCGGCAATACTGTATTGCTAATATGCAGTTTGAAAAAGAAGAATATGAGCAATTAAAACAACAAGTTGTGCAGTGGATACTGACACCAGGATCATAATGGATAAAACACACGCCCTGCAAATATTAGACAAAATTATTACGCAAATATTTAATGTTGAGAACCCCCTCTCACTCGATCAATTTTTTGAAAAGTTTGCTTTTGATGTGCGTTTGCCGCAGAAAGTTAAGGACATTACCGACGGTAACGATACATGGGCCAACTCCACTAATCCAACAAAGTTTATTACAATGACAAACGCACTCAAGGGAGCGTCTGCATCAGATGGTTTGTATGCAACGCAACCCATTCGTGACCTTCAAGACATTCTTAGTAAATGGGATCGTATTAATCTGACCACTACTGAGCATGCGATTGATTGTGTAAATGTCGCAGAATCAGACCTGATTACTCATTCCGAAAACATTTTTCATTCTTCAGACACGCATTATTCTAAAAATGTTATATTCAGCGATGGTATAAATGATTCAGAATTTATGGCCGCATCTTCAAGATCTATACAGTCGAGCTTCTGTATTAGGGCTGACGATAGTGTCAAATGCTCTAATAGCTTTGGCATCACTCGATCTATCAATTTGACAAACTGCATAATGATGCATGACTGTGCTGATATGCAAGATAGCATGTTTTGTACCAATATGAAGGGGCGACGTTTTTGTATTGTAAATATGCAATTTGAAGAGGCGGAATATATGCGGTTACGGCAAGAAGTCGTTCGGTGGATTCTTAGTTCAAATAACTAAAGGGGTCTCAAAACTAAAAGATCTAGGTGGCCATGTTCATCTGGTGGAGGCAGTGTTCCCGCTTCCCAGGCGGAGAGGATTGCTGAAAATAGAACCTGTTTCACCTGTATTATTTCAGGGGAGAGTGTTGATGGTGCGGCTTCTTGGGACAGGGCTTTGTAATATGCAGCGGTTTGCCGTACTAGTAACGGTACGAGATCACCGTGCGTGTAATCTTGGGAGAGCTGAATATCGTGCACCGGTAATACGGCGGTTAGTGGTTTTGCGCCGCTACTCACGCCGCCAGCGTCGCAGTAGCTTTTGTGAGGCTCTTTGCTGAGGCGTAGTCGAAAGACTCCCGGACGATCTTCAAGGTGGAGCCCGTAAAAATATTGACCGTCCAGACAGTAAGCAATACGTTCAAGATAATCACTCTCAAGTTCATACAGTGTCCCGGCAGAAAGTTCATCAGGTGAAAGGTACACCTCAGTAGTAGAAGTTGGCGGTAACGCTTCAGAGCTATAAACCGTCGTCATACTTACATTATAACACAGATAAGCATAAGTTGTCAATCTTGTACGACCTGAAGCTTGAAACAAAAGACACTTTCACGGTCTAACATCCTGAACTTGATTCGGACTACGCAGTCAATACCATTTTTCACAGCTTAGGCGGTGTAGTGTAGCGGCTTTTGTTGCGGAGCAAACAGGTGGGCGGCATCAAAAACAGTTGCTTGGGTTAGTGGTTCTTGCTCATTCAAACAGATCTGAGCTGCTTTATTGCGGGCAATCGCAAATTGTAGGGTTTCTAAATCGGCGATAGTCATATGGCTGCCTGGCAGCGGCGTAATACGAACATTGGGATGATATTGGAATATCTCATTCCATTCGTGGTGCATTGAGGCAACGTCATTATTAAATACAGTAATATGTATGAGCGTCTCTTGAGGAATGTGACGGGCGAGTGCGCCTGCTTCTCCGCTAAATAAGGCGAAGCCGATGGCGAATTGATGCTTGAGACTGTAGGGGCTCAGATCAATAGTACTCGGGTAATGTACTAAGCGGGACAGGGTAAGTTTCCCGGCTAATCGGATGAGTTCACTCGGTTCCTTCGTGATCTGTTCGGTAAACTTTTTGGCATCCCGAAGATGTAACCGTCGCGGTAAGCAGGGAGCGGCAAAATCTGCGGCAACGATCTCTTGGCAAAAATCTTCAGCCAACGCGGCAATACCCATTCCAACCATACCGCCGCGTGATTCTCCGATGGCAGATCTTTTTTCAGGATCAACAGCGTATCCTTCTGCAATCAATTCTTGCGCTGCATGGTATGAAAAATTCAGAGTTGCCGCAGCTGAATCGGCCAGTGTAATTGGCCCGTTCGGCCTGGGTTTTTCTTCTGGTTCAAAGCTCCCCTCGGCGCCAACAAAAAAGACATAATTCCCGGCCCGCATAAAATTACGAACGGTGTGTTCATTATGACCTTCTGTACTAGTTGTCCAAGCACTTGTTCCGATAACTGGTACCTGACATTCCGGCATCTCGGGTCTGCCCACAAGGGCACTGTACGCGTAGCCTCGCTTTGTGACGAAGCCGATGCGTTGGAGCGTGCCGATGCCTGGAATAACCTCTGGCTCACGCAGTAATTCCCAGTCTGTAATTTCACTGTTATGGTGCAGATCTTCTCTATGAGTGCTATTGAGATAATCCGGTGATTCTGGATCATAGGGCGCGCCTTGATAAGATTCCCAAGCTTGGAGTGGGAGAAGGTTTTTCGATTTTTGTATCACACATGCGGGTAGCGACATCAAACCATTCCTCTTTGCTTGTATCATAAGCAAAAGCAGTGTATTTTGCAATGTTCTTCAGCTATTTCATCTGGTATAATAGCGTAAATGAAGTTAACGCGTGATGATATTTTAAAGTTGGCCCGTTTAAGCCGTTTGAAGCTGAGTGAAGAAGAAATTACTCAGTATCAAACCGATCTCAGCGCAATTTTAGAATATGTGGCGCAACTTGAAGAAGTCAATGTTGCAGGTTTACCGCCAACCTACCAGGTAACGGGTTTGACTAGCCAGGATGAAAATGCAACTCGCGAAGATGAAATTACTCTACAGGTTGGCCAGACTGAACTGTTGAAGAATGTGCCGAAGACCGAAGACGGACAGATTAAGGTGAAGAGGATGATCGGATAGCAATGAGTCAAGAGTCAAGAGTCAAGAACCAAGACTGGAAACCAATTGCTGAGTTGGTAACTGATGTGAAGAGTGGGCAGGTGAGTGCACTGAGTTTGGTGGAGAAATCGCTTGCCTTGATCGATGATCATCAGGAATTCCGGGCCATTATTGCCAAGATTGAAGACCGTGCCAAAAAAAGAGCCCAAGAAATTGATGCAAAAATTGCCGGGGGCGAAGCAGTCGGCCGATTAGCCGGTGTACCATTTATCGCCAAAGATAACTTCTTGGTATTTGGTGCTGATACAACCGCTGCCAGTAACATTTTAAAAGGGTTTGATGCACCGTATCAGGCAACAGCGATTGAAAAACTTGAAGCTGAAGGGGCAATTTGTGTTGCCAAGGCAAATCTTGATGCGTTTGCGCACGGGGCGAGCACTGAAAATAGTGATTTCTTTACCACTAAAAATCCGCACGATACTGAACGGGTTGCTGGTGGCTCGTCTGGCGGTTCAGCTGCGGCAATTGCTTTGCAGTTAGCGCCCTTTGCACTTGGAACCGATACCGGCGGGTCTATTCGCCAGCCAGCCAGCTTCTGCGGCGTGGTTGGATTAAAACCAACTTACGGCTTGGTCTCTCGCAGCGGCGTCATCGCAATGGCCAGTAGTACTGATGTGATTGGCCCCATTGCCACCTCCGTGGAAGATGCTGCATTAGTACTAGATATCATCGCTGGCCAAGACCCATTAGATAGCACCACCATAAAGCGGCAAGATAGCTATGAGCTCTCAACTCTCAACTCTCAACTCTCAACTCTCAAAGTTGGTGTAATCAAAGAATACTTTAGCGAAGGTCTTGATCCGGCAGTTCGCAAAAATATAGAAACAGCAGTTGAGAACCTCAAAAAAGCTGGTGTAGAAGTCAAAGAGGTCAGTTTACCAAGTTTGCCACTGGCACTGGCGGTGTACTACATTGTTTGCCCGGCAGAAGTAAGCTCCAATCTCGCTCGTTATGATGGGCAGCGGTTCGGCCATGCGGTACATGAAGCGAAGGATCTTGATGAAAGTTATGAAGCCGCCCGGCAAGAAGGGTTTGGTACCGAAGCAAAGCGACGCATTATGATCGGTACCTACGTGCTTTCTAGCGGGTATTACGAGGCCTATTACAAAAAAGCTCAAACAGTTCGCACAAAATTACGTGCTGAGTTTGATCATGCATTTTCAGATGTCGACTTTCTGCTTGGTCCCACTGCACCAACAACCGCGTTTCAAATTGGGCAAAATACCCAAGATCCACTTGCGATGTATTTGGGGGATATTATGACAGTTGGCGCTAGTATGGTTGGCGTGCCGGCAATTAGTGTACCGTGTGGCGAGGTTGCAGGCCTGCCAGTTGGGTTGCAATTGATTGCAAATCAAGGTAAAGACAAAGAACTTTTAATGCTTGCAAAGCACTTTGAGGAGTTGTCCGTATGAATTCAGATATCGCAAGTATTGTAGCCCTCTTGTTTATTTTGGCTATGCTGATGCTGGTAATCGTTGTAATTGCGCACAAAGGCAAGCCCCGATTGAACAAGAAGCATTTTACCCGACAGTGGGCGAATATTGAGCAGCTTGAAAACTATTCCATGGCGGTTTTAAAGGCTGATAGCTTGGTTGACGAAGCACTCCGACACGCCAATATTAAGGGTGGAACCATGGGTGAGCGGCTGAACAACTCAGCCGGTCTTTTAAAGGATTTGAATGCCACGTGGTCAGCACATAAACTTCGTAACCGCATTGCTCATGAGACAAACTCGGAGCCTACGGCTATGGAATGCCAGCGTGCACTCAGGCAATTCAAGCGTGCCTTGAAAGACTTGGGAGCACTGTGATGAGCAGTAGCGGGAAGCAGCAAGTAGCAAGCAGCAAGCAATTTGCCCCACTATGTACTATGTACTACGTACTGCTTGCTGCTAACAACAAGAGGTACTCAAGATGATAGAACAATCTTACGGAGCATACACTTCCACCATCGGGATCGAATGCCACGTACAGCTCAAAACCAAGAGTAAATTATTTGCCGGGGAAAGTAATGATGCTCGCGAGGCAGCACCAAATACCACCGTTGGTCATGTCAGCTTTGGTATGCCGGGTGCTTTGCCAGTACTGAATAAAAAAGCGATTGAGCTTGCCGCCAAGGCTGCATTTGCGCTGCACACCACACCGCAAAAATTTTCTAAGTTCGATCGTAAACATTACTTTTATCCGGATCTTCCAAAGGGTTATCAGATTAGCCAGTTTGATGAACCAATTATTCTTGGTGGTTATGTAGATATAGTCATTGAGGGTGCAACAAAAAGAATCGGTATCACTCGGGCGCATATGGAAGAAGACGCCGGTAAATCAACGCACCCCGAAGGGCGGGAGTATTCACTGGTAGATTTAAATCGTGCCGGCACACCACTGCTTGAGATTGTTTCCGAACCAGAAATACACACCCCAGCCGAAGCAAGAGCGTACGCAAAAGCACTCTATTTACAAATGAAGTATGCCGATGTCAGCGATGTTGATTTGTATAACGGTAACATGCGCTTTGATGTCAATGTTTCAGTCAGCAAAACCGACGCACTTGGCACGCGGACGGAAACAAAGAACCTTAATTCATTTAAAGCAGTTGAGAAGTCAGTTGAATATGAAATTGAACGTCAAATTGCAGAACTTGAAGCGGGGAATGAAATTGTACAAGAAACCCGCGGTTGGGATGACGCCAAGCAAAAAACCTTCTCGCAGCGCACCAAAGAAGACGCCCACGACTATCGCTACATGCCAGAACCTGATGTACCACCAATCGTGCTGACCGATGAATACATTGCTCACTTGAAAAATAATTTGCCCATTATGCCCGGCGTACTGCGCGAAAAGTTCCAACAAATTCAGCTGCAATCATCGCAGGTAGAAACGTTAATTGAAGAACCTGCCGTGGCACAATTTGCCGCAACACTTGTTGATGAAGATGAGACAAGTGCCAAAACAATTATCAACTGGCTGACTGGTGAAATTACTAAATTAAACATTGACGGAAAAGTGCAGTGGCAGCAGGTGATTGCTGCAAAAGAACAGCTGGTAAAACTTGCAAGAATGATTGCCGAAAATAAACTGAGTTCAACCAGTGCCAAAGAACTATTATTAGACGTTATTGCTCAAAAAGACCCCGAAGTAGCCGCCAAAGAAAAAAACCTTCTACAAGTTTCCGACGAAGGCACTATAGAAAAAATAGTCGCTGAAGTACTGGCTGAAAATGAAAAAGCCGGCCAAGACGTGAAAAATGGCGAAATGAAAGCAATTGGCTTCTTGGTAGGTCAAGTCATGGCAAAATCCAAAGGTCAAGCCAATCCCGGCTTAGCCCAGCAAATTATCAAAAAACAACTTGGGATATAAGCGGATATGTAATGTGTATAGATCCAAATACGGCACAACTGTAGGGACGTCGTATGAGGAGATTGTGGCGTTGGCGCGGAAGGAGTACCATTTAATCCAAAAACGTACCCCAAAGAGAGTGGCCTATGTACGCTCCCTTTACTTCAATAAAGATAAGATATTTTTGAATACCTTCTGGGATCATTCAAAACAAAAACACACTGTAGAACGTATAAAGCGACTGAAGTTTTACAAAGCTGCTATTGATCTCATGAGAAATTCTACAATTACACCAGATACAGTATTTGAGCGAAATAATCCCGATGTTTTCCTGCATCGGTTTTCGGGTCAGACAAAAGATGGGGTTAAATTTTATGTGCAAATTAAAGAAAACAAACGAAATGATAGAAAAGATTTTATGTCGGTATTCCCCGCAGACAGAAGAAAGCGTTAAGCAAGGAATAAAAAAGGCCTTCCGCTGGGGTGGCCTAAAAACCACGTGCCGAAGGTCTTAGCAGTATAGTAACAGGGCCTACTTTTCGTGTCAAATATACGCTGGGTTACTCCCACTGAAAGCACTGGCCTCACCGCTCCTTAAATTGGTTCTGACCTCCTTGGTAAAAGACCGACCAAACCCGGCCTCACTCAGCGAATTATTAAAAGCAACTTAAGCGATGCTCATCTATATACTCGAAAGCACCACGCAAGAAAACAGGTGGATTAAAAGGTCACTTTTTAATTATGATAATAGCCTGAGACTTTGTATGTTCCGCCAAACCCACGATAAACAGGGGTATTATCTCTTTTGAAAACAACTCTGTACGTAGCTCCTTTTACCATACCACTAAAACACTTGTAGTCCCTGTTGCCATTAGCGGACATACCACCAGATGATGCCACATGCGACCAGCGGCCACTTTGGTATCTCTGAGCGGTCCAGCTATAACTTGGTCTCATACCAGAGTTAGGGTAGGTATTGAAGTTTGTCTCGGTACAAACATACCCATCTTTACTAACAATGCTTGAGGTATATTTTGTTTGCATGGATGCAGTGACGGCACTGTGTTGTGGAAAATCAACATGTGCAGATCTATAATATACGGTTGCAGCGAAGCTTCTATAGACCAACAGACCACCCGTGGCGGCTACGATGATTATAACCGGTAGCGCTCGTTGCCAGTTAAACGCATAAGCTGACTTGAGTCCGCCAGTGCCACGAGAAGCAAATTTGCCATCCGTGTCTCGATGCTGTGTAGGTGTATTCTTAAATTTCTTTTTCAAACTAGTTGGGTGTAGGTTCTTAACAACCCCAACAACGTCTGGGTCGTGCTGAACTTTGTTGTTATCACTCATGATTATTTTATTTTTGATAACCTTTCTGTACACAATATAGCATAAGGGTTATTAAAAGACAGTACATTCTTAGCCCGTGCTCATACTATTCATTGACCGAGCACGACTAGTCGCCACTATTCATTTAATATAACCTTCGATTAAGCCGAGAATGACAGATAAAACCACTAGACACTCAATAGAAGCGGGCGAGAGCGTTGTTTTGTGTGGTGTTGCAGAAGATGATACAATATAGGTATGGATGCATTTGAGATATTAGTTATAGTCCTCTCTACTTTTCTGGCGATAGCATTGTTTCTAACTATTCTTGTACTGGTGTATATTCTGAAACTTGTGAAAGCTATCAAGGAAATTTCTGAAAAAGCTGCGGCAGTGGTTGAAAGTGCTAGTAACATTCGTAAATTTGTTTCGCCAGCAATCGCAGGACGCTTTATTTATGAAGCGGTGCAAAAAGCGGTTAAGCAACACGAAAAGAAGGAGAGCTAATATGGCAAAAAAGAAGTTTGGCCTTGGCATTATATTAGGTGCGATTGTGGGTGTGGTCGCTGGTTTTCTAACTGCTCCTAAAAGCGGTAAAGAAACACGAGAAGACATAAAAAAGAAGGCTCACGAGGTCAAAGGTTCAGCCGAACGAAAGTTGAAAGATGCGCATAAAGAGTTGGGCGTAATTGCGGACGATGCGCGGACGAAGGGTAAAGAACTCAAAGGTAAGGCCAAAGACGAAATGGATGAACTGGCCACTAAGGCTGAAGAATTGAAAGAAAAAGTTAAGAGTGCCATCACTTCTATTAAAAGCGGTGATGATGAAGATGACGATGCGACTATTGACCAATTACTGAAGGATCTCACTGCGCTAAAAGATAAAATTGCTCACAAAGCGAAAAGTATAACAAAGTAGGGACTATGGAATTGCGGCAACAGACGACAGAAGATCAAACATCTCCTGTCGATACGCTTAAGCGATTCGCACGTCGAGTCATTGGAGTGGTTGCTACGGGTGTTGCCGTTGGAATGGCGGTAGTGAGTGCCTTTGAAGTTATTGATTTTGGATCTGATGACTGGGACAGCAACAGTATTGATCCGTTAGCATCGAAAGATTAGTCATATGAGCAAAAAGAAAGAACAGGCGATTGACACAAAAGCTGCTGTCCAGGCGCTGGAGTATTTACTTGCCGCAGGTTATGTCAGTAAAAAGCGGCTTTATCTTGAAAATTTATTGCGGGGTATGTTTTTCAGCGCCGGCTCTATTATAGGTGCGGCGGTCGTGGTGACGTTACTGCTGTGGATTCTTTCGTTTTTTGATGGCCTTCCGTTTATTCAAGATATTTCTCGGGCGGTCGAGAGTACAGTGGAAAGTAGATAGGGCGAGGACACAAATCACAAGTTCTAAGCACCAAATAACAGATAACCCTAAGCACGAAATCCTAAATACTAAACAAACCCAAAATTCAAATGGTCAAAAACCAAAATAAAGGCAATAAGTGTTGCTTGGTTTCGAGTTTGATCATTGGAGATTAGAAATCATTTGTTATTTAGTGCTTGGGATTTGTGCTTTTAACCTCAAGTTCACTCCAGTGCAATAGTGTGTACGCCCGGCGTCAAGGCATGCGCGTCGGTGGTTGTTAAAAACACCTGATGATCTTTAAGGCCGGCCAGCACTCTTTCTTGATGTACGAGATCAAGTTCGCTTAACACATCATCAAGTAGTAACGTCGGCTTAATGCCCGTGTCTGCGTAATGTCTGGAGAGAATCTCTGTTTCAAGCAATTTTAGCGCAATAACAACAGTACGAACCTCTCCTCGGCTGGCTCGCTCTGTAGCAGGCTGATCCGATAGACGAATTTCTATATCATCACGGTGTGGACCAAAACTGGTATGACCCAGAATAACATCACGCATGTAACTGGTTTCAAGAAACTGTAGCAGTTTTGAACCATAGCCAACTCCATCAGAACTCACTGTACTTTTATAAGTTAAAAAAATGTCATCCGTACCGCCAAGTTGTTTATAGTACGCACTGATATCAGTCTGAATTGCCTGCATGACGCGTAGTCGTGCGGCAATAATCTTCTCGCTGAGCTGTGCAAGCTGCGTGTTCCAAATGAATAGTTCATCTGGCGGCGTGGTAGGCATAGAATCCTTCATTTTTTTGAGTAATTGATTTCGTTGCTTGAGCGTTCTTTCAAACCGATTTTGTAAAAGTGCGCTTTCAATATCTATCTGAGCAGCAATGTGGTCCAAATAGTGTCGACGGCGTTCGGGACTTCCAGTTACTAATCTGGCAAGATCGGGTTCAAATAATACAACTGGTAATCGGGCACTGATTGGAAGGCGGGCATATTTTTTGTCATCAATAGTCCACTTTCTTTGGGAAACTTGCTCAATTTGTTGATACCCAAGTGATCGGCGATGGGTCGTGTGTTGAGACCTCAGTTCTATCTGTGCCTGAAATTGATTCGCACCGTACTGGGTGATCTCACTCATTGATCCCTTAAAACTTGTGCCCCTCAGGAGCGTATACAGAGCTTCTATAATAGTGGTTTTACCGCTGCCGTTTGGTCCGACAATTGCATTCATGTCTGCATGAAATATAAAACTAGCGTTTGTGTGTGAACGCACATTGTGGAGCCGTAAATTTTTGATCCCAGGCATGCGTCTAGTATATAGCGAGGAGTGGATAGTGGATAGGGATGCAATTTTAATTTTCAATTTTCAATTTCTAATCCCCGATCGGGGTCGAGGACAAGCTTTCATTCAATGTACAATTCACAATGAAACAAACAGGTACGCCAGATTTGCAGCCTTGAACATTGATACATTGGTTGGAATTGTAAAATTAGAAATTGAAAATCGTCCAAGGTGTTATACTAGTACCATCATGGGAGGAACAAAAACAATGCCACATACGGCTGGAAAATTACAGTCCAGCGATTATGTACACCTACATAATCATACACAGTATAGTTTGCTCGATGGACTGACTAAAATCCCAAAACTTGTTGACTTTGTGAAAGAAGACGGCATGCAGGCGGTGGCAATGACCGATCATGGCACACTTTCTGGTGCCATTGATTTCTATAAAACTGCCAAAGCAAATGATATTAAGCCAATTATTGGCATTGAAACATATGTTGCGGCCCGCAAACATACCGATAAAGACCCGCAGAAAGACAAGTTGCGCCATCATCTAATTATTCTGGCCATGAACAACGCCGGATATCAAAATTTAATGCGCCTTTCTTCTATTGCTAACCTTGATGGGTACTATTATTATCCACGTGTAGATCATGATCTGCTTGAACAATACAATGACGGCTTGATTGTCTTGAGTGCTTGTATGGGCGGTGAAGTTGGTCAAGCGGTCAAAGACGGTCGTATAGAAGAGGCTGAAGCAACTGCCACGTGGTATAAATCGGTGTTTGGTGATAGGTACTACCTTGAAATTCAAGACCATGGCCATCCAGAGAATCCTATACATAGCTCCGAACAACAGGTGGTGAATGAAGGAGTTCTGGCACTTGGTAAAAAACTGAATATTCCTGTTGTTGTGACCTGTGACGCGCACTACTTAAAGCACGAAGACCAAGAGGCGCACGAGGCACTACTCTGCGTTGGTACCGGATCATATTTATCTGATGAAAATAGAATGAGTCTCAAAGACTACCCTTTACATGTAGAAACCAGCGAAGCGCTTATTGCACGGTGGGGTAAAGAACATCCTGAAGTTATTACCAATACCAAGGCTATTGCCAATAGATGCGAGGTAGAACTTGAGCTGGGCAAAATATTGATTCCAAAGTTTCCCGTACCCAAACCCTATAACGAAAAATCATACCTACACCTTTTGGTGTATCGAGGCCTCGCTTGGCGTTACGGTGGCATTGAAGAGTCTCGCTCGCAGCGTATTACTCTGGAGGAGGCAATGGCGACGCTTTCCCAAGAGGTTCTCGATCGTGCCCAATTTGAACTCAATGTCATTGACAACATGGGCTTCAACGGCTACTTCTTAATAGTTCAAGATTTTATTAACTGGGGCAAAGATCAGGGTATTGTTTTTGGTCCGGGAAGAGGTTCGGCGGCGGGCTCGATAGTGGCTTACGCAACACGCATTACAGAGCTGGATCCTATTAAATATGATCTTCTGTTTGAGCGATTCTTGAACCCGGATCGAATTTCGATGCCAGATATTGATATTGATATTCAAGATACGCGGCGTAATGAAGTGATTGAATATTGTAGCAAAAAATACGGAAGTGAGCGCGTTGCCAATATTGTTACTTTCGGTACCATGGCAGCCCGAGCAGCTGTGCGCGACGTGGCTCGGGTAATGCAGGTGCCCTATGCCGAGGCGGATAGAATTTCAAAAATGATTCCACCACCCGTGCAAGGCCGACATATACCGCTGGCAACAAGTATTATAGACGACCCTGACTTGAAGCGTGAATACGAAAACAATCCCACAACCAAGCAAGTGATTGATTTAGCAATTCGACTTGAAGGAACGGTACGCAGTCATGGTGTGCATGCGGCTGGCGTGGTAATTGCACCTGATGATATTGTAAAATTTATACCTCTTGAGCGTGCACAGAAACAAGTTTTATTAGCTGATGGCACCAAGAAGGATGTTATTTCAACACAGTATCCAATGGGTCCAGTTGAAGACCTTGGCCTTCTTAAAATGGACTTCTTGGGTCTTTCTAATCTGACAATTTTGCGCAATGCCATTAGAATTGTGAAGGCCGTTCACAAGGTAAGTATTACGCCAGAAGAGATTCCACTTGATGATCAGAAAACTTTTGAACTCTTCCAGCGGGGTGATACCACGGGTGTATTTCAACTTGAATCTGCTGGCATGAAGCGGTACTTACGCGACTTAAAACCAACAGTATTTGAAGACATTGTGGCCATGGTGGCGCTGTATCGACCGGGTCCGATGCAGTTTATCGGCGACTTTATTGCAAGAAAGCATGGTCATAAAGCAATTAGTTACCCGCACGATACCATGAAGAATGCACTTGAAAATACCTACGGTATTTTGGTGTACCAAGAACAGGTGATGCAGATTTCTAAAGAAGTCTGCGGTTTCACTGGTGGCGAGGCTGATACCCTTCGTAAGGCTATTGGTAAAAAGAACGCCGAGTTGATGGCAAAAATGAAAGACAAAATGATTCAAGGCGGCCAGAAACATTCCGGCATCCCGCAAGATCTAATGGAAAAGTTCTGGAAACAGCTCGAAGAATTTGCAGCATATTGTTTTAATAAATCTCATGCCGCGTGTTACGGCTTAATCGCTTACTGGACAGCCTACCTCAAGGCACATTATCCTGATGCCTTTATGGCAGCCTTGATGACCAGCGACGCTGATGATATTGATCGCTTGGCAATTGAAATTAATGAGTGTCGACATATGGGAATAGAAGTATTACTGCCGGATGTGAACGAATCATACGCCGAATTTGCAGTGGTGCCAAATAAAAGTCAAATTCGCTTCGGCATGACTGCTATTAAAAATGTTGGTATTGGTGCAGTCGAAGAAATTATTCGAGCCCGTGATGAAGGCGGCAAGTTTGCAGATCTGATGGATTTTGTACAGCGAGCCGATACCCGAAAAGTTAATCGCAAGGTCTGGGAAAGTCTGATTAAATCTGGAGGCTTTGACGGCTTGGGCCATGAGCGTGGTGACTTATTGTTTAACTTAGATGCCATACTTGCACTCGGTAATAAATTACATAAAGAAAAAGAAACCAACCAAGCAGATTTGTTTGGTGGTTTGGGTGATTCTGCTCCTAGCATCATACCTCAGTTTAAATTTGAAAATGCGCCTGAAAAGCTAAAAGAACATGATTTACTACTGTTTGAGCGGGAGCTACTGGGGCTGTACGTGAGTCGGCACCCGCTCGATGGGTTCGGCGAGTATTTAGCTGAAAACGCCCTAGTAATGAATGAAGTGAATAATACTATGGACGGTAAATCAGTTACGCTTGGCGGTGTGGTGACGGCGGTCCGTTCAATTGTTACGAAAAACGGTTCTCGCATGGCTTTCGTCAAGCTTGAAGATAAAAGCGGTGAATGTGAGTTGATTGTATTTCCAGGAGTGTATGAGAGGCTTAATTCTGTGTGGCAACAAGACCAGGTTGTGATTGCAACAGGCAAAGTAAATTATAAAGACCGTGATGGCAATATGGGGCAAGAGCTGAAAATTCTTGTAGATCAGGCAAACCTGGTATCAGAAGAAGATGCTCAGACATATCAGGCCACCGGTAAGAAACCGAAAACACCAAAAGGAAGTACGCCAACCAAAAAACCGCCAGCATCTCCGCCACCTCCATCACCACCAATTCCTCCGCGTGATGAAACTCCTCCGAAGTTATTTATACAATTGAAAGATCCTAATGATAACGAAAAATTACTGGCACTCAAGCGGGTCGCAAGCGAGTATCCTGGTGATCACGAGCTTATTTTAGTATTGGGTGAGGATGGAGCAAAAACGGCTCTGCGAATGCCTTTCAGAGTGAATCTACACGAAGCCTTCACCGAGCGATTACATCAATTTTTTGATCCGGCGTGTATTGCAGTGAAGTAGCCCTATTCGTTCTGCGTAAGGCTATACAATGCAATTCCTGTTGCAACTGAAACATTGAGTGATTCTTTTGTACCGGACATCGGGATTTCCATAATAAGATCCATATGTTCTAGTACATCATCTTTCACACCATGTATTTCATTGCCAAGAAACAGATATACGTTGCGGTCGGCAAATTTCTCACGCAGGTGCTTGTTGCATTCCGAGGGCGTTACGCTGTGCGGATGTTGCTCAAGTGCTACAAGTACGGCATGATCCTTCCGTGCCTGTTCTAGAACATGTGCCATTGTTTCAAGGTATTTAAAATCAACCGTGCATTCTGCGCCTAAAGCGGTTTTATGAATTTGCCGGGTGATTTTATCGGCAAAATGCGGCAAGCGGCTATCACCTTCAAATGTCGGGTATGGCGTATAGCCGCTAAAAATAATCTCTTGTATTCCTAGTCCGTCACAGGTGCGAAAAAATGCCCCCACGTTATGAGTACTCCGAATATCGTGAGCGACTAATGTTATATGCATGATACATATAATGCCTTGAAGAGGTAGAAATTACAAATTCCATGCACTAAACAACAAATAAAACCGAAGCAAATCCGAATAATAAAACACCCTAAAACACTACTGCCGTGCGCTGCTTCTTATTTCTATGGTAGTATGTAGGATTTTTATCTCTGCCGCTATCAAACATAAGAGTTTTACAGTACAATAACAACTATGGCTTTTAATGATGCGGCTGATCAAGTTAAATTTAGAGAAAACGAAGAGCTCAACACGCAAAATCGAGCGCAGCTCTTAAAAATTCCGTATACCGATAGTCGAACAATTAGTGATATTCCCTTAGCAACCGGCATTATAGACGTTGAAGCTATGTACGAAAATAAATTAGTGCCGCTTTATGACCAGGGCAGTACCTATAGTTTTGGTATTACCATCGGAACACCGCAGCAAGCCCTGACCAAGATTCGCGAACAGTTTCCAGACAAAATAGTTAATTTTGAAATGATCAGCCTGGTCGGTTTTAAAGAATTTATGCTGCGCTTTGATCCGCCGCAAGAGGTGCGATACGACGACATTACGGTGAGTAAAGAAGGTGCCAGCGATAACGTCCAAAAGGTTTCCGAAACACTTGAAGGCGTCAAATCCGATGACATACTTGAGTACGTTATTACTCAAGCAGACAAATTGAATGCTTCAGATATTCACTTTGAAACAGCGCGAGCGGGCGTTCGTTTTCGGTTTCGACTTGATGGTGCCCTGCACTTGATTGCAGTGATCTCCCACCAGAAGTATCGCCAGCTGCAGCAATCTATTGCGGTGCAGGCAAATATTTCAACCTCCGCACCAGAAGCTCAGACCGGTCATCTTTCTCAAAGAATTACCAATGAAGATGGGAGTGAAAAAATTCTGAATATGCGTATTGAAACGGTACCGACATTGTATGGTCAGGATGCAGTCGTACGTCTGTTCAATATGGATATGAGTCTTCTCAAGCTTGATAACCTTGGCCTGAGTCCTCGTGAACGGGCACCGATAGATGAAGTTATCTCGCACCCGCATGGCATGGTGCTGATGGTTGGTCCGACTGGTTCCGGTAAGACCACCACGCTCTATTCAATTTTGATGCAGTTGAACGATCCGCGAAACAAAATTATTACGCTTGAAGACCCGGTTGAATACGGACTTGATGGCATGAGTCAGATTCCAGTGTATTCTCGTCAAGGTGATAGTTTTGCTAATAAACTGCGGGCGGTGATGCGTCTTGACCCCGATGTCATCATGGTTGGTGAAATTAGAGATGTTGACACGGCTAAGACGGCACTGCAGGCCGCTGTAACCGGTCACTTGGTACTTTCAACCTTCCATGCAGGTAATTCCTCAGAAGCCTTCACGCGTATGATTGACATGATTGGCTTGAATCCCATCTTGATTTCATCTGTCAAACTCATTATTTCTCAGCGGCTTGTTCGCCAGCTTGATGACACCACTAAAATTGAATACGAACCTGATGAAGCGGTGAAGACCCACATCCGAGAATCCCTAAAAGGTTTGCCAGACGATATCGAAAAACCTGATCTAGAAAATATCAAGCTCTGGAAACCGGGTAAATCTGAAGAAAATCCTTTCGGCTACAAAGGTAGAACCAGTATCATTGAAGATTTTATTGTTACCTCAGAAATTCAAGCAATGCTACGTGACACCACAAATATTCCAACCTCCGATATCATAGAAGCCAAAGCCAAAGAACAGGGCATGATCACCATGTACCAAGCGGGGCTCTTAAAAGCCCTCAAAGGCATGACTACTATCGAAGAAATAAACCGAGTTATCTGATGAGGACTGTAAAAATAATTGGCATCGTTGGCGCAGTCCTGGTACTGCTAGGTATTCTTGCAATCGTCACTTTACCCAAATCAAAGAATTTCTTTAGTGATCGTGCCACTGCTGATAACACAAAAGTGCATTTTGAAACAACCGTCCGTGATATAAAGAATTTTACAAAGCCGACCTCATTTACCCCAGAATATGATTTCACGCGCACTTCAGGTGCTGTATGGGATTCTCGTGCCCAAATTACTGCCAGTTTGAGTAGTTCATACGACACAGAGCCAGATCTTGTAGTGGATGAAGTCATACACTATCTACGGCAACTAGAGGGCTATGCTTCAAAACAGAACTGGGATATAACCTATGAATTTAATAACGAAGAATACTCATCAGTTGAAGAATTTACTATTGATTCAAGTCATATTCAAGCTATCGTGACAAATTGTAAAAATACCGATCGTTTTGCGTTCATAAGTACGATAGTCAATATCTCAGAATCATCGTATGAAGTCGATATGAGGTTTACCTATACCCCAGAAGATTCAGATAAACGTGGTATTTTTTGGTGTACTATGGAATCCTGAGAGGCTTATCAATGAATTTTTGCAGCAATAGCGTCAGTTAACCCGTCGGTGAAGATTGA
>CAYUUV010000002.1:18395-40296 GCA_964448015.1 uncultured Candidatus Saccharibacteria bacterium
ATATCGGGAGTCAGGAGGCCGGGCTGCGAGACACCAATAAACACGTCGGCATCTTTGACGGCATCAGCAAGCTTTCCGGGTTGTACATCATGAGCAAATTCAAGCAGCATCTTCTTTTCATCATTTAAGTTATCACGTGAGGTTTCAATAATTCCTTTACTGTCCACGGCTATAATTTGTGGCTGAGCGTATTTATAGAGTAATTTGGCAACAGCAACACCAGCTGCACCAGCACCTACCAATACAATTTTGCAGTCAGCAAGATTTTTATTCACCACCTTCATGGCATTGATGAGCCCCGCCAAAACGACCACAGCCGTTCCGTGCTGATCATCATGCATGATTGGAATATCGAGTTCGTTCTTCAAGCGTTCTTCTACTTCAAAACAAATTGGTGCCGCAATATCTTCCAGGTTGATTGCCCCAAAACTTGGTGCAATGGCTTTGACGGCTGCCACAATTTCATCGGGGGTGTGCACGTCTAAAACAATTGGCACAGCGTCAATATCAGCAAACTGCTTGAAGAGCATACTTTTACCTTCCATGACCGGCAGTGCCCCTAGGGGGCCAATATTACCCAGTCCTAAAACAGCTGTACCATCAGAAATAACCGCAACACAATTATTCAACCAGGTGTATTCACGAGCTTCAGCGGGATGTTCGGCAACATAACTGCTGACAGCTCCCACTCCCGGAGTATAATATAATTTCAGTTTTTCAGGTTCATTAAGCTGGTCCTTCAGACTAACTGCAATTTTACCGCGTAATTTTTTATGAATTTCTAATGCTTGTTGTTTGACCTCATCCATACTTTAATAGTAAAGAGATAATCGGAATAAGTAAACAAGGAGGAATATGTCGGAACTATATCTAACGCCGGGAATGGATGCCTTTAGTTTTGCACTTCGCGACAAGGTTTTGGGGCAGCAAGAACCTGATATAGAAGTTGCAGCAGATGATTCTTCACTGCGATACACCGCACAAGACCCAGGCTGTATAGATCATGACTTGCCGCTGGCACCAGGTGAAGTTGCGCGAACTATACTGCCCGCTGGCGCAGTTATAGATTTGGCTACCGGTAGAATTAGAAACTAAAACTCCACTTGTAGTTTTTCAACAGATGTGGTACACTGTATGCAATTGCAAAAAATGTAAGAATAAGGTAGAGTGGTTTAGTTATGCACGCACTAATCAAACAAGTTGAATCTCAGTTTCTCAAAAAACAAGTGGTAGATGTTCGTAGTGGCGACACTGTTAAGGTTCACCAACGTATTAAAGAAGGCAACAAAGAGCGCGTTCAGGTGTTTGAAGGCCTGGTTATTCGCACTGATCGAAAAGATAGCCTCACAAGCACTATTACGGTTCGTCGAATTGCAAGTGGTGTCGGTGTTGAAAAGAGCTTCCTACTCCACAGCCCACTCGTTGAGAAGGTAGAAGTTGTCAAACGAAGCAAGGTTCGACGCAAATACCTTACCTACATGCGTGAACGAAGTGGTAAAAGCGCCCGACTCGCAGCCGTCGACTTTGACAAAAAAGCAGTTAATGAAATCGCTGCTGATGAACCAGTTGTTGAAACTGCAGTCGAAGCACAACCTACAGAATAGATCATTGTACGTATTTAGTATTATAGATACAGACACAGATCAAGTCATAGTGCTTACAACTTAATTTCGGAATTCAAACAATAAAGCTATAATCAGCAATCGATACATCTATGTATGTCGATTGCTGGTTGTGCTATCGGCGTGTTAAAGTATAGTTGACATATGGACCATAAACCAACAGAATTAGTCACAAAAAAACCGTCCACAAAAGTAGTGGTGATTATGATAGTACTGATGCTCATTGTTGTGATTTCAGTACTCTTTGTTGTGTTCATGTTAATGTTCGCCACGAAATTACGTTCAAGTGATGAAGAGACATTTCGTTCCTATGTTAGCAATTCTATAGTTGGATCGGTTGATCCAACTCCGGTTGTAATTAGTAACACCCTTAAAAATAGTATTACGTACCAGAACGACGTTGCGTTTATACGTAACATTACGAATGAGTACACTGATATTCAGGTAAAGACGTACCAGCCTTGTCAAGTAATTAAAAATATTATGTGGTACGATGTAGCTAGTAGAGCACGATACTGTAGTGTCAGTATCTGTGATGCAAATCAATCAGACTGTATATATGTATATGGATACATGGGGAACCAACGTTCCCGTGGGCGTAGTAGTCGACGTGTGCTAGAACATCTAGAAATATTTGTTACTAAAGCGAATGCTGACCTGAAGCATGCGGAATTGCAGAAAGCAGTAAAGCTGAATCGATAGTCTATGGCATTCTGAACAAATCTAGATTGTCATAACTTTGTTACACTAAAACTATGATTATTGGAATCGATGAAGTTGGTCGCGGTTGCTGGGCCGGCCCGCTGGTAGCGGCAGCGGTGGGGTTGGAGGAGGCTCATGGAATAGTTGGTCTCGATGATTCTAAGAAATTGAGTGCTCTAAAGCGACGACGACTTGTGGCTGAAATCAGACTGACAACCACTGCCATTGGCATAGGGTGGGTGTGGCCTGCCGAGATAAATACCATGGGCTTAACAAAATCGGTGCAACTAGCAATGCAGCGTGCCATTGATCAGATTGCGCTAGTTGATCAACAGATTATCATTGACGGACACATAAACTATTTAGCGCACATTCCAAATACGACACCTATTGTTAAAGCGGATGGCACAATTCCGGCAGTTTCTGCCGCTTCGATTATTGCGAAGGTTGCACGAGATCTGTATATGCAACAAATAGCCGCGAAGTATCATCACTACGGTTTTGAAAAACATGTTGGCTACGGCACCAAAGTACACAGAGATGCTTTGGCACGGTACGGCATAACGCCAATCCATCGAATAAACTACAAACCAATAAGAAAGCTGTTGGGTACGAGCTAATGCCAACTAACTATTCAACAGGTCACGAAGCGGAAAAGCGGGCTGCAGAATATTTACAGACGCAAGGATATGAGATAGTTGCACTCAATTGGAAGACGCCAGTCTGTGAAGTTGATATCATAGCAAAAAAGCAACATGTACATTATTTTATAGAAGTGAAGTACCGACAAAACAATAGTCAAGGTACTGGCCTCGATTACATTACCCCAAAAAAACTGAAACAGATGAATTTTGCCGCTCAGTGCTGGGTTCAAGAAAACAAATATCATGGCGACTACGAACTCAGCGCCATTGAAATGTCCACCGATTTCAAAATCACTGACTTCATCGAACAACTCACCTAATGAGGTTTCAGGCTACTGAAACATGATTCCAGCACCGGCTGACATCCTGACATGCACTAGAATGCTAATTATCCGAACTCACCACCAAAATCTATAACAGTACAGCAAGCCTAGTTCCGAGACCCTCTTTCTATGTCGTAACTATCGTTTCAACTATACTTTTGTCAAATAGTCTTTGATCTTTTGTTCGTCGCGGGCCCGCCAGGCGAGGCGCGCTTCGATTTCTTTTATGCCAATTTTAATTGTTCGGGCAAGAGATGGGTTGTTGAGCATGGGTGTGAAGAATGTTTGATATTCTGCAAGCCATGCTTCGGTATTCATGAAGTTGGCGGCATAACGCGGGAAGTAGTCGTATGATTTTGAGGCGGCAAAGGCGTCCATGATCCAGTCCCAGTTTTCTGTAAACCACTGCCAGGTGATCTCGCGGGTATATTTATTGCGCAGCAGATATGCAAACCATCTGATTAAATCTTGCGGACGTACGTGATCTTTGTTTTTGAGTAGACCAAGTAGTTTTTGGCCGACGGCAACATCTCTGGTGCTCGTCAGGGCGCCACAAAGATCATCCCGCAGGTCGGGGGAGACAGTAGTTTTATGAAGGTCGATCAGTGTATCAATTACACTGCTATCACCAAAACGCACAACTGCAGAAATCAGTAGGCCTCTAAATTCGGCATCAAGCTCTTCTGGTTTAGCAGCGTTGTATCGCCGCAAGGCCTCTGCGATGACAGACTGATTTTCAGACGCAAGTGCCAGGCCAGCCATAGTACGGCGTAGCTGAATAGTGTTTGAATCATCACCATCACGAGGCTCCCAGCCAAGAGCCCGATGCTGTTTTTCAATTAATTGATAGGTGAAATCTTTAAGCTTCTGTTCAGTTGTAGCATCACCTTCAGTCAGGACGCGGGCATGACCAAGAATGCTCGTCATTAAGCTCCAGACGTTATCTCGTGGCTCATCAGCGCAATCGGCAATGAGCGCAAGACCAGTTACCAGCGAATCTTCACCGGCCCTGGCTAGTAAAATAAGATCGTTGAGCGTATTGATTCTTCCAGAGGTTTCAATAGAGCGATTTTTAAGAGCTTCTTGCAGGGCTTTTTTTTGCTCCGCATCTTCATAATCAACTACAAAGTGACCACTGCCGCTTAGATTAAACAAGGTTGTTACATCAGATTTTGCCTGTGTGGTCGCAGATTGTTTCTGTAATAAATCAATATCGAGTTCACTATTGGCGAGTAATGGAATTTGCCAGGTTCGCGTGTCACTACCATCACCGTCTAAGAGCAGGCGTTTTTGCATCATTTGAATCGCCGTGCCGCGTTGTGAAACTTGTAAACGCGGCAGACCGGATTGTTCTAGCCAGCTGTTCATAATTTTTCCAATAGGCTTACCAGAAGAAGCTTCAAGCTCAGTCCACAAATCGTCTCGTTTTGTATTGCCGTAGGCGTGTTTTCCAAAATAAGATTTTAGTCCGGCGCGAAAGGCTGTTTCACCAATGTATTCCCGCATCATTTTGAGTAGCCGACCACCTTTGGCATAGACAATCGCACCATCAAACAGTGTGCTAATTTCAGCCGGGTCATTGACGTCAATACGAACCGGTTGTACCTCTGAAAATACATCACGGTTACTGGCGACAACAACGTCGGCTGCGGTGTAATCTTCCCAGGCCTGCCACTCAGGGTGCAGTGCGTCAACGGCAATATATTCCATGAGACTGGCAAAACTTTCGTTCAGCCAGAGGTCGTCCCACCACTGCATCGTCACCAAGTTACCAAACCACTGATGGCTGAGTTCATGGGCAATCACTATAGAAATATACTGCTCTGAACTAATAGAGCGATTTTCTGGATCGGCAAGCAGCGCACTTTCGCGGTACGTTACCAAGCCCCAGTTTTCCATGGCGGCAGCGTCAAAATCAGGTAACGCAACTTGGTCACATTTTGCAAGCGGGTAGGGCGTGGCAAAGTATTCGTTAAAGAACTCGATGGTTTTCACGGCTTCAGTGAGGGAGTAGTCAAGGTGATTAGTGGGCTGAGCACGGCTCGCCCAGCTTCTGACTGTCACCCCGTCTTTGGTGATTGCTTCTTTGTGGTGCATGTCACCGGTTACAAATGCAAGCAGGTAGGTGCTCATTTTTGGGGTAGTTTCAAAAGTGGTAATACACTGCTGATTTTTGGTAGACTGATGTTTAATGGGGGTGTTCGACAATACTACTTCACCAGCGTTAGTCGTCAGTGTTAAATCAAACCTCGCTTTTGCAGCTGGCTCGTCAATACAGGGGAAGACCTCGCGCGCGTGATGGCTTTCAAACTGCGTGGCAATTAACCACTTTTTTGTTCCTTCATGTTCAAAATAACAGGGGTATATACCGGACATATCATCAGTAATATCACCCGAGAATGCAACAGTGACAAATGTTTCGCCAGCAGCAACTTCCTGGTCGGCAATCAGGGTTAATTGGTCGTATTCTTCGTTGAGGCGGCATTCGACGCCGTTCGAATTAATAGAAGCGGCAGCTATTTCGAGACCCTTGGCATGCAGATCGAGGCTGTTGGTTGCTTGTTGTAATGTTCCACGAATCGTAACGGTGCCGGTAAATTTCAGCTCGCTACTATCAATAACCAGGGCAATGTTGTAGTGGTCGGGGGTAAACTGGTCTATAAGCTGTTGAATCATACCGACCAGTATAGACTATTGACAACAAGCACAATTATGTGATACAATTAAAAGATATGAATATACCCGAAAAAGGGCCGCTTCGCCTGCCTGATCGTGATTTAAATAGCACAAATCCTGAAGTGACAAAAAATATTGCCAGTGTTTGGATGCGGGCTTCAGTTTTCCAACGCACCGCTGCAGTGCGTACGACACAAGGCGTAACGAGCGAAACAAGTATTGATTTTGACCGCGGAGTGCAGGAATCTGAAATGTATCTGCTCGACGAACGAAATCGCCCAGTATACGTTGTTTTATTAAGTGAAGCCGACGATTCAAAAACCATACGTTTGCAGCACAATACCTACAGCGGCCGTCTTGATGATAACTCATATGTTATGAACAGATATACCATGCAGTTGAATGCGGACGATGAGCTCGTGCACGGTTCGGTTCAATCTTTATTTCTTCCAGATGATGCTCGCATGGGTATTGTTTGTGAAAATGACTTTATACCATGGGATGAGTACATACCACCAGCTGGTACGCCCAGTCAGTCAGAAGGCGAATGGAGCTGGGCTAATACGGTTGATTCATGCCAGCAGTTGACCGAATCGGCATTCGCTAATTTTCTAGAAGATTTTGAAGGCTTTCAGGCACTTTTATACGAACGATTGCACTAAATGCCTGAGACTGTGTTATACTGTAATAAGTCCGGCCACAGTGGTCGGAATTTTTCATGATAGATACGTTTGTCATTCGACATTTGAAATAAAGGAGAACACAACATGGATATACAAATTAAACAACTCGTTGCAGCCGTGAAGCAGATCGCTGAAGAAAAGAATTTGCCCGAAGATATTGTACACGAAGCAGTAGAGCAGGCGTTGGCTGCAGCCTATCGTAAAGATTTTGGCGAGCGTGAGCAAAACGTTACCGTTCAATTAAACGCCAATACCGGTGAAATGACGGCAATCACCAGTTATGATGTTGTTGAAGATGATGCGGTTGAAAATGACGCCCAGCAACTAACGCTTGAACAGGCGCGAACATTCAAAAAAGACGCTAAACTTGGCGACGTTATAACTGAACAAGCACATCCAACAACCTTTGGCCGCGTGGCAGCTCAGACAGCTAAGCAGGTAATTTTGCAGCGGCTTCGTGAAGCTGAGCGAGAGATTGTGATGAACGAATACGAAGATAAAATTGGCACCGTGATTGTGGGTACAGTGCAGCGCGTAGAGCCGCGCGTAGTACGTATTGACCTTGGGAAGGCTACGGGTATTTTGCCTGCCAGCGAACAAATTCAAGGTGAATATTATAATGTTGGTTCACGCATTAAAGTATTTTTGAAAGATGTCGAGCGTGGTAATCGCGGCCCGCAGCTGGTACTTTCTAGGGCTAGCGAAGAATTTATAGATTACCTATTTCGACAAGAAGTCCCTGAAATGGAAACTGGCGCAGTAGAAATTAAAGGCATTGCCCGGCAGGCTGGTATGCGAACAAAAATCGCTGTGGCATCAACCGTACCGGGTGTTGACCCTGTTGGTACATTTGTGGGTGGCCATGGTACTCGAGTGCAGGCTGTTATGAATGAAATTGGCGATCAAGAAAAAATTGATATCGTTACTTTTGCTGAAAATATCGAAGAATACATTAAAAATGCACTTTCACCAACCGAGGTTATTCGAGTAGAGCTGAATGAAAAAGCAAAACACGCCCGGGTTATTGTTGACCAATCTCAGCTTTCTATTGCAATTGGTAAGGCTGGTCAGAATGTGCGGCTTGCCAGTAAGCTCACTGGGTATGAACTGGATATCGAATCCGGCACACCAGCTCCGGTAGTTGAAGAAAAACCTGTTGAAGAAGAAAAGCCAGTTGAGAAGAAGTCAACTAAACCAAAGCGCCGCGATGATATCGAAGCAGGGTTACTTGGCGCAATTGAAGAACACGGCGAATAAATCTCCTTACCCCTCACCACTTTCGTCAGCAAAAGTGGTACAAAACTGCCGCCTAGACTCAAAAAAGTGATGGTCAGAATCACCTTTTCCTCTTTGGCTCCTGTGGGACTCACTGCACTGACGTTTCGTTCAAACATCCTCGTCGCGCAAGGAGTAAAAGTAGCTTCTTCTCTGGGTTTTTGAGTAGGCGAGGATGCTACCCTCGCTTAACAGCGAGTTAATAATGACTAATAATCCATGAAGTAAAAATTAGCACTCTTGCATTTAGAGTGCTAAATGCTACAATGGATTTATGCAGGCAAGCAGAGATTTCCAGGATTTCCTTGACCACTTAACCGAGAATGCGCGGTTAAGTCTTCAGCATGCCGAAGGCATTGCGCGCAGTTTTGGCAGTGTCTACATTGGCACAGAGCATATTTTACTGGGCGTTTTAAGCCAAGACACTTCCGTTGGGGCTCAATTATTGCAGTCTACTGGCGTCACCCTTGAAAAAGCTCGGACTGTACTAAAAGTTGGCGCACCACGTACCGCTGTATCACAGTTGCCCAACAAGGGCCTGAGTGAAGCCGCTAAGTTGACCTTACGCACTAGTTGGGAAATTGCGAAGGAATTTAATCAAAATTATTGTGGGACTGAACATATCTTGTACAGTATCTTGATTCAAAAGAACGCCAGAGCCAACACGTTGCTGCGCGATTTAAATATCGGCGTTCATTCATTAGTGGCGGAGCTTGAACAATACCTGAACCAGCAGGGATACGAATATGATGACCATAAACCGACACGAACAGCGAAGCCTCAGAAGAAGCAGAGTGCTCTGGAATTTTTTGGCACCGATCTGACTCAAGAGGCTCGGAATAAAAAGCTTGACCCTGTGATTGGTCGTGAAAATGAAATTCGACGTATGATTACCATTCTTTCACGGCGGACGAAAAATAATCCTATTTTGATTGGTGAGCCAGGCGTTGGTAAAACAGCAATTGTTGAGGGTTTGGCACAGCGTATTGCGAAGGAAGAAGTGCCGGAAAACCTCTTGAACAAACGAGTAGTGATGCTTGATCTGGTAGGTATGATTGCCGGAACAAAGTATAGAGGTGAATTTGAAGAGCGGCTGAAAGCTGTTATGAATGAACTCACCGAAGATGCCAATGCTATCGTATTTATAGATGAAATTCACCTCTTGGTTGGTGCAGGTTCTGCTGAAGGTGCTATGGATGCTGCCAATATTTTAAAGCCAGTGTTGGCCCGCGGTACTATGCGTCTGATTGGCGCAACAACGATTGATGAATATAAAAAGAGTATCGCAAAAGATGCGGCACTCAACAGGCGTTTTCAGACGATTGAGGTGTTACCACCATCGCTTGATGAAACAGAGGCGATTTTGCGTGGACTACGTCCTCACTATGAAAAACATCACAATGTTGAAATTACCGATGATGTTCTACTGCATGCTGTCAGGATGAGTGATAAATATATGAGCGAACGATTTATGCCGGACAAAGCACTTGATTTACTGGATGAAGCTGCAGCTTTTAAGCGTGTAGAACGCAATGATGTACCCGAATATCAACGAGGCTTGCTGCGCGAAATTAAGCTCACAAAATCACGTATGCATGAAGCGGTGGTGCGTGAAAACTTTGAAGCTGCGGCTAAGCAAAAAAATAAACTTGCCGACTTAGAACGAGTTCTTGAAGCCGAGCGAGGTAAATCTCAACCGCCACTAAAGTTGCAGGAAGAAGATCTTGCAAAAACAATTAGCTTAATGACTGGCATTCCAGCGCACCGTATTTTAAAAAAAGAGGCCGCTTACTTGTTGCAGCTTGAAAAGGCCTTGGGTAAAAAAGTGATTGGCCAACGCGAGGCAATTTCAGCGGTTGCCAAAGCAATCAGACGTAACCGATCTGGCATTAGCGATCCCCGCCGGCCAATTGGTTCATTCGTATTTTTAGGCCCATCGGGGGTTGGTAAAACCGAATTGGCCCGCACTTTGGCGCGAGAGCTGTATGACCGTGAAGACGCCTTAATTAAAATCGATATGAGTGAATTTGCTGAACGGCACACCGCCTCACGGCTTGTCGGTGCCCCAGCCGGCTATGTAGGCTACGAAGAAGGCGGGCAGCTCACCGACAAGGTGCGTCGCAATCCCTATAGCTTGATTTTGCTTGATGAAATTGAAAAAGCACATCCTGATATCTTCAATATGTTGTTGCAAATTCTTGAAGACGGCGTGTTGACTGACGCAAAAGGTCGGACTGTTGATTTCACGAACACGGTGATTATCATGACTGGTAATGTTGGTGCCGAGCAGTTGCAGCGAGAGTCTACTCTTGGCTTTCGAGCTGAAACACAGTCTGAGGTTGAAGATCTTGAGCAGCTGCATGAAGAAAATAAAGAAAAGGTTCTTGAAGAGCTAAAGCTGGTAATGCGGCCAGAGCTGATCAACCGCATAGACAAGCTGATTATTTTCCGAGCGCTGACAACCAAAGAAGCTCTCAAGGTGCTTGATCTACAACTTGCCGAGCTAAATAGCCGCTTGGCTCAAGAACGACAGTTACAACTGCAAGTAAATACTGCGGTTCGCCGCCACCTTTTGAAAGAAGGCTATCTTCCGCAAACCGGCGTTCGAACACTGAGACGCGTCTTACAAGATGAAATTGAAGACCAGATTGCCGAAGGATTATTAAAACGCGCATACGGACCGCATCAAACCATTCTTGTTGAGCTGCAAAAAGGCGTGCTCGTGTTCAAGACACAAAAGCCAGCTCGTGCCGTCAAACAGCCTGTTGCGGCTCATCGTTCGTAAGCGGTATGGTATTATAAAATCAGATATGAAGAAGGTAATATCTGTTCTGGTGGTGTTGGTATGTGCGGCTGCCGGCGGGTGGGCAGTACTGAATTGGCAGTGGATCAAAGATTCCTATACGGTACATTCTTCAGATGTGCAAGCGGAAGCTACCGCCCTGCAGTCACAACTTGGCTTAACACCGCACGCAGATTTTATATTTAAAGCCAGTCGACCTGAGGTTCAAGATTCGACTCAATTTAACAAGTCGTGTGCCAACGTACATCATGAACAAAGTATTGTACTGGGGTGCTACACGGCCCAGCGTTTTTATATTTTTGACGTTGATGATGAGCGGTTGGCTGGCGTGAAAGAAGTGACTGCCGCTCATGAGTTGTTGCATGCTGTGTATGAGCGTCTCTCAACGCGTGAGAAAGAGCGTCTCGATGCACTACTGACAACCACGGCCGCCCAAATCACCAGCCAGCGTTTTATAGACACGCTTGGTCAGTACGAAAAAACTCAACCGAGTCAGATCACCAACGAACTTCATTCTATTTTAGGTACCGAGATCCAAGATTTGCCGCCAGAACTGGAGGCGCATTATGCTCGGTACTTCACAAACAGAAAGCAAATTGTTGCCTATGCCGTGCAATATGAAAGTACCTTTACCGCTTTAGAGTCAGATATTGAAAAATATGATACGCAGTTAGCCGATTTAGCAGAACGCAAAGGTACCCTGGAAGCAAGCCTGGAACAGGCGCAGCGCAGTATTGCCAGTGAACAGAGTCGCTTAAATCAGTTACGTGAATCAGATAACATCACAGAATATAACGCGGCAGTGCCCGACTTCAATACGCGCGTACGCAACTATAATGCTGATATTGTATCGCTCAAAGCGGTTATCGAAGAATACAATACTATCGTTGAAAAACGAAATAGCCTGGCAACCACGCAGAGTGACTTAGTGCACGAACTCAACAGTAACTTCCAGTCTTTGTAATCAGCGGTGGTATACTAGGTATGAAATGACAAAATCAACAATGCAATTTGTGTGTCAAGAATGCGGGAGCCGCCACAGTAAGTGGGCTGGGCGATGCAGTAATTGTGGCGCCTGGAATAGTCTTGTAGAAGAACTGCCGGTTAGTCAAGATATTACCCTTGCGGCAGCTAAGGGCACAAAACTGCAGGCCACCGCAATTCATAAAGTGACAAAAAGCCAAAAAGCGGTTCGGCTTGCGACAGGGGTGCATGATGTTGACTCCGTACTTGGCGGTGGCTTTGTGAGTGGTAGTGTGAATTTGATTGCCGGTCAGCCGGGTATTGGTAAAAGCACATTATTAATGCAGCTTTCGGCGCAATTGTCGCGAGCTCACGGTGTGCTATACGTCAGTGGCGAGGAGTCACTTGAGCAGGTGAGTTTACGCGCTTCCCGTATTACACCGAAAGACCAGAATGTGATGCTGGCAAGCTCAACCAGTAGCGATGATATCGCTGCAACAATACTGAGCGGTGATTTTCAAGTTGTCATTGTTGATTCAATTCAAACGGTTTCGTGTGCTGCAGTTTCATCAGCACCTGGTTCGGTGAGTCAAATTACAAATAGCACTTACTTGTTGACGCAAGCCGCTAAGCAGGCAAACGTAACATTAATTTTGGTTGGTCATGTCACGAAAGAAGGCAGCATAGCTGGGCCGAAATTAATGGAGCACCTGGTTGATGTGGTATTGAACCTGGAAGGTGATCGCTATGGTGGTTTTAAGGTGCTCAGGGCGGTCAAAAACCGATACGGTTCAACTTCAGAAGTGGGGATATTTGATATGACCGAGAGCGGGTTGCAACCAGTTGATAATCCGTCGGCTGTTTTATTGGCGGAACGGCAGGTTGCTGACGGTTCTATTGTACTTGCTGCAATGGAAGGCACACGGCCTATTCTGGTTGAAGTACAGGCGCTGGTGAACAGAACATCGTTTGGGTATCCAAAGCGAGCGGCCTCGGGTTTTGACTTGAACAGACTAAACCTTCTCACTGCGGTTCTTACACGGCGAACAAAGTTGGATTTAAGTGAGTATGACGTATATATTAATATTGTCGGCGGCATTAAAATTACCGAACCAGCAGCTGATTTAGCGGTGTGCATGGCAATTGCCTCGGCCGCCAAAGGAATGCAGTTGAGTCAGGACGCCGTGGTGTTTGGCGAAGTCGGACTTTCTGGTGAGGTACGCCACGTGCCAAATATGGAAAAACGTCTGAAAGAAGCTCAGCAACTTGGTTTTGCACTTTCAATTGGACCGCGGTCAGACAAAAAAATGAACAAACTACACAGTGTTTCAAACTTACGTGAAGCGCTCAACACATATTTAAAATCATAGGAACCATCACCGACATGTTATATGCAATTTTCATAGTTTCCAGCATCAGCCTTGTTATGAGCAGCTACGTATTATGGCGTTTAATGCCTCGTTCTGACCGTCATCATAATTCAGTACTGCTTGATACCAGTGCGCTTATGGACGGAAGAATTTTAGAAGTTGTCAAATCTGGATTTGTACCAGATCAGCTTATTATTCCACGGTTTGTGATTGCTGAAATGCAGTTACTTGCAGATAAATCTGATCACCTCAAGCGAGAACGAGCTCGTTATGGTTTACAGATCGTTCAAGATCTACAAGACGTTCGCTTGAGCGAGGTAATTATTTCTGGGGAAGACGTGAAGTCTGAATCAGGGGTTGACGAAAAGCTCGTCAAACTTGCCCTTAAACGGGGATCACTATTATTCACCACTGACTATAATTTACTAAAAGTTGCAGAAATAGAAGGTGTTCGAGTACTCAACATTAATGAACTGGCCCAAAATCTGCGTCCAACACATGTTCCTGGCGAGCAAACAGACATTAAAATTATTGGCAAAGGACAAGACCGCAACCAAGGTGTCGGTTATTTAGAAGATGGCACACTGGTGGTTGTTGAGAAGGCGGCAAATCACCAGGGTAAGCGATTACGAATTGAATTTACACGCAACCTTCAAACGACTGCCGGTCGCATGATGTTTGCACGAATCGTTGAAAAGCAGGGTTCGCGCACTATCGCGCAACGATCTGACAGTACTATGCAAAAACCCCGGCAGCCACGCAAGCAGCGGCAAGGGTAGTCATATTAGTAGATGTTCATGCTGCGACTTGCACAGTTTGACTGGAAGATGACGTCTGGTAAAACAGCTGATCGGTCACACGGATTTGTATATTGTAGGTACCAACATCGGGGAATGTATACTCCGTAGAGTAGCTACTGCTGCCGTCAGCTGGCTGCGAGCTAACAACTTGGCCGTCAACAATAAACTCGACCGTTTGTATGGGGTTTGGTCCGGCGATAAAGCTTGCTGTTAGGGTTCGGGTACGCGAAGGTTGTCCGGAAGACGCAATGGTAAAGTTACTGGCTGAAACCACACCACACTGGTGCACATCGTCATTTGCGGTAATGTTCCACCCTTCTGGGGGCGTACCAACCGTCTCTTTCGTGGTCACAGGGTCAATAGCGGTCATCACCTTAATCACTTCTTTAGCACCCTCTGGTGTACATTCAGTTGCGAGTTTGCGTGACACTTTATCCATAATGTAATCTTTTTCTGTTTCCTGCGGTTTTTTAAACCACGACTGGAAGAGGTCAGTGCGTCCGGAAACACGAATTTTTTGAATGCCAGCCGGTTGCGTAAACCATTCATTTTGTTTATAGCCGTACTGGGGCTTTGTCATAATTTGCAGGTGTGCTTTAGACATAAACGTTCCAAACATAGGGCCAGTTTGTAAATGAGTAGTACTATTCATAACTGTACCGTCTGAGCGTCCGACCCAAATACCAACCGCAAGTTTGGGTGAGTAGCCCATCATCCAACCGTCTTTGGCGCTATCGGTCGTACCCGTTTTAACCGCTGCCTTCACGCCAGTCGGATTAAAGCCGACGGGGTTACCAAAGGTTACTCGTCGAGCGTTATTGTCGGCCAGAATATCACTGATAAGGTAGCTGATCTCAGGACCTTTATCTCCCAGGGTTTTTACACCCGCGGTGTCCTTCCATTCTTGCACAATATCGCCGTTAGACTTTTCAATTTTGAGAATATAGGTTTGCGGTTTTGCGGTTCCGCCGCGCGCCAAGGTTGCATAGGCGGCAGTGTGTTGGTCAAGTCGTACCGTACCACTTCCGATTGAAAGGCCGAGTGATTCGCACGATTCACCACAGCCAATATTTGTTTCACCCATACTTTTAGCCAACTCAATTACCGAATTCATGCCAGTATTTTCCGCTGCCTTAATGGCTGGAATATTACGAGATTCGGCCAGTGCTTGGCGTATAGAAATACTGCCGCGAAATCCGCGATCAAAGTTATTGGGGCACCAGCCTCCCCAGCACTTCTTCGTATCTGCGAGCGTACTACCGGGCCCATACTGATGACCTTCAAAGAGCTTGCTATACACAATGGGCTTTAAGCTAGAACCAGGCTGCAGGTTGGCGGTTGCGGCGTTGTAACTACCGTAGCCAGGATAGGTGTAGTCGCGGCTTCCAACTAGGCTTAAAACCTGGTTGGTGGTGACATCAATTGCAACAAGGGCGGCATTGTCACCCCGCTGTTTTTCAACAGCATTCATATTTTCTCGTACGGTCGTTTCGGCAAGTTGTTGCATATCCCAGTCAAGCGTTGTGATGATGCGCCATCCACCCTTACGAACATTATCAGCACCGTATTGACCTTCGAGCTGTTTAATAATTTCATCAACAAAGTGAGGTGCTCGTTTCGTGGTAGCTTCGTTGGTTAGTGGCTTAATAGCGGTTAAAATATCGACTTCTTTTGCGGCCTTTGCTTCATCCGATTTAATGTAGCCCTGATCACGCATGTAATCTATGACCGTTTTTTGACGGGCAATCGTGCTTTCCGGGTCAAAACTAGGGCTATTACGGTCATAGAGGCTGGGGTACTGCGGTATAGCGGCAATGTAGGCAGCCTCTTCAATAGAAAGATCTTTCGCGGACTTGTCAAAATAGCGCTGAGCTGCCGATTCAACACCATAGGCGGTGCCGCCATAGCCAATTGAATTTAAATAGAAGTTGAGAATCTCATCTTTAGAATAGGTGCGCTCGAGTTCGATGGAAAGAATGATTTCTTTTAATTTACGGGTATATCCGGCAATTCCTGATCGGGTGTTGTCTTCAAGAATGACATTACGGGCAAGCTGCTGCGTAATTGTTGAGGCACCCTGTTTACCGGTACCTCTGACATTCACCCAAACGGAGCGAATAATACCGCGAATATCAAAACCACCGTGCTTGTAAAAATCCTTATCTTCAATGGCAACGGTTGCGTACTTCATGTTGTTATTGATCTGATCGGGCTTTACAAACGTCAGCTGTTGATCTTTATAGAGTTCATACAGTAACACCTGGCCAGTTCGGTCATAAAATTTAGTTGTTCGGCTCTGTACGCGTTTAGTTAGCTCATCAGGGCCGATGGCAAGATCTTTTCTGAAAATAGCGAAAATGCTCAAAACTAAGATAATGCCAGCCGCGAGTCCGAGCCCGGCAAGTTTTAAGGCCATGATGCCACCCTGTTTACTAAACCAGTACTTAAAGAAGCGGCGCGGGTGTAGTCGGTAGAATATTCGCTGAATACGTGATTTCGGGAGGGTTGCTAAAAATTCCGCTTTCTTGCGGGACTTCGCATCAGCCTTAACTCGTTTTTTATTGGCCAGGTTACTGTACACCGAATGCGCACCCTTGCGGCGCGTCGGTTTCTTAACAGAACCACTATCTGATTTTTTATTCATACCCTTCAATTGTACCTCACGTTCATATGCTATCTAGTATACCAGGTTCATTGGTAGTTTGCAGTCTTTATAACTCTTATGCAGACGGCAAATTTGGCGGTGGTATCGTTTGATCAACGGTGTCGTATTTATAAAAGCTATGAACTACAAACTAAAAACTATATACTAATCTATTATGACACTTTCTGAAGAACTTACATGGCGTGGATTTGTAAACCAAACCACTTTTAGCAATGTCACTGAGCTTGACAAAGAAAAGCGAACTTTTTACTGGGGTTGTGACCCAAGTTCTGATTCACTGCAAATTGGTAACCTGGCTGGTGCAATGATGGCTCGGGTCTTTATTCAACATGGCTACACACCGGTGATGCTGGTTGGTGGTGCGACTGGTATGATCGGCGATCCGAAAGATACTGAAGAACGGCAACTGAAAACGGTTGAAGAAGTTGCACATAATAAACAAGCCATTGCCGAACAGTATAAGACTATTTTCAACGGCATAGAGTTTGAGCTTGTCGACAATTACGACTGGTTCAAAGATATGGGCTATCTTGAGTTTCTTAGAAATATTGGTAAGCAATTTTCAATGACCCAGTTGCTGGACCGTGAATTTGTGCAGAGTCGTATCGGTGAAGGCTCAGCGGGAATTAGTTACGCAGAATTTAGTTACTCGCTCATTCAAGGGTATGACTTCTTGCACCTTTACCGCGAAAAAGGTGTGACACTCCAGCTTGGTGGTTCAGATCAGTGGGGAAATATGATTTCCGGCGTGCCGCTCATTAGAAAGCTGGAAGGTGCTGAAGCGCATGTCTGGACGCTGCCACTGGTCATCAATAAATCAACTGGCAGAAAGTTTGGTAAGTCAGAAGAGGGTGCCGTGTGGCTTAATCCAGAGCAGACCAGTCCATACAAATTCTACCAATTCTGGTTGAATCTTGACGATGCCGGTGTCGGTGATTATGTTAAGATTTACACGTTGATTCAGCCGGAAGAATTTGATGCCTTGATGGCGGAATTTGCAAACAATCCAGCCGACCGTGCCGCGCAGAAATATTTAGCGTACGAAGTCACCAAATTAGTACACGGTGAAGAAAAGGCAAAGAGTGCCCGAGAAGTCACCGAAACACTCTTTGGTAGCACCGCAGTAGATCAATTAGATGAAGCCTCGCTGACCATGCTTAGCGGCGAAATCCCTGTCACAACCGAGACAAGTGTTATCGCAGCCCTTGTTGCAACCAGCATTGCCGCAAGCAACGGCGAAGCCCGCCGCCTCATCGACGGTGGCGCCATCTCCATGAGTGGTCAAAAAATCACCGAAGACCAACAACTCAATACACCCACACTAATCAAAAAAGGCAAAAACACCTTTATTCTAGCAATGTAACCTGTGGTCTTTTGATTAGTCTATAACTTTAAATCCTCGTCTTCGCCCATCTGTATCTGGCGTACGATCAGTTTTCTCGAGCGGTATGACTGCGGTAGGCCCGTAGAGCCTAGAGGTGTAGAGATTGTGAGCGCGTATGCCATCTCTAATGCCGATAATTCCAAACCGATGTGACCGTTTCCGATGGGGCGGTATGATAGTAAATTGTTGATGGGGATGTTGTAAAAACACTTTTCGTACGCTTTGCGAGGGTGTAACTCTATCGTTGTCGAGTTCTACGATATTCATTATGCCCAGCAAGCCAAATGTCCTATCTGGTTCAAGCTCTCCATATAAAACATCCGAACCGTGAATATCTGAAAGTTGCGGAACGATCTTTTCTTCATCTAAGCTCCTGGTAGTTTTGCCATTAACCCCCGCCCATCGCAATAGGTATGCAGCCTGTACGGCAACTCTGGTTTGATCTGGAGTGCCATACACTTTCGTTAAGTCGGGGTTGTAGGTGTAATTTGGGTGAACCTGTAAAGATCCTCTTTCCGCATAACGATCTTGCAGGTCACCTTTGAGAACTTCATAAAGCAGACGCTCGTCAAGGGGTGGTGTTGCCTTAGCCATAATGAATGATACTAGCAGTTAGCGCTAGATTGTTCAACGACAAGGTAGTCAGGCGGCTGGTATAATAAGAACATGAAGATTACAAAGTTGGTACATTCGTGTTTGGTGGTTGAAAAAGATGGCGTGAGGGTGTTGGTGGACCCTGGTAATTACAGCTGGAGTTCAGACCTTGTGACCGAAGCGCATCTGAAAGACATTAACTATGTTGTTATCACGCATGCACATCCTGATCACTGTGATAAGGAGTTTGTTAAAGCAGTAGTGCAGCATTCGCCCGATGCGCAGTGGTACAGCACCGAGCAAGTTTCCAGTACGCTGCAATCACTGAATATTGCCGTTGCTACAACGAGCGATAATGATGCAGTACAGTTTATCCAATCAGAGCACGCCGATCTTTCACCATGGTTTCCCGAGCAACCAGAACACACGAGCTTTGTGTTGTTTGGTGAGCTGTTAATCGGCGGTGATTGTCATACTCTGAAAGAATCACACGGTGCACGTATTTTTGCGGCAGCAATTAGCGGCGGGCCGTGGGCTGGGGTGGTGGGCTTTGCAAAAATGATTGAGGCTATGGAACAGCGACCAGAAGTAGTGATTCCCTTGCACGATTGGCACTGGCATGAAGAGGCCCGCAGTGCAATTTATACGCGCCTCCCCGATGTTTTAGATCAGTTTGGTGTAAAATTTATACCGCTCAACAACAACGAACCGTACGATATCTAAATATGCTGCGCGCACCTCGCAAGTCGACCATCATGCAAAAACACTATAATTACGAACGGCCGTTTTGTTCGATGCGTTTCTTCTCATCTTGGTAGTTGATGAGGTCAGATATTTCTTGGGCAAGTTGATAATCTTTTTCTGTTAAGCCATTTGTATCGTGGGTTGTGGTGCTGACAAAAACTTCGTTGTAGTTTCTGATACCTAAGTCTGGATGATGTTGCAGGTTCTCGGCAATATCTCCGATAGAATTTAGCAGTGCCAGCGCATGCTTAAAATCTTTACACTTGATCGCCAGTAGTAACTTACCATCTTTCTCGCTCCATCCATGAGGCATCTTCATACCTTGTAGTATAACAAACCTCCACCAACACCCCTTCTCATAAACAACCAAAAATACATCAAAAACGTGACGGTCGTCGCTTTTTGGATGTATTTTTTGTGAAGAGATGGGTGGGTTGACGGTGGGGATTTGGGTTGGTAATATAGTTTAGGTTCTAAAATAATAAGATTCTAAGGTAAGTATGTCACGCGCAGAAAATATTAATGAAATTGTGTTTAGCTTTATCAACTTTCGCAAGGGTTTGGTGAAGGGTGGACATGAACATGCACTGAAATTGCCGCATGCGCAGGGTGAGGCACTGTTTTGTGTGTTTCATAACAGTGAAGTGACAGTCAGCGAGCTGGCGCGGCTTTTGAACGTTACGCCGGGTGCTGCTACGCAACTGGCCGATGCTTTGGTGCAGGTCGGCTACATTGAACGAACGGTTGATGAAAGTGATCGCCGTGTGACAAAGCTGAAGCTTTCTGCAAAGGGTGAGGTGGTACTGAAGGAATCAAAAAAAGAAAAACTCGCCAAGTTAAAGCAGACGCTCTTACCGCTCGACGATAACGAAGTTGAGACGCTTGCAGGGCTACTGAAAAAGGTGAGTCAATCTATGAAAGATCAGGTGTAGTGTTCTGCAGTTGTCATTCCTGCGAAGGCAGGAATATTTAGATGACTGGATTCCAAATTCCCGAACCGCTTCGCACGGGACACGGCAAGTTTGGAATGACGAGCACCGGTGCTGAACTCAGTATAAATAATTAAGGAGGAAGATAGTGAAAGAAAAACTTAAAAAACTGACGCAGCGGAAGGTTCACGAATCTGAAGCGGTTTATCAACGTCGCTGGTGGATTCTGAGCGTACTCTGCCTTTCGCTACTGATTGTGATGATTGGTAACACCGCGCTGAACGTTGCGCTGCCAAAGTTGAGTAGTGATTTAGGCGCAACCAACACACAGCTACAGTGGCTAGTAGATTCGTATTCACTGGTATTCGCAGGCTTTTTGTTTCTGGCAGGAGCCTTGGGCGACCGCTTTGGTAGAAAAGGAATCCTTCAAGCTGGTCTTGGGCTGTTTGCCGCCGCCACGCTCTACGCAGGTTTTGGTGCTGAAACTGCCACGCAGCTCATCGGTGCCCGTGCGGTGATGGGCTTAGCCGGGGCTATGATCATGCCAGCAACGCTTTCAATTCTGACCAATGTTTTTCCGAACAAAGAACGCCCTAAGGCGATTGCGCTATGGGCGGGTGTCAGCGGTGCCGGTACTGCCTTCGGGCCGCTGTTGACGGGCTTTGTGCTGGAACATTATTCGTGGCACGGAGCATTTCTAATCAGCTTGCCACTCATTGCCATTGCCCTATTGAGCGGTGCGTATTTGCTACCACGCTCGTCAGATCCAGAACATACACAGCTTGATATTCCAGGGGCAATTCTTTCGGTTGTCGGTCTTGTGGCCTTGGTCTACGCTATTATTGAAGCGCCGCATAATGGTTGGTTGAGTCCGGAAACACTGGTGATCTTTGGTGTTGGTGTGGCTGCAATGGCCGCCTTCATTTGGTGGGAACTCAGAACAAAGCACCCCATGCTCGATGTTCGTTTGTTTAAAATTAAAGCCTTTGGAGTCAGCGCTCTCGTCTTGACGCTGGTGTTCTTCGCGCTCATGGGTATGTTCTTCAACATGAGCCAACTGACGCAGCTTATTTGGGGCTACGGACCGCTTGATGCCGCGGTGAAGATGCTGCCAATGTCTGCCATGATTGTGTTTGCCTCAGTGCTCTCACCACGACTGGTTGGAGCGTTTGGCAAACGTATTGTGGTTGGTTCCGGTATGTTAATTATGGCCCTCGGCGTCTTGATTCTTTCACGGCTCGGTGTAGAGCCAAATTACCTAGTGTTCGTGCTGGCAATGTGTACAGCGGCACTGGGTATGGGTATTGCGATGTCGCCAACAACTGATTTGATGATGTCAGCCGTACCGCGCTCACGCGCCGGTATGGGTTCAGCCACCAACGACACCACGCGTGAACTGGGTGGCTCACTTGGCGTTGCGGTACTCGGTAGTCTGCTGGCGGGCCAGTATTCAGCAAAAATAGCACCAGCAATTACGCAGCTTCCAGAACAAGCACGAGTGATCGCAGAAAGTTCACTGACCGGCGCCTTACGAGTTGCCGAATCACTTCCTACGCAGTACGGTCCTATGCTAGTCAGTGCCGCAAAAGACGCCTGGATTGGTGGCTTTCAATACGCGTTGATGATCGGCGCAATCGTCATTGCTAGTTCGGCCGTGATTGCATTTAAATGGCTTCCAAATAAAGCGGAAGACGCGGTTGACGAAGTTGTACATGGTGGGTAGT
>CAYUUV010000002.1:40396-45324 GCA_964448015.1 uncultured Candidatus Saccharibacteria bacterium
GGGTATTTAAAAAGCCCTTTCGGGCAAGGCAGAATTGCTTCTGCGCCCGGAAGGGCTTGATTCTAGGAGAGCGGATTCGCATAATCAACACTACTTCACTGAGACTTTCTCAGTTTATTTATCCTAGAAACCTTTCGGAGTGATTCTCAAGCGACGTTACAGGTGAACATCGTCTTGACAAAAGCTCGGTATAGCACCAAACCGAGAAAGCAGATGCCGATAACACCGAAGTGTAGCACGGCTGCCAAAAGAAGCGTTGCGAAGGCATAGATGAAGCCGGCGACACTGCCGGTTATACCTGTAACCAACAGCCAGATGGTGATCACGGCAACAACATGAGTCATAAACCCGTGCCATAGCACAGAGTAATCCTTATTGTCACTGGCCAATGTGACGTTGGACCACAGAATTACCGTGCAAGATGCAACGCAACCGTAGAGAATGGCAGCAAAGCCGTTAGCGGGTATGACGATGCTGCCAAAGATACCAAAAATGATGCCACAGACCATACAAGTCGTTGCTCTTTCTGCAACTGGCATCCTCAACTTTCTGCTGATTGCTTTGAGGTTCATTGCTACGAACACCAGTATACAAATTGGCAACACCATCACGAGCGGGTCTACCAGCCGCGTCAGCTCAAGCGGCAGGAGCCGTTTGTCATGCGGAGGTGACACTACCAGCATGGATGCTACCGGCATCCGGTTCTCAACCAACTTGAAAACGAGGATACCGAGGTATCCACACGCGACAGTCAGAATCGACCATCGCAACATCATTTTACGAGTACACTTCCCAAGCATTGTAACTCCAAAAAGTGCGCTGGGGTTTTCCCAGATAAACACGATTTGTGCCTATAGTGAAATTATGCATAATTATATCATAAATGTCAATAGCTTATAATCTGTTGTATGAACTTGAGTTCCTCGGTTGAAACAATCAAAGGTGTGGGGCCGGAAACCGCGAAGAAGCTGGTGAAATTAGGTGTGGAGACGATTGCTGATTTGTTGACCTTTTGGCCTCGCCGTTACGACGATTATTCTGAGGTGCTACCGATTAAAGACATCCAGCCCGGTGCGGTAACGGTTAAAGCTCAGATAGAATCAATCAAAACGCGACGGGTCAGACGAGGTATGCATCTTACCGAGGCGGTTATTCGTGATGAAAGTTCAGCAATTCGTGTCATTTGGTTTAACCAACCATACCGTGAAAAGTATTTTAAGTTGGGTCACGACTACTACTTTTCCGGGCTGTACGACTTCAGCTTTAACCGCTACATACTGCAAAATCCAACGGTTGAAGAAGCAAAAGAATTTACGCAAAATACTGCCCGAATTGTACCAATTTACCCACAGACAAAAGGGCTTGATTCTCGTGTGATTCGAAAAGCGCTCACCGAAGTTATGAGCATGTTTCAAGAGTTGTCAGAAACCTTACCGTCTTGGGTGGCTGAACAACAGCAGTTTATGAGTTATGCGGAAGCTGCGTATCAGTTACACTGGCCAGAAAGTCAAAAGAAGTTAGCTGCGGCGAGAGAGCGTATTGGATTCGAAGAAGTTTTTGCCTATATTCTGGCGGGCCAGATCAGTCGCCGCCAACACGATGCTGAAATTGCGCTGCGTGTAGAATTTAGCGAAGAGATTGCCCGGCACTTTACTAAGGCTTTACCGTTTGAACTGACTCCAGCACAAAAAAAGTCGGCGTGGGAAATTCTACAAGATATTAATCAAGAAACACCCATGAATCGCTTGTTAGAGGGCGATGTTGGTTCGGGTAAAACCGCGGTTGCCGCTTTTGCAGCCTTCATGGCGGCTCAACAGGGTATTCAAACGGCCTTTATGGCGCCAACTGAACTCTTGGCTCGCCAGCATGCGCAGACATTGGCGGATTTGCTGGAACCGCTTGGCATTCGCATTGCGCTACTCACATCAGCGGTGAAGGGCAAGGCGAAAACTACCCTCAAAGAACAGTTGAAGGGGGGCGAGGTAGAAATCGTGATTGGTACGCACGCGCTGCTGCAAGAAAGCGTCACCTTCCATCGTCTTGGATTGATAGTAGTCGACGAACAGCATCGTTTCGGCGTTAAACAGCGGCAGAAGTTGGTTGATAAAGCTGAAAAAATCCCGCACATTCTTAGCATGACCGCCACACCAATTCCGCGCAGCCTGGCGCTCACGGTGTACGGCGAACTGGATATTTCGCTCATCGCTCAGAAGCCAAGTAATCGTTTGCCGATTGCAACGGTTATTTGGTCGCCAAATTCACGAGCCCAGTTGTATGAAACTATTGATGATGAAATCAAAGCTGGTCGCCAGGTGTTTGTTGTCTGTCCGCTGATTGATGATTCTGAAACCAGTGAAGCAAAAAGTGTCAACGAAGAAGTTAAGCGCCTGAAAGTGGGTGCATTTAAACATCGCCGCATCGGGACATTGCACGGCAAAATGAAAGATGAAGAAAAAGCAGCGGTGATGCAGCAATTTGCCGATGCAAAACTCGATATTTTAGTGAGTACAACGGTGATTGAAGTGGGTATCGACATTCCCAATGCCTCCGTGATGCTGATTGAAGGTGCGGATCAGTTTGGCCTGGCACAACTTCATCAACTGCGTGGTCGAGTCGGACGAGGTCAACACCAGGGCTATTGTTATCTAATCCCCACAACCTCCGCCAAACCATCAAAACGACTACGTGCAATGGAAACAACCACAGACGGTTTTAAACTGGCTGAAATGGACCTAGAACTCCGTGGCCCTGGCGCTATTTATGGCAGCAAACAACACGGCGCCCTAGATTTGAAAATCGCAAATATAACAGATACAAAACTCATCAAAAACGCCCGCGAATCAGCCCAAAGCTTCATCGAAAAAGGCGAGAAGCTAGACGACTTTCCCGAGCTACAACAACGAGTGCAAAATTCCCTCAGCCTCACCTATTTAAATTAATACCCTACCAACTCAGGACTAAAAACTATAAACTATCACTATGTATTCAGGCACAACCCTGCATGGAAAATCTGGCAACCTTATTGGCGCTCATCAAAAGTTTGATAGAGTTGCACGCAGGTTTACGCAGCAGTTACGGCCGGAGGCTGAATTCCCACCCATTAAACAGATTCTGCACTTTGAAGGTAATAACGGCCCAGATGGTATCAAGCGCAAGAGTACTGGTATCGACGAACCGTGGCATTTTTGGGATCCTACAGATACTGAAGATCAGAAGCTACTTGACATTATACGAGCACACTACGAACGACTCGTCGAAGAGCTACGAGCAAATAATACCGAACGAGCAGCGTTTGAGGCCGCCTGGCTGGCCCACGCCATTGTTGACGGCCTAACGCCAGCGCACCACTACCCCTATGAAGAAAAGCTGCTTGAACTGCGCGGTGAGGGGCTAGAAACTCGTAACAGCATTAAAAATAAAATTGTGATTAAAGGTGATACCAAGCGTCAGACTCTGTCGAAAAACTGGAAGATGTGGGGGGCAAAAGGCCTGCTGCTTTCTCATGCTAGTTTTGAATGGGGTGTTTCAACCGTAGTAGTGCCGATGAAGCTCACCAGTGGTTGCCCAAGCAACGGCGATGTGAAACATGCTCGCAATGTTGGTCTCGACAAGTATCTAAAAGAACATGCGTTGGTGATTTATGAGCTGAATATGTATGAACGTTTTTTGCGGCGAGGTTGGACAACCAAGTTGGGCCAAGAAATTAAAACAGAACTCGGGCCGAGAATCACTAATTGCATTACCACTGCCTGGATTATGGCGCTTGATGAGGCGCACGCATGAGAATTATTGCCGGACAGTACGGTAGTAGAATCATTAAAGCACCGCGCGGATTCAAGACTCATCCCATGGGTGAGCGGATGCGCAGTTCACTGTTTAATGCCTTGGGGGATTTATCAGGCAAAGTAATTTGGGATGCCTTTGCGGGGAGTGGATCTCTTGCGATAGAGGCGGTGAGTCGAGGTGCTGCTGAGGCGATTGCAACAGAAAGCGACAGAACTGCGTATCTTGTGGCAAAAGCGAATGTTGAAAAACTAAAAATAGACAACGTGAAGGTGGTGAAGGCTAGTTGTCGAGCGTGGAGTAAGAATAATGTGGATAAAAAGTTCGATATTATTTTTTGCGACCCACCCTATACTGACTTGCAGTTATCCACAGTTTTTGCACTGAAATCGCATTTAAAACCAAATGGGCTTATGGTATTATCATACCCAGGTAGAGAGCAGATCCCGAGCGTCGATGGAGTTGTTGTGGTGGACAATCGAAATTATGGCGACGGTGCGCTGGTTTACTACCGAGTACGGTAGGCGCCCACTGGCGTCTACCTTTTTTGTTGCGGCATACCCATACTTGCGGTATACTATCATCTGTTCTCAACTGATCAACTTGGGTAGAAGTCAAGTCAATATATCCCAGTGGTAACGCAAGTTAATCGTAGACACAAAGCGTACTTGTCCGTAACCGACATTAAACTAGCCCTTTACACATACATAAGCCGCGGTGGTGGTCTGCGTGAACGCAAGTTGATAGTAGACACGCTCAGCGTGCTTGTCCGTAACCGACATTAAACTAGCTCTGTACCTTTTATATTTAGATGTGCCGCGGTGGTGGAATTGGTAGACACGCTAGCCTTAGGAGCTAGTGCCGCAAGGCGTGGAGGTTCAAGTCCTCTCCGCGGTACCAAAATGGCAGAATTACGGAAATTGCCGCCCATTCGGGCGGTTTTTTCTCTGGCGGCGCGCAGCGCCTGCCAGGTGTTTTTCTGGGGGGAATGAGATTTGGCGTCGCGGAACGCGATGACTTTTTTGTTTTTCATTTTTAGGTTCAATCCTTCAATTTTGCGTAGTGCCCTCGCAATCTCGCTATGCTCGGTTTTTTCGTCTATCGAACAGATAGAAACGGCAGTTTCTAGCCATTTTTGCATAGGT
>CAYUUV010000003.1:0-42231 GCA_964448015.1 uncultured Candidatus Saccharibacteria bacterium
AATGACAGTTCATGGCGTATGGGAGATTGAGCTTGATGGTAGATTTCTTGGATCAGCCCAGCTTCACGATCCTATATCTCTAGTAGGTTGTGATTTCTCTTGGATCGAAGTTATGCAACCTCGACCAGGTAAAGAGACTGATCACGGTTTTGTTGAGCATACAGAGTTTCTGTTTACAGATTTTGCAGCAGTTCAAGCTAAGTTAGAACAAATTGGTGTTGCATATGAATTGCAAGAGAACCCCGGACACAAATGGATAAATATTGTTATTGATGATTTAGGCAGAGAAATTAAGATTAACAATAAAGTATTGGCTGATGTTGTTGTTTGGGAACGCGAGGAAGGTCATTTGAAAAAGAGAGTTGAGCAATAATGGCGATTGAGCGGATTGTAAATACGACGGTGGATGATAGCGATCAGATTGAGGAGATTCTGGAAAATACTTTGCGACCGAAGGATTTTACCAACTATATTGGGCAGGAGCGGTTGAAGAAGAATTTGCAATTAGCGATTGGGGCGGCCAAGAAGCGCGGTGAGCCGGTGGATCATATTTTGCTGTATGGGCCGCCAGGGCTGGGCAAGACCACCATGGCGAGTGTGATTGCGCACGAGATGGGCGCGCAGATCCGGATTACTTCGGGGCCGGCCATTTCGCGGGCGGCGGACCTGGCAAGTTTACTCACCAGCTTACAAGATGGTGACATTCTCTTCATTGATGAAATTCATCGTTTGAGCACTAGTATTGAAGAGGTGCTCTACTCTGCTATGGAAGATTTCAAACTCGATATTATGCTCGGCAAAGGGCCAACGGCCAAAAGTCTGCGGCTGGATTTGCCGAAATTTACCATCATTGGGGCCACTACTAAAATGGGAAACCTGGCGGCACCACTGCGCGACAGGTTCGGCATTATGCACCGGCTGGAGTTCTATACACCAGAAGAAATTGAAAAGATTTTGCATCGCTCAGCAGATATTTTAAACGTCAAAATTGATCCAAAAGCGGCCGCCCAAATTGCCTCACGCTCTCGCTTAACACCGCGTATTGCCAATAGGTTACTCAAGCGTACCCGTGACTATGCGGATATGAATGGTGACGGCATGGTTGACACTATCACAGCCCAAAAAGCACTGGAGCTACTAGAAATTGACCATGCCGGGCTTGACCCGGCCGATCGCCGGTTGATCCAGGCAATCATTGAAAACCATAGCGGCGGCCCAGTTGGTGTTGAAACACTAGCTGCAATTACTGGTGACGAACGCTCTACAATTGAAGATTTTTTTGAGCCTTATTTGTTGCAAATTGGCTTTCTAGAACGAACACCACGCGGTCGCCGCGTCACGCCACGAGCGTATCAGCATCTCGGGGTAGCGCAGTCAACACAACAGCAGGAAAGATTGGTATAATAGCTGGCATGAGCGAACCAAAGAAATCAGCCGATACCGCGCAATCTCCACAACAAGCCGCAGTGTCTCAGAACACTACCGCTGCTGACGGCGGAGTAACCCCTAATTATCGTGAACGGGCTACTGGTGAAAGTCAAAACCTGGCCGGAGTGCCCGAAGAATTTATGCGGCTGTTTGAACACGATCCCAGCGAGATTATTTTGTACCAAGCACTACGCCACCCTATTGGCGTCTATGCAATTTACGGCAGCGCACTTGGAGTGGTGGGCATGATGCTTGTATTTGTCGCACTCATTGCATCTGATCCAAATAGCTATGGCATGCCCGAAAGTGCCATACCACTACTTGGGCTCGGTACTATAGTGGTGATTATATTGACCGCAGTTCTCAGTTATGCCGCTTCGTATGTGTACCAAAAAAGCCGTATGATTTTGACTAATCAAAAAGTGGTATTCATTCAGTACCATAGTTTGTTTAGCCGGGAGATTTCGCAGTTAAATATCGGTGAAGTTGAAGATGTCAATGTTGCCCAGAAGAATATAATCGACAGAATTTTCAAAACGGGCAATATTACCATTGAAACCGCTGGCGAACAGAATAATTACATACTTTCTCAAGTGAAGGATCCTCACGAATTTGCACATCGTACCATTCAGGCACACGAAGGTTTAATTGCTGAATACGGCAATTAGTTAGTTTGTAGTTGGTAGTTGTGAGCTGACAAAAAAGAAACAATCTACAAACTATCAACTAACTATTTAGGCTTTGCTTCACAAAGGGCGCTTCTTTCTCAAGTTCAGCGGTCAAAGTAAAGCTTCGACACCTGGCTTCTTGGCAGCCCATAGGCTTAAAGCTGTATGAACCACCTGCTTCATTGAGGCTGCGGCCATTTCTGTCTTTCAGATTCTCCGCGTCAATCCCCTTCAAGGTGTCAGCGGTAATTGTTTCAGGATAGTAGCCATTTTTTTCGTGGAATAGTTCGAGTTGATAAAAGATTGCGTTGATGTCGACTTTACTGACTTGATCTCGATTCTGAGCTCGCAGATCTCTAATATTAGAAACAGCAACGACCGCAACGGTTACGAGCACAACAATGAAAACCAGCAGTTCAATAATAGTAAACCCATTGGTGTTATTTTGTAATTTCTTCATCACTATATATTGTAGCAAAGTTCTGTAAGTGAGTATAATAGAACCCAAGCGGGTGGTTAATGAAAGCGAGGGTATATGGCGAAGGCAGCAAAATCTGATAAGAAGGTACTGGCAGAAAAAGAAACCAATGCTTCAGGTAAAGAAAAAGCACTTGGCCTGGCAATGGAACAAATCACCAAGCAATTTGGTGACGGTGCCATTATGAAACTGGGTGAATCTCATAAAGCGGACGTTGATTTATTTAGTTCTGGCGCACTTTCGATTGATCTAGCACTGGGTGGCGGTTTTCCAAAAGGCCGTATCATTGAAATTTACGGTCCAGAAAGTAGCGGTAAAACCACATTAACACTTCACGCAATTGCCGAGATTCAAAAACAAGGCGGCACAGCAGCATTTATTGATGCAGAGCATGCACTGGATCCGCAATATGCTAAGCGCCTAGGGGTAGATACTGAAAATCTTTTTGTATCGCAACCAGATAACGGTGAGCAAGCTTTGGAAATTTGTGAAACATTGGTTCGTTCAAATGCAGTTGATTTGGTTGTTGTTGACTCGGTAGCGGCATTGGTTCCGCAGGCAGAAATTGAAGGCGATATGGGTGATAGTCATATGGGTCTTCAGGCTCGGTTGATGAGTCAGGCGCTCCGTAAATTAACTGGTATTATCAACAAAAGCAAATGTACAGTTATTTTTATTAACCAAATTCGCATGAAGATTGGCGTGATGTTTGGTAATCCTGAAACAACAACTGGCGGTAATGCACTCAAGTTTTATGCTTCAGTTCGTGTTGATATTCGGCGCATTGGCCAAATTAAAGAAGGTGAAGATATTATTGGAAGCCGCACTAAAATTAAAGTAGTCAAAAATAAGATAGCACCGCCTTTTAGAGTTGCAGAATTCGATATTATGTACAACGAAGGTATTAGTAAAACGGGTGATGCAGTAGATTTAGGTGTTCAACATGGCATTGTTGGTAAGGCGGGTGCGTGGTTTGACTATAATGATGCCAAAATTGGTCAAGGGCGCGAGGCTGCTAAAAAATACTTGAAAGAAAATCCAAAAGTGCTCGAAGAAATTATTAAAAAAGTCAAAGAAGCCGCTGCTAAGTCCGAAGAATAGACTGATGAGACAAGCTTTATCTATCTCAGGCGAGTTCTTCCTGGAAAGGGCGCCCCGTGTATAAGCCGATTCAAATTGTAGACGAGGCGGGTGCATTCATGGGTGTTTCTAAAAGCCCGAAAGAGGCATTTTTAGCGCAGCAGGTTCGCCTGGTCTCACGAGTTATAATTACTGATGGTAACGGACGATATTTACTGCAAAAACGAGCAGACAGCATGTTCATCTATCCTGGTTGCTGGGATAGCTCCGCGGCTGGCCATGTTGATGAAGGTGAAACGCCCGAAGAGGCTGCGTACCGAGAGCTGGCAGAAGAAGTTGGCATTACTGATATTACGCTCAACGAAATCGCTCGTCACTATAGCGAGACGCAAGCACATGCTAGATATGTTAGTAAAGTTTACAGTCATGTCTTCATGGGGCAATTTAGTGGTGATATTAGTACGCTGACTCTGGAGCAGACCGAGGTGACACTGATTCAATGGTTTGATAGATCTGATATTGAAGAGTTGTTGCGGGAGGCGAATACGGTGACCGATGGTGTGAAGCTAATATTTCAACAGGTACTATGATTGCAACGAATCATGCTCTCACCGGTGCAATGGTCGCTGCAACACTCAAGCAGCCACTACTGGCGGTACCGGTAGCTTTTTGTAGCCACTTTTTGTGCGACGCACTGCCCCATTTTGGCGTAGATCTTACATTTAAGAGTCGAGCAATGTATATATGGTTAGTGCTTGATGGCCTTGCGGCGCTCGTTATGGCGGGCGTTTTATTGCTGTATGGTGTTGCAAGCCCGGTGCTGTTGGCAGTCTGTGGGTTTGTAGCGATGTCTCCCGATTTAGCCTGGCTGTATTATGGGTTAAAAAATAGGTTAGGTAACAATGAGTCATATGACTTGCTCACTCGGTTTCATTATCGAATTCAGTGGTATCAAAAAGTGCCAGGGTTGATAGTTGAATTTTTATGGGCGCTCTGCATGGTCAGTATTATTTTGAAGGCACAGCTGTCATGAAACTCCGAGCGGTATCTTTATCGGATGTGAACAATCAGTTACCTTCGGAGAAAGACGGGCTAGAACACGCAGTAAACAATTTGGAACTGAGGATCACTAAAATTACACAGCAAGTGAAGCGTCCTGAGCGGTATTCGATTTATGTGAACGAAAAATATTCCTTTTCACTACACGAATATCAATTGGCGGGTTCTGGTTTGCGAACAGGGATGATACTCACAAAAGATGTGCTAGAAAATTTTGCGACAGAATCGCAATTTGGAAAAGCCTATGAAAGAACGGTGCGTTATGTCATGCTTCGCCCCCGTTCAGAAAAAGAAGTTCGCGACTACCTTACTCGCACCTTCTTATACCCGAAGCCGAAAGTCTTCGTTGATCAGTCTGGTCAACGACATATCAAAAAACAAACAGTGGACAAAGAAAAAACCAACCATATGATCCAGCGAATTATGACCAGACTTTCAGAAAAAGGCTATATTAATGACGAGATATTTGCCAAGGCGTGGGTGGCGTCGCGGCAAATCCATAAAAAAACCAGCCTTAAAAAACTGCAGCAAGAACTTATGGCCAAGGGTGTTTCGCAGGAGATTCTAGACAGTGTCTTGCAAGATCAAGACATAGACGAGATTACAAATATACAAGAGTTAATTGTAAAAAAACGTCGTCAAGCAAAATATCACGATTCAACAAAGTTAACGCAGTACTTAATGCGGCAGGGGTTTCGATATAGTGATATTCAGACCGCATTGCGCCAGGAGAGCGAGTGATATGGCAGCGATACATAATTCCGCACATAATGTATCTGAGCAGATTAGCCACAGGTCTGCTCTACTCGGAGAAAGTATTCAGGCATCACGAGCCTGCCTGGAATCTATTGTGAGTCATCTGGTACTTCTAAGAGAGGTGGTACATGATACGACTGTAGTTGATGAACAGCTGGCGGCGTATCAGGCGATAGTGGTAGAAATAGAGCGGGCTGACACTATTTTTACTGATCACGCAGCCTTGATTCGTCAGTCGCCAGCTCAGGGCTGAGTGACTGGCTTTTGCGGAATGGGTTGAGTACCTGTGTGATACCGGTTTGTTGCGGAATTGTACCCGAACGAACAATAATCTGCTGATTGGTGATTTCAATAATTTGCGAGCGGTGAATCACAAGGCTGGAGTTGGTAATATTTTTCAGAACTGATTGCGTAACATGGATTTTTTGAATATAAAATTCATCTGTTTCAAGTGTGTATTCTGTTACTTTGCCAAGTTTGTTCTTCATATCGTCAATAACGGGTACGCCAATAAGTTCAAAACCAAGACGCAAGACTTCTTGCAGACGCACAAGATCTTCGTCAAGACTCATGATAGCATCGGCACTATCGACGATAATGCCCAAGGGGCCAATTTCTCGAATGTCGCTTGTGTGCAGCACGCTGGTGTGTGGAATACGTGCACCGCGGGCGTAGTAGGCAACAACCTGGAGTTTGCGCGGGTCAATAATGGCCGCATGGGTAGTACCGAGCTCACTGCCAGTTTGCAGACTCATAATAGGGGTGTTTACTAGCTGGGAATTCAAAGCAAGCATAGTTCTATTGTACTCCATGCTGGTGATAGACAATAAATACACAACCACTTACGTTATGGTTATGCTTTTTGTTATACTGGACGCAAGATGAAGATATCAGATAAAACTATCAAGCAACTCTTGGTAGAACATAAGAAACTCAGTGAGGCCGAGCTTGCTAAATTAGAGCAGGCCGCTAAACAACAGAAAAAGTCACTGCAAGATATTGTTATAAAGCGCACGGTTGCAACAGATGAAGAAATTGCACAGTGGTATGCAAAATCTGCAGATATACCGTTTATTCAACTTGATCCCAAAAAAATTGACCTTGGTTTACTAAAGCTCATTCCGGAAAGAATTGCTCGCAGGTATAGTGCCGTGTTGTTTGGCGAAGCTGACGGCATTAAACAGCTAGCCATGGAAGACCCGGACGATCTTCAGGCAGTTGATTTTATTCAAAAACAACTTGGTTCAAAACCGGCTCTCTATCTGGCCACAAAACAAAATATTACCTCATCACTCGAACTGTACCGAGACGAAATGAGTTCTGAGTTAACTAAGGTAATAGCAGAAGATATAGAAGGTGAAAGCGAACAGGTTGAAGTCAGCGAAGAAGATGTGGCTGAAGATTCACCGATTGCCCAAACCGCCACCCTGTTGATCGAGTACGCCATTAAGGCCGGTGCGTCTGATATTCATATTGAGCCTCGGGAAGAATATGTGCAAATACGCTACCGCATAGATGGAGTGTTGCAAGAAGCCGATAAATTGCCAAAAAAGGTTCAGGCCGCCCTGTCAAGTCGACTTAAAATTTTAGCCAACCTCAAAATTGATGAACGGCGCATTCCGCAGGACGGACGTATTAAAATTTCTCAGGCTGGCAAGGTGTACGCGCTACGTGTTTCAACCCTGCCAATTGCAGATGGCGAAAAAATTGTTATGCGTATTCTGGACGAAAGCAACAAGGCGCTCAATATGGAAGAACTTGGGTTTTGGGGCTGGTCACTGAAAAAGATCAGTGAAGCTATTGTTGAGCCACACGGCATGATTTTGGTCACCGGGCCAACCGGTTCCGGTAAATCCACCACGCTCTTTAGTGTTCTTTCGCTTTTAAATAACCATACAGTGAATATTTCAACCGTTGAAGATCCAATTGAATACAAAATTGTGGGTGCAAACCAGACACAGGTTAATAGTAAGGCTGGAATGACGTTCGCTTCTGGCCTGCGCGCCCTGCTTCGACAAGATCCAAACATTATTATGGTTGGTGAGATTCGTGATGGTGAGACGGCTGATATGGGTGTGCAAGCTGCGTTGACTGGCCACCTCGTATTTTCTACCCTGCACACAAACAATGCGGCTACCTGTTTACCACGTTTGCTAGATATGGGTGTGGAGCCGTTTCTGATTGCCTCAACGGTGCGCGCGGTTATTGGTCAACGCTTGGTGCGTCAAGTCTGCGAAAAATGTCGTATTCCGTACGTACCAGATGCAAGTGAGCTCGACCAAATTAAAGAAATGTTTGGTATTGGTACGGCTGATGAATACAAAAAAATACATGATCTTGAGTCGGTGGCTCTGGCGGAAGGGATCGGTAAAGATCTCACAGAACTCGCCACTGATGGAGAAACAATCAAGCAGTTTTATCGTGCCAAAGAAGACGGTTGTACGGCTTGCGGCGGCAAGGGCTACAAGGGGCGGATTGGTATATATGAAGTGTTGGAAAATTCCAATGAAATTCAGCACCTGATTATGGGCGACACCACAGCAGATGTTATTCAAGACAAAAGTATTGCTGATGGCATGGTAACGATGCAGATGGACGGGTTGATTAAGGCGCTGCGTGGTCGCACGACAATTGAAGAGATCCTAAGGGTTACAAGGGAATAACATGGCTAAATTTCAATACATAGCAACGGGTAATTCGGGTAAAGAAGTACGAGGTACTGTTGAAGCGGAATCACGCGAGGCAGCCTTGGAGTTGCTGAATAAGCAGCAGATTCGTGTCATTAGTGTCCAGGTTGCAAAGAAGGCGAACTTCTTAAATGCCTCTATTGGCGGTAAAGTAAAAATAAAAGATCTCGTGATTTTTACGAGACAATTGGCAACACTAGTCAATGCCGGCGTGCCGCTTGTGAAAAGTCTGAGCACACTGCAGGCGCAGACAAGCAGTAAAATGCTCAAGATACAACTGGGGCAAGTTGTGAAGAAGGTTGAAGCCGGAGCTGCGCTGGGCGACGCACTGTCAGATCATCCTAAAACATTTTCACCAATTTACGTGAATATGGTTCGGGCTGGTGAGGAAGGCGGTATTTTAGATGAAGTTTTAGATCGTCTAGCGGTTCAGCAAGAAAAAGACGCAGCGATTCGAGGAAAAATTAAGGGCGCTATGACTTACCCGGCTGTTATCTTTTCTATAACGTTTGTCGCCTTCTTCTTCTTAATGACGACAATCGTTCCAAAAATTGGTGACATTATTCTGGATCTTGGTGGCGAAGGTGCTGAGCTACCTGTTTACACACAGATGCTACTCAGCGTTAGCAATATTATGAAACAACCGTCATTTATTCTGAGCATGGTCATTGTTGTACCGATTGCCCTCACAATTTTTCGGCGGTGGACTAAAACGGCAAAAGGTCGGTATATATGGCATACGATTGTACTCAAACTTCCCATTGTGAAGGTACTGGTTACAAAAGTTGCTATTGCCCGATTTGCCCGAACGTTTTCATCGTTAATGGGCGCCGGCGTACCGATTGTAGAAGCAATTAATACTACAGCGGGAGCTATTGGCAATGCGGTTATCGAAAAAGAACTGACCAATAGTGCAAAGGCGATTAAAGCCGGCGAACAGCTTTCAACACAGTTAGAAAAGAGCAAGCACTTCCCTCCTTTGGTCAGCCAGATGCTTGCAGTTGGAGAAGAGACCGGTCAAATGGACAAGATTCTTATTAAGGTGGCTGAATTCTACGAAGAAGAAGTCGACACCTTTGTTGGAGCACTCTCTTCTATTCTTGAACCAGTCATGATTGTGGTACTGGGTGCAATTGTTGGTGTTATTGCAGCGAGCGTCTTCGGACCGATTAGTAGTATCTCTACAAATATTAACTAGCGAATCTACTTGACAATCATGATAAGCATAAGCAATAATACCAGTACAGGATAGAACAGCTATGTACGTCTGTTCGCCGCAAAATACCAATCTACACCTAAGGAGGGTGGGCAAATATGAAAATCAATAAAGTGAATGCAAAAGGTTTTACGATTGTTGAACTTTTGATCGTGATCGTGATCATTGGTATCTTGGCAACAATTGGTTTCGTAGCCTTTTCAGGTGCGCAGAACAAGGCCAACAAGAGTGCTGCAGAATCAACGTTAAGCCAAGTTAAATCAAAACTTGGTGAATACTATGCAGAAAATAACACATACCCAGCTGACAAGGCTGCAGTTAAGACTTTCTTGACCAGTGATGAAGGTGGTAACAACACTTCACTTGATTCTAAGTTTGGTGCTGCTGCAGATACCAACTTTGTGTATGCTTGTGACGCTGATGGTTGTGATGCAGGCTTCAGCCTTACAGCTGATGATGCTCAATGGGGTTCAAACCCAGCTGGCGACATTACAGTTACTAACTAGTAGTTGCTATGTACGCATAAAAATAGAGTCACTAAGGTGGCTCTATTTTTTTAGCATTCAAGGATGGTATTATAAGAATAAGCATTATGAGGAAATTGAATACAACGACCAGCAATAAGGATGGTTTCACTATCCCAGAGGTTCTCATGGGGGTGATTGTTTTAACTGTTGTGTCAGTAGCGGTGATGAGCGCCTACTATGCGCTTATCAGTGCGGCTGCATCGGCGCGTATGCGCTCTGCCGCCCTTGGTATTGCAACCGAGCAACTTGAGTATCTGCGGTCGCTCCCTTATGATTACCTTGCCTTGCAAGGTGGTTCTATTAACTCAAGTGGTCCAAAACTTCCTGCAACCTTCGAACGGCAGAGCGGAGCTTACACATTTGTTGCGACTACGAATATTCAATATATTGACGATGCTTTTGATGGCTGCTTAACATATCCCGCCTCTCAAAGCTACTTATGTCGAAATGGCCCGCCAAAAAGTGGTCTACCCGTTGACACTAATCCGCGTGACTATAAATTAGCTGATGTAACCATACGTGAGAAACGTTCGGGAAAAGAGGTCGCAAAGGTGAGCACGCAAATTTCGGCCAGGGTAGCAGAGACTGCCGGTAACACGGGGGCACTACTGGTAACCGTTACGTCCAGTAGTGGCGAGCCAATAGCGGGTGCTACGGTTACCGTGACGAACAGTACCTTATCGCCTAACGTCTTGCAGTCTAATACAACAGACTCTAATGGCGTTGCTATTTTTCTAGATGTTCCGCCCGACAGCGGAAAAGATTTTGTGATTAACGGGGCAAAGTCAGGCTACAGTAGTCTCAGTACGATTTCTGCCAGCGGCAGCCTTGTACCAACATATCCTAATGTCAGTGTACTGACCCAAACTGTAACGAATGCAACGTTGAGGATTGACGAACTAGCCGACGACAGTTTACGCATTCGTACTTTGACAGCCTCAACGGGTGCAATTATAGCTAATCAACAAGTTACCCTTAAGGGAGGGGTTAAACTCTACACCAATGCAGCAGATCAAACATACGGTTACTCGCAGACAATAACAACTGGCGCCTCGGGTGAAATTACCTTGCATAATTTAACTCCCGGACCGTACTTCTTGTGTTACGCGGCATCTCAAGTATGTTCATCGGGGGCGTATTTAGTTGTCAGCAACAGCGCCTATGGCGACAGTGTATTGCAGCCTATCATAATTCCGGCTGGTACAGTGAGTGAATCTGGCAGTGGACCGATGCAACTTGTTGACGCCTATATTTCAACAAGCAGCTCGCATGTTCGTCTCACTTCAATTGACCCAACCATAGTTTCGCAATCAGCAGATATATCAGCCGTGTCGATACGAATTAAGGGTGCGAATCTGTCGGGTTCAGTAGTTACATTGCGCCAGGGTTCGACCACTCTAGTAACTACTGTAACTGGCGTTGATCAGTCATCACAAATTCAGCGTACGGTGAACCTTTCTGGTCAATCAGGCGTTTGGGATGTGGTTGTGACCAATGGTGGCACGACGGCTGTTCAGTCCGGGGTTGCGCCCGGTACGATAGGGGGTCTTAATGTTACGCCGTAAGTTACAAAACGGTGCTGGTTTTACGGTCGGCGAGTTGCTTGTTACGATTGTGCTTACCTCAGGTGTCTTACTGACGTTCAGTATGTTTTTTGCCGATAATTTTCAAGGATATCTTAATCTACAAGCAAGCACGGTGCGATCGAATGAAATCAGTAGTGCTCTCCAGCGGATGACGCGGGTGATACGTGGTATGCAATCTATTTCTGATGCTCAGGAAGATAGCTTAACTGGCTATGCATATTTCACACCGCGTGATTCAACATTGTCCAAGGTTAGATACTTTTATGAGTCAGGATCGCAGAATTTAAAAGTTGGCGTTATACCCGCAAGCGGCTCGGCTCCTAACTACACCTATAACGCTCAAGATGAACAAATTAGTACAATTGCCAGCGATATATCAGGTGATTCAGAAATTTTCCGTTATGTTGATAGCGATAATGAAGAATCTGAATTTACGTCCGAAACCTATAAAGATATTAGAGCAGTCAAGATTGTGCTCAATGGTTTGGCAGTCAGTGAACGGCAGAGTCCGGTCAACTTGCAGACAACGGTTACGCTGCGCAACAGAAAGACTAACTTATGATCAAGCTACTTCGTAAAATTTCCAAGAATCACAGTGGTTTTATTATACCAACCGTACTCATGGTGATTGTTGTATTTAGTATTCTCATGATTGGCGTAGCGAGTGTTATTAATGTAACGCTAGGGGATGCTGCTCGTAATCAATCGAGCCAGATGGCGCTCAATATAGCTGAGGCCGGTGTCAACTATTATTTGTGGCATGTCAGTCATGATAATGCGGACTATAAAGACGGGCAAACAACTCCGAGTACACCAGTAGCTAATCTTGGGTACGGACCATATGTGCATAGCTACCGTGATGGTAGTGGTAATGTTGTAGGGACGTTCACTTTATACATTAGTCCTGGTACAGCTGGTTCAAATGTAATCACTGTTCGCTCAACCGGAAAAATGAACGGCTCAAGAAGCCCTTCAAGAACGGTGCAGGCGAGAATTGGCGCACCGTCATTTTCTACCTATGCGGTCGTTAGTAATTCTCAACTTTGGTTCGGTGACACCGAAATAGCTGACGGGCCCGTACATTCAAATGTTGGTGTAAAAATGGATGGACCGAATAATAGCGATGTCACAAGTTCTAATGCTACCTATGTACCAACCAATAGTGGTCCTGGATCGGGTTCTAGCAAACCCGGAGTTTGGTGTGATCCTAATATTACCAATCCAAACTGTGCAACTCGTTCAAAAGTTAGTTGGCGATACCCCGTTCCAAGTGTTGATTTTAATAAAGTAACAACAGATCTATGTCAGCTTAAGAAGACAGCAACAAACAATCAGGCGGCAAACTCATGTTCACAGCGGCCTGCTCGTACCGCAGGTTATATACCGCCCCGTACAACTGCGTATAACAGGGCTTACGGCTACCTCATAACTCTCAACACCAACGGAACCTATAACGTGAGTAGTGTGAGTGCAGAAAATGATACGCGAGCAAACTATAGCAGTGCATTAACATCAAGCGTTGTAGCCACGAATGTGGCAATTCCTTCAAACGGTATTATTTTTGTGGAAGATAATGTTTGGGTCCGATCAGAATCGGGAGGCTTCGACGGAAGGGTTACTATAGCTTCTGCTCGCTTGGCAGTATCTGGTCAAACCACCATTTCAATTGTCGACAACATGAAATATAAATCTCAGTATTCTGGTGGTGATGCAATCGGATTGATAGCAGAAAGTAATATAGATATTGCCCCGTACGTCCCTGTTCCATTAACGGTTCACGGCGCAATGATTGCCCAGGGTGGTCGTGTACAGTTCCGACCAGAATATTACACAAACTCTCAGGCGACGGTAGGGTATGTTAATGAATCACAACGCCTCAACTTTTTTGGTGCGGTTGCTTCACAAGAACAGTGGACGTGGTCATGGCTACGTTGTGGTAGCACTAATTCACCATCGTGCTGGAGTGGATTTCGGTACAATGAAACCAAGTATGATGAAAATCTACGCTACGCACCCCCACCCAACTTCCCAGTTACGAGTACCTACGATATTCTTGAATGGCGTGAAGTGCTAACGGCGGCTTAATATTTTTCGAGTACGGCCCTCTTGGTGGTTGCATCTTACACCTAAAACAGTTATGCTTATAGCAAAATGAAGACGCGATTGTTTTACCATAAAAAACCTATGTTCGGTCTTGATATCGGGTCGCAGACTGTTAAGTTTTTGCAGCTTGAAGTACATGGACGTAAGGCGCAGGTTTGTGCGTACGGTAGTGTTGCTACCGATGAGAAGATTATGAAAGACGGGGTGATTGTTAATATTCCAAAGGCAGCAGAGCAGGTGGATTCCCTGCTTGCGGAACATGCCGAAGGTACACTGACCACTAATCGTGTTGTTATGAGTATTCCAGTGGCGCATGTATTTACCAGGGTTCTCACTCTGCCAACAATGTCAAAAAAAGAACTCGATAATGCCGTACAGTTAGAGGTTGAACAATCGGTTCCGGTGCCGTCAAAAGACTTGTATTACGACTACGAGGTTATGGAAACAAGTGACTCAGAAAATATGCTGGTGCGTATGGTGGCGTCACCGCGGCAGATTGTCGATTCGTACGTTAGCGTTTGCGATCTACTGGGTCTCGACCTTGCATTAGTGCAAACAAATATTCGAGCCGATGCACAACTCTGTATGTTGTACGAAGATATGATACCTGGAAGCCCGTATATTATTGTGGATGTTGGTGGTGATTCAATTGATGTCGGTATTTTAGACGAAACACTGCGTGTAACGGGTACCGTAGAAGAAGGCGGCAACAGCTTGACCGAGGCAATTGCTCAGCAGCTACATATTTCACACGCCAAAGCTCAGAGTGCAAAAGTAACCAAAGGTATTGCAGCTGGGCCGCAACAAGAAAAAATTAAAGCTGCCGTTTCACCAATACTCGACAAAGTGATAGTAGAGATAAAGCGAATGATTCGTTTTTACGAAGAACGTATTCAGGACGGAGCAGAGATTTCTCAAATTCTGATTGTGGGTGGTGGCGCCAATATGCCTGGGCTTGGCGATTATCTTACTGACGCTACGCACATTGCTACTCGGGTATCATCACCTTGGGGCAATCATATTTCTTTTGGTAAGTTGGAGCCGCCAGAGCATGCAGATTTACCACGCTTTTTGACCTGCGCTGGCCTTGCGTTGGCTCCTGATGAGGAGGTGGCTGGCTGATGATTAATCTACTTCCTCCCGGTCGCGTACTTAATATTCGGCTTGCTCGAAATAATACGATCTTACGACGCTACGTCGAACTTATTCTTGTCGGATCATTGGTACTACTGGCCGCAATACTGGTAGCTCGTTATTTCTTTAGTGCACAAAATGCTAATATTCAACACACGGTTGATTTAAATGATGCAAAAATTGCAAGTCTGCAACCGGTGCAAAAACAGGCTGAAGAACTTTCGGCTACGGTAAATACGATTTCTGGTCTCCTGTCTCGCAATGTAAAGTTTTCAGACATGTTAACGCAGATTGGTGGAATAATGCCACCAGGCTCTGTTTTGACAGGACTGAAGTTTTCGCTGGAAGACGTAGAAGCACCACTTGTAGTCAGCGCACAGGTAGATAACGAACAGAAGGCGGCCGTACTGAGAAATAACTTAGCTGCCTCGAGTCTTTTTGAGAAAGCTGAAATCAAGAACATTACAAAAATAGAAGATGAAACAACCACAGCGACCCCAACAAGTCCGACCGCCGGGTCATCAGCAGTAAGCACACCTGAACCTGTTAGTCCTTATAAATTTACCACCATTATTAATGCTTACTTTAAGCCTGGAATTCTTGGAGGTACACAATGACTCCTCGACGAATGAACCACGTGCTGAAAATAACGATCTTGCTGCTTGTAATTGGAGTTGCCGGAGGAATCTATTTTGCGGATAAACAGTTGAAATCTATAGCTACTGACACCGCAAAGTTAAGGGCCCAGGTTGAAATTGGCAACAAACAACTTAGCACCTACCAGGCCACAAAACAGAAAGTTGATTCCCTGAGCTACGTTCAGGGGTTGGCTGGAAAAGTGTTGCCAGAAGAGCAAGAGCAATCTTTGACTGTGGCAGAAATTTCACAATTTGCGCTCCGTGCGCGTTTAGCAGTTGAAGATATTACCTTTGTTGATACAACAGAAACAACAACTGCCAAGACCAAGTCGACCGATAAGAAGGCTAAATCTACCATTCCAAAAGGTGTGTCAGTGATTCCAATGTCGATAAAATTTCAAGATGGCTCCCGCTACGATTACCTACTAGAATTTCTAAAATCAGTTGAAGACAACCGAAGGAAGATGCAAGTCACCAATATTAGTTTGACACCAGATGCCGATAATCGAGCGCTCCTTAAAAGTATAACGGTTGAACTTAACTTGTATGTTCGTTCGCAAGAAAAGGCTACGGAGAAGAAAAGTGAATAAGTTTGAAACCTATCGATATCGACTGAAAAAACTCTTTCGGGTGCATCAATCATTCGTTATTTTATTACTTGTGCTGGTGGTGTTGGTGGCGGTTTTTTACCGCGTTAAGTCCCTCAATGATTTACCGATAGACCAGGCATATATGAATCAGGAGATGCAAAAATTAAAAGCCGTTAAGTTTAATGATCAAGCAATTGAGCAAATTAAAGCCTTGCGTGATAGTAATGTTGCCACCCCTGGAACAGATTTGCCAAAGAATCGCCAGAATCCTTTTGCTGAATAAATGTATAGATCGTGGGTTGAGGGTGTGTATACTGGTGGTATGAATTCACAGGTCTATACATGTGGCAGTGTGGCAGAAACTGTCGCACTCGGTAAAAATATTGGTGCAAACTTACGCGGTGGTGAGGTGTTTGAACTTGTGAGTGATCTTGGTGGCGGTAAGACAACTTTTGTGCGTGGCCTTGCGGACGGCTTTGGCTCGCCCGATGCTGTTGCGAGCCCGAGTTTCACCATTAGTTACGTGTATGGGCGTCCTGATGGCAAGAATTTTTATCATTTTGATTTTTACCGTCTTGAAGATGCAGGGATTGTCGGTAATGAACTGGCAGAGGTTGAAGAAGATGAAGATGCGGTAGTGGCGGTTGAGTGGGGTGATGTGGTGCACGACATTCTACCGATTAATCGAATTATGATTTCAATTGCGGCACTTGACGACAACGAGCGGCAAATGACCTTCAGCTACACCGATGAATTTAAGTATTTGTTTGCACATATCTCTCCACCTTCCTCGTGAATATACAAGAGTTCAAAGAGCGATGTGCCACTATCTGACTCACCCCCATTTTTTTGTTTTCTCCGATTTCGTACTTTTTGTCATATCGAATCCTCACCTTTTGCCATCTCGAATGTAATCGAGAGATCTGCTGGCAAGTGCAACAAACTCTCTCAATTGCACTCAATATCACGGGCAGGAGTTTATTTTTTAGAGCTGAAAAGTGTATGTGGGTTAGTGCCGCTATATTGTGTAATCACTTTCATATATACTTGTTCACATGATTCTTGCACTCCGTACCGACAAGCCCGAAGCAGAGCTGTATCTGTATGACGCCACGCATCAGTTGTGTGATTCATACAGCTGGCAGGCGCATCGAGAACTTTCAACCACACTACTCGAAAAAATCGAGGCACTTTTACAAGCTTACTCGCTGGGTCAAGCAGATATAAAAGGACTTATTGTGTACGAAGGTCCCGGTTCTTTCACGGGTTTACGTATTGGTATCACGGTGGCCAATACCCTTGCCTACGCTTGGAAAGTCCCCATTGTGGGTAGCACTGGAGAGCAGTGGCAAGCTGACGGTTTACCGCAACTTTCGAATCAACAGGAGGGGGTAATTGTGATGCCGCACTATGGTAGCGAGGCGCATATTACGGAACCGCGTAAATAACATCTTCATAAAAAACTTGATTTTATTACAACAGCTTGTAGAATAAGTGGTATAGGTACAAAAACAAAAAGGAAAATATAAAATGAAAAAACGAACTCAAAGGTTTCGTACAGGCAGGTATTTACTGAATCTGGCGCTGATCGCCGTTTTAATTGCTCAGTCAGTAACAATTTTTAATCCCGTTACTTCACGGGCGTCGTCGCGTCCGAGTGGCGGTATGCAGCGGTTCATTGTGCGTTATAAGGGTAAATCTGTCGCACCGCAACGCGGCCTTACACTACAAACACAGCAACAGCAGCTTGATGATCGTTCGAGTTGGCTAACGGGACAGCTGAGTAATGCCAGCGGTTACATTCGAGTTACCAATCGCCTGTCGCATTTACCTTTTGTTATTGTTGAAGCAGACGCCGCGGGCGAACAGTCGTTACGGGCTAACCCTAATATCGTCAGCATCTTCAAAGACAAGTCAATGAAGTCATCAGCAACTAATTTTGTTGCGATTCCTGATGATATTGGCGGTACGGCAGACGAAGGTTTTAGTGATGGCACCAATGATTTTACCGGTGAAGGCTACGCAGTGGCGGTTATTGATTCAGGTGTTCATTCGTCCCTGCCCCAGTTTACAGATAAAATTGTCAGTGAAGCCTGCTATAGCCATACAGCTGACTACCCAGACGCAGTGGTTACCAGTGTGTGTCCTGGTGGCGCAACCTCCTCAACTGCCGAAGGGGCTGCCGAGGCAGGTGTTTGCACCGACGTGAATGATTTAGGCTGTTGGCATGGTACTGCGGTTTCAGCAACTGCCGTAGGTTTGCCTGAAGCAAAGACGATTGCATCTGAAGCAGTTGATCTTTCTGGCGTTGCAAAGGGCGCACAGTTAATTGCTATTCGGAACAGAGTTAATGTCCAAGAAATAGCTGGTCAGGAGGACTGGTGCGATGATGAAGAAGACGAGGAACAGAGCTGCGAAATATCTTACGTGAGCGGTATACTTGAGGGGCTCAACCGGGTTGTGGCCCTAGCCTCTGATCCAAGCTTCACCACACCAATTGCTGCGGTGAATATTAGCCAAGTTCTCACCTCGGAGCCGGTGCAATCCAACCAAGAAACCTGTGATCAGCTTGAATTCAGCACTTCTATCAACCTGGTTTCAGAAACCTTACTGCAACACAACATTGCAGTTGTCGCAGCGGCGGGTAATGACGGTGAAATATCTGGGAATGAAGATGGTATTTATTCGCCGGCATGTGCCACGAACGTTGTTGCTGTCGGTGCCTCTACTAAGAATGGCCATATGACTTCATACAGCAATGCCGGTGAGCTGCTGGACATTGTTTCACTAGGGGGTGAGCTTGATGGTGACCACGAAGACGGCGGTATAGCTGTTCCAACCAGCATTACGAGCCAATCATGGTTAGGTGCTACCGGCACATCATTTGCAGCTCCGCAGGTGGCGGGAGCGTATGCGGTTATGCGTGAAAAAAACCCAACACTTTCTACGCAGACCATCCTGCAATTATTACAAGAATCTGGTGCTGAAATTACTGAAGACAGAGCCGAGTACACTGAAATCACTCATAAAGAACTTGATCTTGCGACCGCACTTGCTGCTAGTGATGATATGCCAAACATTACTACCTTTAGTGGCCCATCAGGTAGTGTTGCTGCCGGGTCTACTATCTCACTAACAGTTGAGGCCGAGAATGCAACACACTGTGTTGTTGGAACAAATGGCACAGCAGGTTCACCGTTCGCACTAACTAGTGGCAGTGCTACCACTAGTGTGACTGTGCCAACAGATGGTAATTCGGTCAGTTATCTCACCGCTTGTTATGACGATGAAGCTGCAGACTATGCTGCGCAGTCATTAATCACGTTTGCAATTGCTGGTGGCAATACTAATGAGCCGCCATCACAAACGCCAAGTGGACCACAAACGCCAGGTGGACCCGGTGGTGCAGGTGGTATTAGTGACGATGCGGCTGTCGCAGACGATCAATGGGTTCCTGGTACACCGCAGTCTGGCGTAACAGCAGCACAGCGAATACAGGCTGTGGTGATTGCAAGTTGCTGCTTGGCGATGCTACTGTTATTCAACAAATCACAGCTCATACGTACAAGGTAAGTAAAAGCAGTATTTCACTATTGCAATTTCTACAATCATTTATTACCATAAGCGTATAAAAGTTAAAAGAAAGAGAAAAGTATGAAAATGTTTCAAGGATTAAACCAACTGAAAGCGTTGTTAGTCTTCGCGCTTGCCTTTGGCGCAGTGGCTCTCATCAACGCCCCAGACGCCCTCGCCGCCACCAAAACCTGGACTGGTGGCGGTAGTGACGATAACTGGAGTACTGCAGCAAACTGGTCTCCATCTGGTGCACCAGTAGATGGTGATGACATAGTTATAGGTGTGGATGTTAATGGAAGCACACTTGATGTAGTCAATGATATCAGTGGTCTGAGTGTTAACAGTATTACATGGGCTGGTGTTTGGCAGGACGGTGTACCTACTAGAATTGATACGACAGCACATGTACTGAATGTAACAGGAGATATCGACGGAGGACCTTCACTTATTGCGGGTATAAAAGGAGGTATTGAACTTGGCGATGATATCAGTATTCTCGGTGTTACTATGGGCACATATGGTGTTACGACCAGTCACACGATAGATCTTAACGGCTACGAGTTAACATTTGACGCTAGTTCTAGTAATGGTAGCTTGACTGTGAATCAATCTATTGTCGGCGACGGTAGCGTAGTGTATCTCGTGGATGTGATGTTATACGAACCGAATTCATATAGTGGTACAACAATTATACAAACACCGGAGCAATCTGGGGTTACAGAAATTGACCTCACTCCAAGTGAGATGTTTGGTACATCATCTATTACTATTAAGAATGGGTCAAAAATACAGATATCCTTTGAGGAGGGTGCTTATACATGGTCTAATCCAATTACTATCGAAGCATCTCCAGATGATTTAGATTGGGCGCTATTCTTATATTGTGTGACTGAGACGCCCGGAGCATGTACGGTGACAATTCCGAACATAACACTCGTAGGAAATGCGGCATTTGCATCAAACGACGGTATAGTGGCAAATTTAGCGGGATTTACTGCTAACGGGTTTTGTCTAGATTATTCATACAGCGGTGGGGTGGTGAACGATGGGCCGCCTGCATGTCAAATAACACCTGGTAGTTCAGTTACCAGCGTGCCGGGTGCGCCTAATAGTGGTGAGATGATGCGGTCTCCGTTGGTTGTTGTGCTTGCTAGTGTGGCTGGATTGGGTGCTGCTGGCTTTGCGGTGAAGCGGGGGCTGGCGTTTGCAAAAGCTCGCCGCTAAGATGACTGTTTTGACAGCGTTACAAATATAAAGATAGTGAATTACGATATGCAAGATCAAAATCAAAGTTCAGAACCAAAGCCACAAGACTATAGTGAACCGCCGGTTGCCACTGCGCTGAATTTTCAGCAAGGTGGTGTACCCACTGGTGTACCACCGGCTCCGGTTACGAGCATTCCACCTTCGACGGCTCAACAAGTTCCCCCTTTCCCCGTGGGCAAGCTACTGTTCATTATCTTCGGGCCAGGTGTATTGCTCGTGGCGAGCATGATTCTCCAGGTGTTTCGTAGGTTCATATTCGCTACCGTTGACGGCGGTGGCAGTACTGGTGGTGGGGTTGCGGGTATAATTATTAACCTGATTACACTAATACTGGGAGCAGTCGCGGTTATTGGGATCATATTGATGCCAGTATCCATCATACTATTGGTGGTTAGGTACAATAAGAAAAAGAACCAATAGTGCACATGAAGCATGGGTCAATACAGCTTGATTCCAGCTTTCAAAACTCCACACTTGTCATCCCGTGCAAAGTCGAGGGATCCAGTGAATGTGCAACAAATCAATCAGATCTTTTGACACCCATCCGTCATACCCGGCCTTCTTGCCAGAGAAAGACAGGGCGCTCAAGATCACGACTGTAATAGGTCGCGGTTGTATAATTCAGGTTTGTAAGTGTTGACAAGTGGTTTTTATCAAGGTACTATAGACTAAGCATAAGCAAAAATTAAACAGGAAACATGTTATGAAGAAGATTGCGAGAATAGTAGTTTCAGCAGCAATGACATTATCAATACTTGTGGTACCGACTGCGGCTTATGCAGAAAGTACGTCTACAATTGTTGTTGATGATCCTACTGCTAGTACCGCCTTACCAGCAACAGGTGCCACCGAAACGCCTACAACGCCTACAACACCTAATTCTGGCGCTGCACCACTACAAAGCAAGCTTGCACAGAATGCAGCCGTTTTTATTGGCGGCAGTACTCTTGGAGCAGCTCTGGGCTTTGGGGTGATTACGCTACGAAGAAAGCAAAACCAGCAGTAAAATTGTTCTTTCGTTCTACCTATAGCCTCCTTGAGAGGCTATTTTTATATGTAAATTGATACTTTTGCCGTACAATAAAAGATAGTATCGGTATGACAGAATGTTATAGCGATCTTTATGAAAATTATTTGAACATCCGCTAATACATTTCCTCGTTGCTACTACTGGTAGAGTCTGTTGTGAGTAAGCAAGAAGAATACTAGAGGCGTTGAAAGGACATATATGGAACTATTTGTGGTTATTGCCGCTATTGCTGGTATAGCAAGCGGTTTTGCAGGTGCAACCATTACAACCAAGAAAAAGCTTGGTTCTGCTGCTGAGAATGCAAAAAAAGAACTTGAAAAGGCACGAAAAGAGGCAGATCTATTAGTGCTTGATGCAAAAAAGCAGGCGGTGGCTTCTATGGAAGAAGCAAAGCGTGAAGAAGCAAGGCGTCGTAAAGAGCTCAAAGATACCGAACTTCGCTTACTGACACGAGAAGAATCACTCGATAAAAAACTTGACGAACTCGATAAGCGCACCGAGCGGCTTCGTAGTAGCGAAGATGAACTTGAAAAACTGAAAGACGAAGTCCGCACCATCCGCGGGAACGCGCAAGAAAAGCTGGAGAAAATCGCCAAACTCTCAAAAGCCGATGCAGCTGAAAAATTGATGCAAATGACCGAGCGTGATATCAAAAAAGATCTTGAAGGGCTGGTTGCTAAGCTGCAGCGTGATGCCGTAGAAGACGCCGAAGAACGAGCGCAGGTTGTGCTCACACAGGCCATGGAGCGCATGGCTAGCGATGTCACAACCGAAAAGACAGTTACTGCCGTCAAGCTAACCGACGACGAAATGAAGGGCCGTATTATTGGTAAAGAAGGGCGTAATATACAAGCAATCCAACGGGCAACTGGTGTGGATATTTTAGTTGATGACACTCCGGGTATGGTGATTATGTCAAGCTTTGATCCAATTCGCCGGCAAGTTGCACGCCTGACACTGGAAATGTTAATGAAAGACGGACGTATTCATCCTGGGCGTATTGAAGAGGTTGTAGAAAAAGCTCAAAAACAAATTGATAAAGATATTGACCGGGCGGGTGAAGACGCCGTTCGAGAGGTTGGCGTGGTTGGCTTAGTGCCAAAAGAAATGATGCGGCTACTGGGTGAGTTGAAATTCAGAACAAGCTACGGCCAGAATGTCTTGAAGCATAGCACCGAAATGGCGCATATTGCTGCGGTAATTGCTGAAGAAATCGGTGTTGATGTAAAAACGGTTAAGGTTGCGGCACTGCTGCACGACGTTGGCAAGGCTTTGACACATAAAATTGAAGGTAAGCATCATCATATCAGTGCTGAAATGGCACGTAAATACGGTATGAGCGACGCAATTGCGCACGCCATTGAGGCTCATCATGACGACATTGAGGCAACAACTCCCGAGGCGTTGGTGGTGCGTGTTGTTGATGCCCTCTCTGCTGCACGACCAGGTGCGCGTAATATATCAGCAGAAAACTTTGCTGAACGCATGCGTGAGCTCGAGAACGTTGCCAATAGTTTCCCGGGTATCGACAAGAGCTACGCTATCTCAGCTGGTCGAGAGGTCCGTATTATTGTGCGACCAGAAAAGGTTGACGACCTGACGGCCATTAAATTGGCGAGAGATATTGCCAATAAAATTGAAAGTACCATGCAGTATCCTGGAACTATTAAGGTTAATGTTATTCGTGAAACACGGGCTACTGAGTACGCAAAATAATTGTGTAACGTAAGACGTAAGACGTAAGACATGTCGAGATTAGAAGGGGAGAGTTATGATTTTTACTACCTCAGCCTTTGAGGTGGGATTTGGTGATACATGTCTATGATTAAGTAACTGGCGGGTTTTTTAACCAAAGATCAAATAACACTAGCCTAAGCACAAACCTTTTGTTACAATATCAAACATAAGTATGATAGGAGAAATCTAACATGGATCCAAATGGTGGTATCGGTCTAAATGGGCCGCGTCTTGATACAACTGGTCAGCAACCTCAACCAAACGGAGCGTTTACCGCTGCACCCCTCGCTGTGCAGGCTGCTCCTCTTTCTATGGATCCCAATACCGGGCTATCTACAGAAGTGCCAGGCTCACAATTTGCGGCACCATCGAGCCCGATGGCCCCTGGTCTTGATATGGCGCCACCGCCACAAAATATTCAACCCGATACCTCATTTGTACAGCAGACCGGACCAGATAATAAAAAAATTACTATGATCGCAATCGGTAGTGTTATCATCTGCATTATTATTGGCGGAGCCATGTTCTTTGTGGGTTTTGCAAGCGGTAAGAGTAAAGGCCGAGCTGAGGCGGATGTTGCCTGGCAAAAGAAAGAGGCAGAGCGCCAAGCCGCCGAAAATGAAAAGAATAAAGATGATTCTGCTGATGTTGCAGAAGAACTAGTGCTTGGTGAGCTTGAAGATCCAGAATACGTCGATGAAACCATAGAAGGTGAGATTGGTGAGCAAACAGCAGCGAGTGACGGCCTCATTCTCAAAGTTACCAATATCGAACGTAACTTTAAAACTGACGATGCAAACTATAAACTGGATTCTACGAAAGAATTGGTGAAGGTTAACTTCATTATTGGCAATATTGCAAAAGACAAACCAAAAGATATTAATAGTTTTGGTTTCAGGCTTGAAAATTCAGCAGCCGCGAAGTTGGTACCTGAAAATATCGCCGCATATCCAGATAAATTTGATACCGTTAAGCTTGAGCCCGGTGCACAGACTAAGGGTTCAATCGTATATCTTGTCAACAAAGATGAAGCACCGCTGAAGTTCGTACGAGAGCAAATATACCGTATTTCTGGGCAGAATCGAGAGGTCACAACCAGAACTATAATCGCAGTTGCCAAATAGCTTACACACATCTTCACCATAGTATCATTTTAAAAACAGCCCTTGGATGGGCTGTTTTTAGGTATACGATATGTGAACTGAAAACCTAGGCTTCCTGGCCGCCACGGAAGCCGAGAATTGCCACTACGCAGCTTGCCGCCATATTAATGAGTACAACGTTGATGACATCAAGATCCTGGCTGATGGCTAAAATAATAGCCGTTCCGAGCCACATGGTAGCAATAACACCAGCGGTGTAGGGGTATTTCACAAAAAGGATTATATCTTTGAACATAGGTATACTGTTATTATAGCATTAATTTATAAATAAATCTACTTTTTAGCTGAAACTTCAGGGGTATTCTTAGGCCGAGCTGAATCTTCTGCTGTTTTTGTTTTCGGTTGTCGATCTTCCTTCTTGGCACCGCTGCTAATTTCAGAAGCAGCATTAATTTTTGTCACAAATGTCTTAAAAAGAGCCGGGTCTCTGATGGCAACTCGTTCCAGCCACTTACTAATGACTTCCATGGCGCGGCTGACACTCATGGTGCTTTCAGTTTCTTGTGTGTACTCTGGCCGTTGCTCGGCAACATAGAGTAAGCCTTCTCGAAAAGCATCTGGTAGTACCTCAGACTTTAAGTTCAGTGAATCAACCAGTGTAATGTAACTTTGTGCGGCACGGAGCATTTCGCTGTCTTCGATCTTCATAACAAAGCCGAACCGATTGCCTTTGTTGACCACCTGGTTAACTGTTGAGAGAATATTACCATTTTTAATGAGTGCTTCCAGATCGTCGCCACTCATTTCTTGTTTAAAATTTGATTCAGCAACGAGGCCCATTTGTCGAGTCAGGTCGTTACTTTTGTCGCTCGAAGGCAGTAGGCTTGTAATCTTCTTCATGGCCTTGTATAAGTCACTCACAAAAAATCGTAAAAACTGACCAAGCATCATTGGGATATCAATTTCTCCGCGTAGCATTCGTTCGTATTCACGGAGTACTCCATAAAACGCCGCTTTTTCTTTGGGGCTTTTGGCTGAAATTCCAAAATCAATTAATGCCACACGGTTTTCACTAAGCAATTTAACATTGCCAGGGTGTGGATCTCCCTGTACGCGCGGTAGCATAAAAATGCCGCGAATGTATTCAAAGCCAACTGTTTTCAATTGGGTGCTCAGGTCTGAACCCAGCTTCTGCTGGACATAATCGGCAGGGTCGATACCCTGTTCTTTAAATCGGAGGAGTTGGGCAACTGAAATGCCATCAATGTATTCCTGCACAATAATATTTGGAGTGCAGAGCTCTAAATAGGTGCGCGGAATTACAAACTGGGGGTTATCGCGGTAAGCAACCCAGAGTTCATGCGCAAAGCGTGCTTCTTCAATATAGTCTGTTTCGCGCATAGTTGCTCGCTTAAATTCGTTAATAGCATTTAAAATATCAAGATCCATGTTGCGATAGATCTTGTTGATAAATGCTCGCATCACGAGGCCAATAAGCTTTAAATCATACGAAAGCGTTTCACGAATCATGGGCCGCAGCAGTTTTATGACTACGGGCGAGCCATCGGCCAGGTTGGCAAAATAAACTTGACCAAAACTGCCAGCTGCAAATGGGTTTGGCGCGATGCTAGCAATCTGAGAAAGGGTTTCAGGGTTCAGTTCTCGCTGAAGAATTGCTTGAATGTCGAGGGGCTCACTTTCTAGGTTCTCAAAAATACGTAGCCGATCGGCATTTTGCCAGTCACGCAGCAGAGTACTCTTTAGCAGTACCCCTTGTAAAAACTTGACATACACACCACCAAGTTTGGTAAATTCTTCACACAACAGATTATTCATTTCGGCATGGTGACCCTTGCGGTAGAGCAAATAGGCGTCTTTAACCATAGCAGTCAGCACCTTGCGTCGGTGTTTCTTGAGCTGTTTAATCTGCTTTTCTTCAAGTGTATGCGGGCTCATATGCCACCTCAGTTACTTTTTACCAAAACCGATCACAAATAATGTGAGCGTAAAGAGCGTCAGTGCAATATACAGCTTGAACATATCGCCGCCGTCAGGCACCACAAAAGCCATCAGGATAACCGCTATCCAGACTAGTAATATTGTGGCAAATATCGAGGCATACTTCATTTTAAGCTTTACATCCTAATACATTCATTTTGCACTATTATAACAAATATTTTCAAATATGTCTACATAACAGATATGATTCATCAAAATCTCTTTTTTTATATCAGCAACTACCTCAGCGGTCAAGCTGGGTCGAACATACTCCATAAGAGCTACTTAACAGCTTATTTGAAGACTGTACCCAGGTTATGAATGGACTCAACGAGCTGAGGGGTGCTACCAGGTTAATTAGTGTCGTTCCACGTGATACACTACTACCAATGGTAAGAAAACGAATAGGTATTATTGTAGTTCCGCCCGGCGTCTTTATCGATGTTCACGAAAAGATAGCTGTTGATTTTCTCGCAACCAAGCTTGGTAACGACATAACGTTTCTGACGCCCGATAGACGAAGGGGTACCAAGACTCCAGATATTGAGATGAATGGACTACGCTGGGAAATCAAAAGCCCTACGGGTAAAAGTTCACGCACCATAGAAAATAACTTGCGGCTTGCTCTCAAGCAATCGCCAAATATTGTACTTGATTTACGACGTATGGATGGACGTATTCCAACTAATAAATTTCTGAAGGAGATTGAGAAACAGTTCCAGCTTACAAAAACCATAAAACGCATCATCGTTATTACTCGCCAAGAGGTACATATTGACTTTGAGCGTTAAACAGAGTACATTATTAGCAGAAACGTCGGACGCCACTGCTGGATAGCGGAGGCCAGCCGGCTTTCTTTATTTTAAGCCTCCTTTTCTAGCTATAAGTTATCAGCATACGGTGCATGAAATCTCCAACATATATCGCACGTTTAATAATTGCATAGAAAAATAACCCTATAAAACAGAGCTAATAATATACTGCTTGGGTCGAACATAACTGCTAAACGGTCTGTTTAAAGATCGTGCCAACGTAGTTCATGTGTTTGATAACGTAAGAAATGCTTGTAACCTAAAAATCAGAGTGGTTCAAATAGAAAACTTGGTCTACTGACCTTGCGTTATCTCTTCTAGGATTTGTGCCATTCGTTCTTCCGCACGAGCAACATCATCAACATCAGGACCAAAAGTAGGTTGATGAGTCAGAGGCTCTTGGGGGATTTCTATCGCTACTCTTACAGGCTCTTCGTCTTCCGTACCTTGTTTGAAAACTTCAAATTGCCAAGTCTGAGGCATTTTACTATGCGTAGGCAATGATGCTACCACTCTGTAGCCGCCCCGCTCCACGCTTCCATGTGCTTCCCACGTTGGCGGTGCTGGCTCAAAGTATGGCTGAACTACTGCACCTTCAAGTCGTATCTTTTTGTCGGCTATCATTTTGTCGGCAGTTTCCCACACACTCTTCATTGGCAAATTTGCGATTGAAGCTACCGTCTGCAAGTAGTAATAACCGCCCCAAAAACCTGCTCCACTAGTTCCTTCAAGGAACTCTTCTGCTTTGGCTTTTTCCATAAGGTCAAGAATGATTGCTTCAAGCTCTTCGGTACCGGGGTGTCCCCACTGACCAAACATATCTCTCGCTTTATATTCTTCACGCAATTCCAGATGTCGTAGATGGATTGCTGCTTCCTTTTTAATACAACTATCTTCACCCATAAGCCCTACTGGACGCCCGTCTTCTTCTATTCGCCAGCCTGTGCCTTCTGTGAACTTACAAGCACAGTGTAGCTCGTGCCCAGAATAGGGTTGGCCTTCTTTGCCTTTACCCGTGATATCGTCAATAACTTCGCCTTCGTACCTTAGCCAAGCGACCTCGTGTCCATCAACCATAATAGAACGCTCTACTTCATAACGTGGGTTTTCGCCATACACTTCATAGTAGCGGGGTAGTAAGCTGCCAATTAGCTGAGGTGCTGGCTGTTGCTCAGATCCTGGTTCTCTCTCAAAATTTCCATCAGTCATACGAATATCATGAAGCATTTATTTAGCCGTTGCAAGCATAAACAAAATAGGGTATAGCAGCATGTCGCACAGTTAACATTTGGTGAAATAAAAACACCCCTGTAAAACAGAGGTGGAATATACTGGTCGGGGTGAGAGGACTTGAACCTCCGACCTCACGGTCCCAAACCGCGCGCGCTAGCCAACTGCGCCACACCCCGAAGTGTGTCATTTTTATGAGGAAGACTCCTAAAAACAAACGCTATTATAGCGTAGAGTTGGTGAAAAATCTACCACTACGCGCCGTGGGTTGCCATAATGTTTATGGTAGCTTATACTTAAGCGTAATCTTAATGAATTAAAACGAGAAACATGCATGTTCAACAATAAAGCCCTGCAAGATCTGATGCAAAAAGAAATGAATCGTAAACAATTTTTGCAAATTGTTGGCGCAGGGATTCTTGGCCTTGTCGGCTTCACAGCTTTTATTAATAATTTAGATAAGTTTGCTCAAAAAAACACCGCCCAAATTAAGACAGGTCAAAAATCTCAAAAAGGGTATGGCGCAAGCGCATACGGCCGTTAGTGCGGTGCAGGAAATCTGTTGCGAAACGGCAGTCGCTCGGTTACAATAAGAGCAGTATAAATTATGTGGAGGAGTTATAGTATGCTTGGTCTCGGAACAACAGAGTTAATTGTTATATTGCTTATCTTATTGCTATTATTTGGGGCTGCAAGGCTACCGAAGCTTGCAAAGAGCATTGGTGAATCTGCGACTGAACTGAAAAAAGGGTTTGAAGGTGGTGTAGCTGATGATAAAAAAGCCGACTCAAAGTCACAGAAAAACAGTCGCAGCTAATCTTGTAGACACGCAGTTTTCAACCAAGGTAGACGGTGAGAAGTCGTTTATGGATCACATCAGTGAACTGAAACGGCGTATCTTATGGTCGGTGGTGGCGATGCTTGGTTTTAGTCTTGTGGCGTACCTCTTTAACGAGCAGCTCATGGCGATTATTCAGCGACCGTTTGGTAAAACATTGTATTTTACCTCTCCGGTGGGCGGTTTAAATTTCCTCATCAAGCTCTGTATTACTTTTGCGGTTGTAGCCGCCTTGCCATTTTTTCTCTATCAAATTGCTAAATTTTTCGCGCCCATACTAGAAAGTGTACACAAAAGGGCCTTGGTGCCGTATCTCATTTTTTCAATTGTGTTGGCGTATGGCGGCGTCGCGTTTGCGTACTATATCAGTTTACCGAACGCACTTCACTTTTTAACTAGTTTTAGTAACGAAAACATCAGTGCGCTCATTACTGCGAATGAATATTATGATTTTGTATTGGCGTATCTGCTCGGTTTCGCGATACTGTTTCAGATTCCGCTCGTTGTTCTGTTTGTGAATCGAATTAAGCCGCTGACTCCAGGTGGTATGATGCGAGCCCAACGCTATATTATTCTCGTTAGTTTTGTTGTAGCTGCGATCTTGACGCCAACTCCAGATCCGGTGAACCAAACTATTATGGCCATGCCAGCCGTACTTTTGTATCAAATCAGCATCTTTTTAGTGTGGCGAACTAATAAAAACCGTGCCTTTGTCACCGAAGTCTTTTTTGAAGATATACCAGAGGAGGTTGTACAGGAGGCGTTTATTCCTGTCGAGTTGCCGGTAGTGGCTATAGAGCCAGAGGCCCCGCGTCCGGTTAGGGAACTGGCTCCGCGAAGGGTGGTTAACGAGTTCCTGTCGCGGCCGCTACCCAAAAGGCAGCTTCCAGTCCGCAGGGTGCCGAGTCAACAGATGGGGCAATTTATGGATGTTATCGGCGTACGTGCCGTAGCGTAGCCAGTGGTATTTTCAGACCATACTTTTTCAGACCCGACTTTGCTTCGTCGCTATTTAATCTGTTACAATACGCTTATGATAATTGCAGATATGCTCGGGTGGTGGTATTCCCGCGGCTGGCTATGGATGGCTCAGCAGATATATATTGTTGAACTGGGACGTGTGTTTGAGTTCTTTTCCATTAAAGATTTACTAAAGACTTTATTTGCACCATTTCGGCAGGATGTGATAGATACCAGCCGGGCTCCGTTAGGGGTGAAGCTGCAAGTACTGGGGGGGAATCTGATCTCTCGAGTTATTGGTGCGATGATTCGTATTACTATCATTTTCATCGGTATATTCTTTGCGTTTCTTCTGGTATTTTTAGGTTTTTTGTTTCTGGTGGCTTGGCCATTTTTGCCCCTGGCACCAGTTGTAGCGGTTGTATTAATAGGCGGGTTTGTATAAGTGGAATATAATTTTTTTAACTACAATAGCTCGCGGGCGAAAAAAGCCCGTTTAAGTGTTGTTTTAGATAAAAATTGGCTCCGCTTCTTGTTGCTAACGCTGAGTACCGTATTGTTATTAGGTTGGATATTCATTGTCTTCATACAGGGTGATACCCTCGGACATATAGTATTGGTTGGTGTGGGTTGGTTCAGTATGCCAGTCTTATGGTATCACGGTGAATTAAAGCATTTACCACCGCTGAACGTACAGAATCAAGAAGCACCCATTGACGCGGTTCTAGAACGAAGGGCCCTCGGAAAGCTGCCCAAAAATCTGACACCGCAAGTACTGGCGGAGGTGACTATGAAGTTGCCGGGGGGTATCTTTTTTGCGAATCGCTACGGGATATCGCTTGATTTTGTCAAAACCGTACTTGGAACACAGCAGAATGATCTGGCGGCTATCTTTTCACGGGCAAAAACCTTGAGTGCTCAGGTTGACGGCAGCGGCTTGGTCACTGATACAGCGCTAGCAGCAGCCTTATTATTTGCCACTCCGGATTTTGGGTTCTACCTTTCGCAGTTACAGCTCGACGAAGAAGATATTATTTCTGGCATTGGCTGGAGGGCACATATTGAAGGTGTTTTTAAAAATATCAAAGCCAAAAAACATAATGGCGGTTTAGGTCGAGACTTCAGCTTTGGCTGGGCGCCGCTTCTAAATCGTGTTGGCATTAATATAACAAGTGGAATCGAACGGGGCGGTATTTTGCACCGCAGTCTTGAAGGGCGCGAAGAGGTTCTCAAGCAAATGATGCATGTGCTTGGGCAGTCTGGCCGAAGAAACGCAACACTGGTTGGCGAGGTTGGTGTTGGTAAGACCACTCTGGTGTACGCGCTGGCACAACGAATGATAGAACAGCCAAAAGCTGTTGGTCCCGAACTTAGGTATCGCCAAATTATTGAACTCGACGCAGCTAGTTTAATTGCAAAAGCTAAGGGGCGAGGTGAGCTTGAAGGCTTGCTGATTCGTTTATTCAACGAAGCGATTCATGCCAAGAACATCATTCTTTTTCTCGACGAGGCACAATTATTTTTGCAAGATGGCACTGGTTCAATTGATCTTTCCAGCGTGCTTCTGCCAGTGCTGGAAGGCGGTGGCTTACCAGTGATCATATCGCTAGACAATCAAGAATGGCTGAAATTAAGTCAAACTAATCCCGGCCTGACGCAACTAATGAATAGGGTGGTGGTGAGTCCGCTTGAACACGATGAAACCATAAAGGTCATGCAAGATCAGATTTTGCTGATGGAAGGTAGAAACTCAATTGTGTATATGCACCAAGCACTCGCTGAGGCGTATAAATTGGCCGATCGTTTTATACGCGACCAGGCGTTTCCCGGCAAAGCGATTAAATTGCTGGAGTCGGCCACTGGATTTGCAGAAGACACCCACTTCATCACCGCTCGGTCAATTCAACAGGCTGTTGAAAGAAGTTATGATGTTAAAGTACAGACTGCCTCTAGCAGTGAAGAGCGAGATACACTTTTGAATCTTGAAGGTAAAATTCACGAGCGGATGATTAATCAAACACGGGCTGTTCAAGTGGTAAGCGATGCGCTCAGGCGCGCTCGTGCCGGCGTGCGCAATCAAGAAAAACCAATCGGTACCTTTTTGTTTTTGGGGCCAACTGGTGTTGGTAAAACTGAACTGAGCAAGGCGCTAGCGGATGTCTACTTTGGCGGCGAAGATCGATTAATCCGCGTCGATCTCAATGAATATTCAGAAAGTTCAGATGTTGCACGCCTACTTGAGATTGGTTCGCAAAATACCAATAGCCTTACCGCACAAATTGCAAAGCAGCCGTTTTCTGTAGTTTTACTTGATGAAATTGAAAAAGCACATCCTAACGTGCTGAATGTATTGCTGCAGTTGCTTGATGAAGGGATGCTTCGGGACAGTCAAAATAAACCGGTAAGTTTCCGGGATGCAATTGTAATTGCCACCAGTAATGCTGGTGCTGATAGAATTCGTCAGCACATTGAAGCGGGCGAAAGTTTAGAGCAGTTTGAAGACCAATTTATAGACGAGTTAATTAACGCGAACCTTTTCCGCCCAGAGTTCATTAACCGTTTTGATGAGATTGTATTGTTCCGGCCGCTGACTGTTGAAGAATTAACGCAGGTTGTTGATCTCATTGTCGCCAGTATTAATAAAACACTTGGTGCGCAAAAAGTTGCAGTAGCGTTAACGCCTCAAGCAAAACTGTTTTTGGCGCAAGCGGGCTACGATCCACGCCTCGGCGCCCGACCGCTTCGCCGCGTGACTCAACGCTCAATCGAAAACATCATGGCTCAAAAACTCCTTGCCGGTCAAATTATGCCCGGTGCCACCATAGAACTCGATGCTCCCGAGTTACAAGCCGCGTTGACCCAGCGAAGCTAGAGATAACAGCAAATAGCAAATAGCAAATAGATCTTAGAATCATAAACTAATAAGATACCTGAGTCTCAAAACCCTTCTCGTTCGTCATCCCCGCGACCTGTGCCTCTAAGCCTTCCGCCATCGCTAAAGCTACGGCGGACAGGTGGCCTAGTGGTAAGGCGGGGATCCAGTACTACTAGATTCCTGCCTTACTCCTTCACCAAAGGCTATGGGATACAGGTCGCAGGAATGACACCTTGCTTGGGGTTTTGAGATTCAGGTAGTAAAGTACGTACTGTTTGTATCAAAGTGTAGTAGGTCTTTAAAATTACGCGATAAGATACTAGAATAATGGTATTGAAGGCTCGGCAGTGTTGTAACACAGGTTCAGAACCTTTCACCAAGAAGCTCCCTTCAGGGGAGTTTTTTAGTTGAATTATTTGGCTATACACTTCACGATTATAAAAAATAACTTCCCTGTCTCATCTTGGGCGATGCCACAGTACGAAGGAAGTAAATTTTCGTGGCAGCGCCACGAGTGAGTAGAGTGAATTTTCGTGGCGACGCCACGAGATGAACGAAGTGAATTTTTCGTGGTACCCCGGGTAGGACTCGAACCTACGGCCTGTGGGATAGAAGCCCATTGCTCTAATCCACTGAGCTACCGGGGCAAGCTCTTTTGTAGGTGACGAAAGAGCAATTATCAATTATCAATTATCAATTATCAATGAGTGCTAAAAGCCCTGCTTTTCGTGTCTTCAATGGTAAATGGTAAATGGTAAATGGTAAATTGCTTTTGCCCCAGCAAAAGCTTGGTGCGGGTGGTGAGAATCGAACTCACGTCGCTTGCTTGGAAGGCAGGCATATTAGCCACTATACGACACCCGCAATGGTAGCTAGTATATCAGATAAGAAAAAACAAAAAAATGCATAAATTCTGATTATATTTTGATATACTGTAATAACATATGCATTTTCGACATCGACATGGGACAAAACATAAAAAAGGTGCCAATCGTTATATTAGCGGTATCTTACTTGTGGTTGCCGTTGCTGGGCTGCTGGGAGGCGCATATCTGCTGGTGCTGGTGATGACTCCGAATATACCATTGTTCTTTCCGATTGAAGAAATTGATGTTAAAAAAATGAGCGCCCCCAGAGAAGACAGGCTGTACATACCAAAAATTGGCGTCAATGTGCCACTCACAACAGGAGGTGCCGAAGCACTTGAAACGGGTTCGTGGCACCGTTTTCCAGACAGGGGGGACCCTCAAAAAGGTGGTAACTTTATCGTTAGTGCCCATCGTTTCAGTTTAGGTGCAACACCGGGACAGACCAGGCAGAAATCTCCGTTTTACCATATTGACCAGCTTGCGGTCGGGGATCAGATTATCGTTGATTTTCATGGTAAAAGATATGGCTACGAAATTATAGAAGAGAAAAAGGTAAAGCCAACACAGACGGAAATTGAAGCCAAAAGCGAAACACCAAAACTCACCTTATATACCTGCACACTTAAGGGTGAATCTGATGGACGTGAAGTAATGATTGCAAAGCCGCTTGGCGAGGTAAAAAATGGCATGGTTGAGCGTAGCTCAACAAATAGCTAAGCGGCAGTATAAAACGTGACCGCCCGAATTATGAAAATAAAAAGATACTTTCATGTTCTCTCATCCTGTACCGAGTATCAATTCCTCTGGTTTGTCATTCCTAACCACGGCATGTCGCCACTATGCAATGCTGCATAGCGTTGTGGCATGCTTGATTGGGAATCTAGTTTTCTAAAGATTCATCAAGCCAATACAAAAGCTGGCTCGGGTAAAAAATTTGGTTATTGTATTTGCTTATGCTATAAAATAGAACTAATAAACTAAAAGAAAGAAGCGCTATGAAAAATCTTCTCAAATTGTTCCCTTCACCAGCAGTAATTTTGTCATTTTTTGCACTACCTCTGATTTTTGGCATCTATTATGTCGTGACACGCTACTCAGATAGCTTTATTACAAGCCAGGAAATCTCTTATTTTGATGTACAAAATAGCTACATCGGCACTCTGTTTGTTACCCAAGGCTGGCTCGAATGGTTTAATCGGTTTATGGACTTCGCTCTGTGGGGTATGCTTGCCGGCATTATTTTAATTATTGCGTGGCTGATTAGTTCTGCGCGCACGGCTCTGAAAAATCACGAAACCGAAACGACCTTTCGTAATTTCAGCGTTTCCAAAGAAACCTGGCACGGTCAATTCATAGCAGTTGCCGTTGTAAAAGTACTGTTAATTATAGTTATGTTCTTCTGTTTCTTCTCACTGCTCGGCCAAGCAATTCCGTTACTAGCCGCGAATATAGCAACATTATTACAAGGTGTCACACAGTCGGCAGTACTGGCTACAATATATTCAGTGTTACTGATTGTCTTCCTACAATTTTTATTTTTCACCTGCATAAAAGTTTTTAAACTGACCCGTGCTGACGATTAAAAATTGCTATTGTATTTTCAACACTGCTTATGCTATAACTGAGATATAGCTGAATAAAATAAAACAAGGAAGATCATATGAAGAAGTCAGAAAAGGTTGAATCAAACAAAATTGACCTAAAAGAAGTAAATAAAACCAAAAGTAAGAAGACCTTGCAAATGCCACAGATTGCAAACCCTCTTAAAAAACAAAAAGGCCCCAAACGAGATGAAGAAGGCAAGTTTGCTTCAACAACTGGTGGCGGCGGGCTCTCGACCTTAAGGGGCTTTGATTTTAAACGAGCGCTTCCCCTCATTGCCGTTATCACACTTGTTGGTGGGTTCTTCGTGTATAGATCTTTTGCAGCGACACCAAATTATGGAGCTGCGGTAACGGCATGGTACTCAAATTGTAAATACTCTCCATTGCCACAGACAACAAACTCGGGCTATATTTACTGGAAAAATAGACTTGCTGCCAATCCAAGCGATCAAGACGGGATCTATAAAGCCTTTGCGGCGGCATCTAAGGCTAATGGTAAGCCAAATTGCCCGGCTACTAATCCGTATCGTATAACCGTGCCAACGACGCCTCCAACTACTCCACCACCGACCAATAGCAAACCCCCAACAACCACTCCAAAAAACTACCTTGCGTCGGTTAATGAGAAAGTTACACATTCGCAAAGTATGGCTACGTCATCGAAAGCAGAAAGTGGCATAACTGATGCACTTTCCAAAAAACAAAATATCACTCAAGCCGAGGTTAATAATATTAATACTACCGGGAAGAATATCAAGCTACGAGTCGAGAGGATACGGACTTATAAAACCTTTGCACAGGACTACCGAAATAAGGCCAACTCAGATGCTAATACAAGAAGTCAGGTGTTGGGTATAGATACAGCCATTAACTTAATAGATAACGCCTTACGTGCAACAAATACTCACTATGAGAATGTTGTTAAACATCATGTGCGTGGTCAAGCTACGGTGGATAAGAGGAAGCAAGAAGTGGCAACGCCTGCTTTTATAACACCTACTAAGAGTTGTAAAGATGGTTTTTATGGACAGCCAGGCAAGGTATCAATCACATACAAGATTCCAGGAACTGCAATCTCAAAAACTGGAAATATAAATGCAGTGACATGTAACAAGAATAAATATGGCCTCACGCCAAAGTGGGATGTTACTAAGGGGGACCGGGTTTGTAGCGGATTATACAAAGCGTATCGCGTAAATCAAACAATGACCGGTACCGGATATAAAGCAGCTCCTCCAAACGGCTGGGTATGTTATCGAGGTAATGCTAGCGATCTTAGTCATAGATAACCCCAGATTTGCAGTCCGAGAGAGTGAAGTGAGCATGGTGAGTGGAGTAGGGAAGTCCTCCAATAAAGACAGTAAGGAGTCCACAGATAGTGTACTCGAGGCTATCGATGCACTGGCCACGGCTTATCTGCCTATAGATCAAAACTAGATGAATTGCAGGTTAATACTATGTTAATTAAGCGTAAGATTAATAACATCAATACTGACGTAGAAAGCCTTTAAGAGTAAAAGTACAACAGCGGAAGCAGTACACTGATTACTGACCAACAAAGCTGAGAGCAGGTTACTAAAGAGGTAGGCGTTTGCTTAGCCACGTTGTGTTCAGTAAACTAATAAATATCGCGGAGGGTGGCGATGTGAGTGCCTAGGGAATTGAGGTGGTCGGCGCAAAGTATGTGTAGACTGGAGTGATGCCTGAAGCGGAAGCGCATAGAAGTTTGTATTAACAGTTTCCAGTTTGAGTACCAACAAGGGTGGCTATTACTTGGATCGATGTTTAAAAATTACTGTATTATTGTATTCTCAACACTGCTTATGTTATAACTGAAATATAGCTGAATAAAATTAAAACAAGGAATATGTCATATGCATAGGTCGAACAAGGTTGAATCAAACAAAGTTGACCTCAAAGAAGTAAATAAACCCAAAAGCAAGAAGACCTTACAAATGCCACAGCTTGCAAGTCCTCTTAAAAAACAAAAAGGTCCCAAGCGAGACGAAGAAGGTAAGTTTGCCGTAACAACAACTAGTAGCGGTTTAAAAAGTTTTAAAACCATTAATCTTAAGCGAGCCTTCACTCTCATCGCGGTCATTGCATTGGTCGGTGGATATTTCGTGTATCAGAGTTTTGCTGCAACTTCGAATGTTGAGACTGCGAAGCAGTGGTATCAATCGTGCCAAGGCCTTGGTAAGCAAGCTGATTGGGACTATTGGGCGGGCCAAATTAGCTCACGAGGTCAAAGTGCGGCATGGGCAAACTTTAAAACAACCTATGAAAGAAATGCCCCTTCACGTAAGTGTCCTGCAAGTGACCCTGTGGCAGTTAGTGTTAACCCAAATCCACCAGTCACCCCAACACCCAATCCCCCTACGCCACCGCCAGTTACGTCAGGTCCATTGAAGGATGCGCAGGCTTGTACAACTCTTGGTGCTGCTTACGTTGCCAATGCTAAAAAAGATAACGACACAACCAATAAAATTTCACTCAAAAGCACCGTAACCAGAGCCGAGCTCGATTCCATAGGTGCTAAAGAAAAACATTTTCGTGGGGCTTTGGGACAAATGCAAACCTGTAAAAGTACAGCCCAAGGCTTATATAACAAGGCGATATCAAATACAGCCACCAAATCTCAAGGTCCAGCTATTTTAGCTGAGGTTGATAAAATTCAAGGCCACATCAGTTCACTTGCTGGTTACGTTCAAAATATTGCTAATGACTACCAGCGTGCGAAGGTAGTCTATGAGAAAAAACAGCAAGTGGCAACACGGCAAGTGGGCGGTGGTAGTTATGAGACTAGAGCGGACCCACAGCCTACACCACCTAGGGGGGCAACCCATGAAGAAGTACTTGCATTTGCTCGGCAATACTGTTCAACAGCACCCGACTACCTTAAGAACCAACCCATTTCGGGTGGAGTAAGAATAGAGGTGAGAGATATTTACTATACACCTGGTCACACCACCTGTAATAATAAGCTTTTACGAGTTCATGATGTAGTTTGCAACGAGGGGTGGCAGCGTAGCGGGAATTCATGCGTAAGAGAGGCTCGACAGCCAATTGATACACATCCAAGTTACTACAGTTTGCCATCATTGCCGTTAGGCAACAAGACGTGCGCGGGTCGCAAATTTAATGGACCAGGGGGCGGCGTGAGATGTATCCGAAATGTGCACGAAAGTCAAAAAGTATTTAGCCAGGGATCAAAAATATATACTACCCAGTATGAGAGTTGTACACGCAAATGGGGAGGCTACAAAATCACCGATAAGGAGTGCAAATGGTTTACTGGTGAGTGGAGAAAAATTGGTCAGTAGCGGTGACGTCCTCGCGATCAATTCTCATGTATTCATCTTTAGGGTAGCCCAGCAACACATTTACCTACGTGCTCCGAGCTTCAGCATTTATAAAGCCTTGCCTCTTCGTAGTCACTAGGTTTAATATTTTTGTTCACAACTTCTTTATGCTCGCTTATTACGCTAACTTTGAGCATGAAAGCTACGTAGACTGCTGTATACGCATTATAGATGTGTCATGCACTAGCTTTTGGTACGGTGGTTATGGTTGCGGCGAATAGTCAATGCCTCGAGTTATTTTACGTACTTCGTATCCGTGAATGTGAAAGTAGGCAATCTTATCTCAGGACGAGTTCGTGCTAACATTCTAGATATCGCGGAGGGTGGTGATATTGGCGCCTAGGGAATTGAGGCGGTCAGCACAGTCTTCGTAGCCTGAATTGATGCCTGGTGCGCGGAAATGTGTAGAGTTTTGTATTGACAGTTCCCAGTTTTGGTACTAACGAGTAGGTTTATTGACTAAGTAGATGTTTAAAAAATTACTGTATTATTGTATTCTCAACACTGCTTATGTTATAACTGAAATATAGCTGAATAAAATTAAAACAAGGAATATCGTATGAGCGAATCAAATAAAGTCGATCTCAAGGATGTGAATAAAACAAAGCATACGTTTGATTTTGAAAAATTTAAAACAGTGTTTCGAAGACAAAAGGGCCAAAAGCGTAATGAGTTTGGGCAATTTGTATCTGGTGGCGGGGGCTCGGACCTACGTTCAAAAATTACAATGCGGGTCTCAGTATTGGTCATAGCGCTCGTAGCTATAACGGGTGGTCTCATGGTCATTCGATCATATGCCGGGACAAGCCAACCACAGGCTTACTGGTACGATGAAGCCTCTTGCAATACAAAGTCAAAAGACTACACAAATTGTATACAAAATAGTACCGGAGCATTGGTATACAGAGCGTACGTATCATATTACGGCAAAGAACCAGCGGTGCAGCTCTTTAGTATTAACAAGCAGAAGTTACTGAATATAGGTAGTTCTGGCTCATATCCGCATAGTGGCAGACAGGGTTACCAAGAGACAATTATATGTGAATTAATATTGTCGCCTGAGTGTCGTGCTACGGCACAAGCCAGTCAAGCTACGGGCGGTGCTAATGCAAGGAAGTGGTTATCAGAGAGTGCCAAGGAGTCACTTGCTAAAAATTTATATAAGAATGCCCTGGGCCGTTCTCCGGTCAAGCGAGAGATTACAGCACTTGTGGCCGGTAAACAGTATAGTCACACAAAGATGGTTGCGAAATTTGCAAAGTATCCCGAGGTAGCAACTGTCATGAATGCGCGTTTTCTGACTTACCTTAAATCAAGTAAGAACCCATCAAATCCTCCAAAAGAAGTGGATGGTAAGTGCCCCAAAGATTACATTATAAGTCGTGGCGGTAATAATTCTTTGACAGTGACTTGGCGAAGGTATAGCTGGGACTCAAAGACTAACACGTGTACATACCGGGACGAGACTTCTCACTAGAGCCGGTGCGTATGAGCGAGTCAGATTAGATGTCGCGCAAGGTGGTTATATGGGCGCCGAGGGAATTGAGGCGGTCGGCAAAGTCTTCGTAGCCCCTGGAGATTGAGTAGATATTTCTTAAAATACTGGTGCCCGGTGCAGCGAGCATGGTGATTAAAATAATCACAGCAGGCCTGAGGGCTGGTGGGCAGTTGATATCTGCTGGCTCAAGTTTACTTGGGCCGGTAATGTAAAGGCGATGCGGGTCTGCTAATCGAACATCGACACCTAGTTTTCTTAGTTCGGTGAGGTAGAGTGCTCTGTCTTCATAGCTCCAGTCATGAATTAGGGTGGTGCCACGGGCTCGTGCAACAATTGGTGCGAAGAAGGGGAGGTTATCCATATTAATACCCGGGTGGGTAAGGGCTAGAATTTTGTCTTCGGGCGCTCTCAGGTTATCAGATTCAATTGTTGTGATGTCTACGAGGTCGGTACGGCCATTTTCTGCTTTGTATGGTTTGCTAATTCTGAATTTGCAACCCATTTTTTCCAGGCGTAGCAGCTCAACGCGCAAGAATTCAATAGGACACCTCTGGACAGTAATGCGAGAATTGGTGGTAATAGCAGCAGAAATAAAGCTGAAGGCTTCAATCGGGTCTTCACTTGGTGCGTAGGTGATATTTTTATCAACATCTTTCACACCGTGCACAGTGAGCGTGTTAGTGCCGATGCCTTCGATTTTTGCTCCAAGCTTTTCTAAGAAGAAGCACATATCTTGCGCCATATAATTACTGCTGATATTACGGATGATCGTGGTGCCTTCGGTCATGGCTGCAGCCATAAGCACATTTTCGCTAACCGTTTCACCCATTTCGTACAGCGTTACTTCTTTCGGTGATTTTTTCCGAACCGTTACGTGGTAGTAGTTATTTTTGGTTTCTACAGAGAGGCCAAATTCCTCAAGAGCGTAAAGGTGTGGTGCCACAGTACGCTTGCCTAATTTGCAGCCACCAGCGTACGGCAGGCGAAATTCTTTATAGCGGTGCATTAATGGCCCCAGGTACATAATAATGCTTCGGGTTCGGCGGGCCGCTTTGGCATCTATAGCTTCAAGTTTTAAGACTTTCGGTGGTTTAATTTCAACATCGCCGCCATCCAGCCAGGTCACCTTAACGCCAATGCTTTGCAGCACTTCTATCAGCCGAAACACCTCTTCAATTTTGGGAACTTTCTTCAGTGTTGTGGTACCACGGTTGAGTAGTGCCGCGCAGAGTAGGCCAACAGTCGCATTCTTACTAACCTTTGTATCAATTGAACCACGGAGCTTGTGGCCACCTTCTACCCGCAGATTTACGGAGTTGCCCCCAAGGCTGATGATTTCTTTATTCAAAACGTCGCTAATGCGCGCCAGCATTTCCAGGGTAACGTTTTGCTTACCCGCTTCAATGCGGTTGATAGCACTTTGTGAAGTTTTGAGTTTGTCGGCAAGTTCTTTTTGTGTAAGGCCCCGTTGGTTACGAATGCGGGCAATTAACTCGCCAATTTTTTGTTGGTACTCAATCATT
>CAYUUV010000004.1:0-6014 GCA_964448015.1 uncultured Candidatus Saccharibacteria bacterium
GGGATTCGTAGCTTTGTAGTTTGGCGATGATGTCGTCGATGTCGCCGTTCATGGCCTGTGGGATGCTTGAGCGTGAGTAGTTGACGCGGTGGTCGGTGATGCGGTCTTGTGGGAAGTTGTAGGTGCGGATTTTTTCGCTTCTATCACCAGAGCCGATGAGGGATTTTCGCTGGGCGGAAAGCTTGGCGTGTTCTTCGTCAATTTGCTTTTGCAGCAGGCGGGAACGCAGCACGCTCATGGCTTTGAGTTTATTTTTAATTTGTGATTTTTCATCTTGGTTGGTCACGACAATGCCAGAAGGCAGGTGAGTAATGCGCACCGCTGAATCAGTGGTGTTGACGCTTTGACCACCGTGGCCTGAGGCGCGGTAGGTGTCAATTTTCAGATCGGCTTCTTTAATTTCAACATCGGTTTCTTCGGCTTCGGGCATGACGGCAACGGTGACGGTTGAGGTGTGAATACGCCCCTGGCTTTCAGTGGCCGGCACGCGCTGCACCCGGTGAACACCGCCCTCGAACTTCAGCTGCTTGTAGGCATCTTCGCCCTTGGCCATGAAGATGACTTCTTTGTAGCCGCCGGTATCGTTGGCGTTTTCAGACATAATTTCAGTTTTCAGGCTATGGGTTTCACAGTAGCGTAGGTACATTCTGAGCAGTTCAGCCGCAAATAGACTCGCTTCATCGCCGCCAGCTCCGGCGCGGATTTCAATCACACAGTTTTTATGATCATTCGGATCTTTTGGAGTGAGCAGTCCAGTCAGTTTTTCTTCGGTTGCGGCAATCTTTTCTTCTAGCTCGGGGATTTCTAGCTTGGCGAGTTCTGAAAGTTCATCATCATTGCCGCGGAGAATTTCGTTGGCTTCTTCAAGCTGTTTTGCCAGGCTGTCTCGTTCATCAAAGGCGCTCACAATTTCTGTCAGCTCTGCCTGGCGGCGATTCTTCTCGCCAATTTTTGGATCAGAAAACGCATCTGGCCGACTAATAAAGTCAGTCAGTTCTTGTAATTCATATCGTAATTTCCGTTCCGCTTCCATATTTTCTTTCCGTCATTCCCGCGACCTGTCCGCCGAAGCTTTAGCGAAGGAGGAAGGCGTGGACTCAGTATTAAATCTCGAGCAACGCGAGTGAGCGCCGATATTCTCAAGTAGTTAGTATACAGACATCAGATGCTCTACGCCAGTAGTACTATATAAATTTGAACCACCCACACTTCATACAGCAACCCTGGTGTCATTCTGAACTCACCATGCCCCGAAGTCTTTTTCGGGGGTTCAGAATATGATCAATTCATTGGATCCCGAATCAAGCATGCCACAACGCTATGCAGCATTGCATAGTGGCGACATACCGTGGTTCGAGATGACAAAGTGGGGGTGATTTGAAGTAAAGTAGTTGTAAATTATTGATAACGAAGGTTTAAGATAATTAATTCAATCACAAAACGTGCGGAGGTATTGACATAGTATGTATATAAATGATACATTTTATGTATGAATAATGTACAATCTAAAGCAATTAATGTCACAATACCGGAGGAGCTGCTAAAGCAGGTTGATGCTTTGGCGGTACAAGATTATACCAGCCGTAGTGATATTATTCGTCAAGCACTGTTGGATAAAGTTCGTAAACCGGTCAGAGAGCTTGATCAATGGGGCGACCCAGTAAGCGAACAATGGAACACAGTGATTGATTTTCAAAAAATACATGCTGCCGGCGTGTCGATAGATGAGGTTATACAGGCAGCGGAAGAGTTAATAGCACAGCGAAGGGCACGCAGTGGCAGACAAAATAAAGAAGTTTCTGGCAAAATTATCGAATGACCAGTTGATCTACTTGCTGCCATACCTCAGGGCAATCAAGGCAAACGATTTACGCGGAATGAACGTAAACAGCTTAGAGGCCATAAAGGCATATATAGGGCGCGTATCGGAAGATACCGAATTATCTTTCGGCCAATTGGCGCAAACCAAACTGAGGTGTTGGTCATCGGTAGACGTGATGATCAGACATATCGGGATTTCTAAAAAACAGAGCTATACGGCAGAGGTCGTATTTCTTATAAATTTATACTACGTTACGTTCTTGTGGGCGTGTAAGACAACACACTTGGTATTTTTTCATCAAAACTATTATATCTGAACACAATCAGTTGTTTACAGACTTCAAATGAAGTATTCCGGTTGACCATTCAAAGCCTGGATCCAAAACCATGCAAAATCACAAGAAGATTGTAAAAAGACTTGACAAATCAAGAGAGAGAGAGAGTATTATGTGTTTAGTTTCATAAAAATAAAATATTCAAAAGGAAATGAACAATGAGTGAAAAAAGTTTGCGACAAGCGACACCTGAATCACTGGAAAGAGCCACCAAGGTAATTGATAGGGTACAATCATTGATTGATGCTGAAAATATGCGCCGGGAAGCGGTGGGAGATGAGAATTTTGTTGACTCAATATTTAGTGAAGGGATGGGTACTGAATCGTATCCAGATGGTCATCCTGCGGTTCAGTATCGTGCTTCAGATGGTTTGCGGGTAGACCACAAACCGGTTTATCAAATTGGCGTGTTAGATGGTGGTGTTTTTCTGACCAGATATTCATGGGAGGAGGTTGATGGGTTGCGCAGAAAGCAACACTCAATCAGAACATTTGAATCTAATTTGTTCGTTGAATGTGACGGTATGTCTTTAAGTGGTGATGTTGTTATAAACGGCGAACACACAACTTCCGGAGAAGGTGGACACGTGATAAGTGAAACTCCGTTAAAACCAATGACATCAAGACAAGTGGAGTTTGCAGAAGAGGTGTTAAGCAGCTTTTAGTTGTAGACGCAACGGTTATTTTTATTTTTGCAATTGTTCGGCTATGGCGAATTGCATAAAGTATTGTTCTAGTTTGGGATCTTCTTTGTCGGTCAGAATAGACTGCGCAAATTGTTCACGAGCAATCAAAAGTTCGTAGGGCATTTTTCCCTGTTCCACCCATGACTGTACGGTTGCATTGATTAAATCCATGCCCCGGTAAAAGGCACTCAGCATACGTTCTTCTTTACCTTGATGCTTGGCGTTTAACGCCCGGCCAACCTCCGAGCCTATATTACCGAGCTGCCAGAATACCGACTGCCTTGCCCACGCTTTCTGATCAAATTCGTGGTTACTCACTAATCACCTCGCTAATTATAGATGTGATTTTCGCGCGTACATCTGTGTCTAACACATCTCTTGAAGGGTTGCCTTGAGAGGGGCGAATATTGATCATAGAATCAAATTCTATAAAATCATCTGTACCGTAGTCTTCTGGATGAAGGTTAATGCCCCAGATAGCTTTTTGTTTTGAGCCGTTTTTGAGCAGCTCTTGCTCGCCGTCATAATGCATCGGCATGTCTATAATTACCAGGTTCTTCACAATATCAACATCTGCCTTCACTAGTTCGCCGAACATTTTGTTCGCCATTTCCTGAAGCTCTTTGATGGTTATTTTTTCAACTATCTTCATAGAGTCATTGTATAACAGATGAGGATTTACTCCAAAATTTGCAAAATCACAAGAAGATTGTAAAAAGACTTGACAAATCAAGAGAGAGAGAGAGTACTATAAGTGTATACTCACAAAAACTAAGAGTACTACAAAAGAAAAGGAAAATAAAAATGAGTGAAAAAATGCCAACAAAAGAAGTAGCAAATATCAGATTCAAATCTGCAAAAGACGCAGTGGACGCATATGTTGGTGTACTTGAGGCCTATGCAGCTGACCCATCTGAGGTATCCGCAGAGGCGGTTTTTGAAGTCAAGAATGCGATCGATAGTCAATATGGGTCAGGAGATGAGTTTGGTGATAATGAATTTGAAGATACATGGGTACATGCAGCTACAAAGGGTGATAGTAACAGGGTTGAGTTAGCAGAGGCTATCGCCAAGCAGATAGAGGCGGAACGAGAAGGCGGTACTTTTAATTATGACTCAGACGATTGGGACCATGACGCATACGAAGAATACCACGATTCTTTCTAAAGAAGACGGACTTCCTAAAGAGGAAAATTATGTTGTGGTGGTAAAAACAGAGGCGTTTGCCTCTGTTTTTGGTTACTTGAAGAACGACTGAATTGATTAAAAAAGGCATACGACCTGAGCTATAGAGCAGAGGCCGGATTTTAGTTAGAATTTACCGAACCTTAAAGGTATTGACTTAAAGTTAAACTTCATGTTAAACTTTAACTATGAAGACAATTACTGCAGTAGAACTACGAAAAAACATGGGCGACGTCTTTGCCCGGGTGCAAAATGGGGAAGAGGTTAGGGTGACGTATCGGAATAGTCAGCCGGTCTTGCTAGCCCCTGTTCAGCAAAAGACAAAGAAAACAACCATGACGGGGCTAGAAGCGCTTCAGAAGGTAAGACCTAAGGTTTCAAGTCTCGATCCGAATAAGTCTATCAAAGAGTTATATCATGAAATGCTCGATGAGAAATACGGGTTTACGCAAAAATGATATTTTTTGATGCCAATGTGGTAATTGAGGCTATGTTAATTCGTGCAAATGCCGAAAAAGCCACACGCGTCATACAAAAAGCCGGAGATCAAGCAGCTATCTCATCATTAACGGGGCATCTGGTGGTGTATTTTGGGAAAAAAGAGCGTATTGATGTCTCTACTGCTTTGGGCTATGTCGTAGATTTCACCATGTTGCCACTCGAACGAGCAGATTTTGAATGGGCATATACGAACATGCGCGATGATGACTTTGAGGATGCCCTGCAGCTGGCGGTGGCAATCAGAAATGGCTGCGACACGTTTATTACATTTGATAAAAAACTTCACGATACCTACAAAAGCCTGCCGCAGCTCAAAATACAGCTTGTAAAATAACAAAAAAAGTTGTAAAAAGACTTGACAAATCAAGAGAGAGAGAGAGTATTATGTGTTTAGTTTCATAAAAATAAAATATTCAAAAGGAAATAAACAATGAGTGAAAAAGCACCAGTATCGAACAAAGACGGTAATAATGGATTGACTCCGGATCAGGTAGATTTCAGAGCAAAGGATTTTGTAGCTCGTCATAATTCCGAGGTACACCACAGAGATTATAACGCCGAGCAGGCGCTTGAGTTTGGAAAGCATACCAATACAATACACGATGTTTTAAAGTTGGCAGATTCTGGTTTGTCTAAAGCTCTTGAAGGTGCAACAGAAGAATTGAAGAACGAACGTAATGGATGGTATCGTGACCGATCGAAGAGTTTAGACAATGTAAGGAAATTTGATGATGGCCGTAAAGTTGTTCTGTTTGACGCTAGAGAGCATTATGAACAGAATAAAGATGCGTATATTGAAGCTGCTAAAAAAGATGCCGAAACCGCTGGTCACAAAGTAGAGCTGGTAGAGGGCGAATAAAAAACCTCCAAAAAAGGCGCACTTCGGTAGCTCTATGTAAAGATAAAACAGAGGCGTTTGCCTCTGTTTTTGGTTGTTTGAAGTGAAGAGTTATTTTTCTTCGGTAGCTTCTTCTGCTTTTGTTTCAGCAGGAGCTTTGGCTTTAGGTACCTTTTTTGCAGGTTTAGCTGCAGCGGCGATCTTGGCTTCGCGGGCTTTTGCGGCGGCTTCGGCGCGGGCCTTAAACTTGTCGACGCGGCCTTCGATGTCCATGATCTTTTCTTCACCGGTAAAGAATGGGTGAGAAGCGCTGGAAACGTGAACCTTGATTAAGGGGTATTCCTGGCCGTCTTCCCATTTGATCGTCTCAGTTGTCTGAGCGGTTGATTTTGTCAAAATTTTAAAATCGCTTGATGTATCTTGGAATACAACTAGGCGGTAGTCTGTTGGGTGCAGATCTTTCTTCACGGGGTTTTGCTCCTGCCCATTTAGTTGCGGTTAGCAGCGGGCCACTGCAGCCGTTCGACTCACTTTGTTCACTCACGGTAAACCATTTTGGTTTTATCGGCGAAGCATCACGTGTGAGTCATATGTAATAACCGGGTTATTATATCTGTTAATGATTCATAAGTCAATGCACCTGCCCAT
>CAYUUV010000004.1:6114-40269 GCA_964448015.1 uncultured Candidatus Saccharibacteria bacterium
TCAGGATGACACCAAAGGTTTGTGACTACACCTTGAGGGGAATGCCGGTTTTGATGGAAACTTCCTCTGCCCAAGCTATAACGCGAGCAAAGTCGCGCTGGAGGTTTTCAATGTCCGATTCTGCTAGATGGAGGAGTCTTTTTTCAATGCTTGTTACTCGATCTAGAATTTCTATGATGTCGTTTTGTAGAGCTCTACTTTTACCTTCAAGTTGCCTACATAGTTCTTTCACCTGAGTCATGTCGTAATCTTGGTTTGTGAGGTGGTCTTTTGTTTCAATACGGAATTTATCTAACTTCTCTTCAATTGATTCAATCTTTTCATTTTGAAACTCAAACATCGGGCTCACTGTCTCAACCATGAGTTTTTTGATATCTTGCAGATCATTTTTGTCGAGTGCCACGTACTAATTTTAAGCGTAAGACTTCCGCTGTGCAATCTTGTGTTTATCTGTAGATATGGTATTATGCTTAGGTAAATATTAAGCAGCAGGTGAGGAAATCCTTCTGAATGTGACTCGCTCGAGATGCATTTTGGTCGCTCATTTGTGAAGAACGAAAGGATTCATTGTTATGGCAGTAGCTGTCGATATTAAAAAACTATTAGAAAGTGGGGCGCATTTTGGCCACACGACGAGCCGGTGGCATCCAAAAATGGCACCATATATTCACAGTAAGCGCGCTGGTAATCATATTATTGACCTTACTAAAACGGTTGAAGCGGTCGAGGCTGTATTGCCATTAATTGCGAAGACGGTTTCTGAAGGTAAGCAGGTACTTTTGGTTGGCACAAAGCGTCAGGCGAAAGAGCTTGTTAAGCAAGCAGCGGAAGACACGGCTATGCCGTATGTGGTGAACCGTTGGGTTGGCGGTATGTTGACCAATACCACAACTATGAACGGTCGCATTAAGCATCTTCAAGATCTTGAAAACAAAATGGAAAGCGGCGAACTCGCTAACCGTTACAGTAAGCTTGAGGTACAACGATTCCAAGAAGAAATTGATGAAATGAACCGTTTGTACGGCGGTATCAAAAATCTCCAGGGTCGTCCTGGTCTGGTGTATGTAACTGACGTGGTGACAGATCACCTTGCAGTGAAAGAGGCCAAGCGTCTCGGAGTGCCAGTGATCGGTGTTGTAGATAGCAACTCTGACCCAAGTTTGATTGACTTCCCGATTCCTGCAAACGACGACGCGCTGAAAGCAATTCAACTACTACTTGAATACGTGGTTGCGGCTATCAATGAAGGCAAGGCAAGCGCGAAGGCGCCAAAGGCTGAAGCCTAGAACTTTAATTTTCAATTCACAATTTCCAATTTTCATTCAATCTTCAATTTCTCAATGAGCTTAGTTTGAAACATTGGACTATTGTTGGATTGATTGAAAATTGCAAAATTAATACATTGAAAATTACGAAGGAGTGAGACGGATGAATGTAACTATAGATGACATTAAACGATTAAAAGAACTGACTGGCGTTGGCTTAACTGATGCCAAGGCGGCTCTAACTGAAGCTGATGGTGATTTTGACAAAGCGCTTGAAGCGATGCGTAAAAAAGGCTTAACCAAGGCGGAAAAGAAGGGTGAGCGCGAGGCTCGCCAGGGTGTAGTTGATTCATATCTTCACAGCGGCCGTATTGGCGTACTGGTTGAAGTAAACTGTGAAACCGACTTTGTAGCCCGTACCGATGATTTTAAGAATTTTGTACACGATGTGGCTATGCACATTGCAGCAGCAAGCCCTGAATATATTTCTATCGAAGATGTTCCTGCTGCGGAGCGCGAAGCAAAGACGGCTGAATTTACTGAAAAAGTTAAAAATGAAGGTAAGCCAGAGAATATGGTTTCCCAAATTGTAGAAGGTATGATTAAAAAACATTTTGCTGAAAAATGTCTGCTTGATCAGCCATTCATCAAAAATCCTGATCAAACGGTCGGTGATCTTTTGAAGGAACACATTGCAAAACTTGGCGAAAACATGGTGATTCGCCAGATGTCTCGCATTGAACTTGGCGCAATCAGCTAAGTAAAAAACATACTATACAAGGATCATCCCTGAATCAAGGATGATCCTTGATTTTTTAGGTGTAGAGTGAAGAAGTGATGATCCTGTATAATAGAGATGACAAAAGGAGAATGCATGGAATTACATAGCTATAAGTTGAAGATGCAGAACGCGGTGGATCATCTTGAAGGTGAGCTTAAAAAGGTGCGAACCGGGCGAGCACACCCTAGTATTATTGAGGGCGTTATGGTTGAAGTGTATGGCCAGCTGATGCCGCTCAATCAAGTTTCTAATATCACTGCACCCGAACCGCAGTTACTGCAGATCACCCCGTTTGATGCCGGCAACTTGCAGGCCATTGCCGCTGCAATTAGAAATGATCAAACGATGGGGCTCAATCCCAGTGATGACGGCCGCGTCGTTCGCGTACCAATGCCGCCTTTAACTGAAGAGCTGCGCCGACAAATTGTGAAGAGTTTGGGCGATACGGTGGAAGAATCAAAAATTACCCTCAGAAACATTCGGCATGACGCCATTAAAGAAGCGAAGCGTTTGAAAGATGCCAAAGAAATATCAGATGATGAAGTCAAGCGTATTGAAACGCAAATCACCGAAATTATTAATGAATATAATGTCAAAGTAGAGGCTGCTCAAAAGGTGAAAGAAAACGACATTATGTCGATCTAGATCTTAGCAAATAGATCTTAGAGCTTAGAAACGTATCTCAGATCTGCTAAAATGATTGCAATGAATAATAAATTACAACAAACAGTTGCATCTGCCATACCAGTTCACCTGGGGCTCATACTTGATGGAAACAGGCGCTGGGCTCGTGAAAAGGGTTTGCCAACATTAGAAGGTCACCGTAAGGGTTACGAGAATCTGAAGACAGTGGCGCAAGCGGCTTTTGACAGGGGTGTGGAGTACGTTTCTGCGTATATTTTTTCAACCGAAAACTGGAGTCGCACAAAAGAAGAAGTCGACTACCTTATGAACTTGGCTATGACAATTGCAACCAAAGATGCCAAGAAACTGATCAAAGAAAATATTAAAATTGTTGTTCTTGGAATTGAAGAAAAAGTTCCATCAAAACTCATCAAAGCTTGGCGCGAAACAGAAGAAGCCTCAAAACACAATACTGGCGGTACGTTGGCACTATGCTTTAATTACGGTGGTCATCAAGAAATTGTGGACGCAGTTCAGTCGATGATTGCTCGTGGAATTAATGCCGACGAGGTAACACCTGAATTGGTTGCAAAAAACCTGTACCACCCAGAAATTCCACCGGTTGATTTTATGGTTCGTACAAGTGGCGAACAGCGGATTAGTAACTTTATGTTGTGGCGTATGGCCTATGCCGAAATGTACTTTGCTAGTGTGCATTGGCCAGCTTTCAGTGTTGCAGAACTTGACCGTGCCTTGGAAGAATTTGCAGCACGCAATCGTCGCTTTGGCGGCAACTAAGATCAGATAACAGATAGTAGCAAATAGATGACAAAAGCAAACACGTCTATTTGCTGAGATCTGAGATCTAACTTTCTGGTATACTAATAGGCATGCTTATATTTTTGGGATTAGTGTTGTTTGTTTTGCTGGTGGTCGTTCATGAATGGGGTCACATGGTTGCGGCTAAAAAAGGCGGTGTGGAAGTTGAAGAATTTGGCATTGGTTTTCCACCTCGTGCCAAGTTGCTCACCAAAAAAAATGGTACAGAATATACTTTAAACTGGTTGCCACTGGGCGGGTTTGTTAAATTGAAAGGCGAGCATGACGCTGCAACCGAAAAAGGAACATTTGGGGCAGCAAGTTTTGGAAGAAAAACCTTTATTATTGCGGCGGGTGTACTTATGAACTGGGTGGCCGCGGCGGCAATCTTCACTATTATTTCGCTGATTGGTATGCCGCAACTGGTGCCGAATCAATTTAGTGTCAAGCGTGATGCAACCATTATTAAAGAAGAAGTCTTGGCGGGTTTTGTTGAAGACGGATCGCCTGCAAGTCACATGGGTGTTCGCAAAGGTGATATCATCACGCACATCAATGGTGAAGTGGTGAATACGGCGGATGAGCTTCGTGCCATGACTCAGCGTTTTGCGGGGAAAGAAGTTGAGGTTGGCTATCAGCAAGACGGTCAGCAAAAAACCGCAACAACGACGTTGCGAGACGATGCCCAGAAGGGTAATTTTGGTGTGGCACCAGCTGAAAATCGGCTGATTCGATCAACATGGTCGGCGCCGCTGGTTGGTGTTGGTACGACGGCTCAATTTACAGTCGAGACGCTCAAAGGACTAGGTGGTGCGGTGGCAAATGTCTTCACCGGCAACGCCTCGAAGGCAAGCGAGAGTGTGACGGGTCCCGTTGGTATCGTGGTAGTTTTGAAGGATCTTTCGAAACAGGGATTGGTATTTGTCTTATTCTTGATTGGTATTATCTCAGTTAGCCTTGCGGTCATGAATGTTCTACCGATTCCGGCACTGGACGGCGGGCGCCTTTTTGTGATGGCACTGTTTAGACTCTTAAAAAAGCCGCTCACCAAAGAGCTAGAAGAAAAAATTCACGGGACTGGCATGTTAGTACTACTACTGCTTGCAGCACTGATTACCGTGGTTGATATCAAACGATTCTTTTAATTATGGAAACTGATGTAGAAAATAGCCGGGAACCTCGCCGGCATCGAATCTGGAAGAACCCTATTGTTGTACTACTTGGTTCCACCGTGCTGTTTATTGGCGTCCAGATGCTTGGCGCAATTTTATTTTTGCCGCTGACTCAAAATACGAGCAATACCAATATACAACTGTTGATTATGAGTGGCGGTAACCTGCTGGTGCTAGGTGTCGGGCTGGTGATATTCAAGCGCATAGTACATGCCGGATGGCGCGCATTTGGGTTGAGTTGGCCGTCTTGGCGGGCGGTTGCAGAAGTGGTGCCCGCACTACTACTGTATTTTACCAGCTCGCTGGTGGTAACATTGTTAGCCACACAATTTATACCCGGCTTTGATGCCGAGCAGGTGCAGGATATTGGGTTTGGCCAATTACATACGCCCCTAGAATTGATTGCCGCATTTCTGACCCTGGTTGTGCTGGTACCGATTTTCGAGGAAGTGCTGTTTCGAGGAGTGCTGTTTAAAGGCCTGCGTCATCGTGTACCATTCTGGCTGAGTGCAGTGGTCACAAGTCTTATTTTTGCCACTGCTCATGGTCAACTCAACGTAGCCGTTGATACATTTGCTCTCAGTTTGCTCCTTTGTTTTTTGGTGGAGCGACATGACTCAATTGTGCCATCAATCATGCTGCATGCCTTAAAAAACAGTCTAGCATTCAGTTTATTATTTGTTTTTAAGTAATACATCCGTGCTACCTGCAAACAAACGAAAAATCTAGTACAATACCAGTAACGAAAGAGAGAAATAATGGCAAAAAACTTACTTCCTAATAAACAAGAACAGCCTGCTGAATGGTATACACGTGTTATGCAACTTGCTGACTTGGCTGACTATGGTCCTGTGAAGGGCACTATGATTATTAAGCCATATGGGTATGCGCTTTGGGAGGGCGTCCAGAAGGCGATGGATCCTGTGATTAAACAAAAAGGGGTGGGCAATGCCTACTTCCCGCTTTTTATTCCCATGTCGTATCTTGAGAAAGAAAAGAATCACGTTGAAGGTTTCGCGCCTGAACTGGCAGTGGTCACGCATGCCGGCGGTGAAAAATTAGAAGAGTCGTTAGCTGTTCGCCCGACATCTGAAACCATAATGTACGAATCGTATTCTAAGTGGATTCAAAGTTGGCGAGATCTTCCGATACAAATGAATCAGTGGAATAACGTCGTGCGCTGGGAAAAGCGAACTTTGCCATTCTTACGAACAAGCGAGTTTTTGTGGCAAGAAGGTCATACGGCGCATGCGACGCATGAAGAAGCAGTGGAAACACAGCAATGGGCGATGGACATGTATGCGGATGTATATCGGGAGTATTTTGCACTTGATGGGTACGTGGGTAGCAAGTCGCGAAGCGAGCGGTTTGCGGGGGCCGACGACACCTTGACGTTTGAAATTCTGATGCCAAGTGGTAAGGCACTGCAAAGCTGTACCTCACATGATCTCGGGCAAAATTTTGCGAAAACGTTCGACATTACCTATCAAGCACCAGATGGTTCGGATCAATTTGTGTGGCAGACTAGTTGGGGGCTTTCAACGCGATCGATTGGCGGGCTGATTATGGCTCATGGTGACAACAACGGCCTGGTTCTACCGCCGAAGCTCGCGCCAACGCAAGTTGTGATCGTACCTGTTCAAACAGACGAACCATTACTTGACTATGCCGCGAAGCTGAAGACACAGCTGGAAGAGCTGCATATTCGCACAATCGTTGATGATCGTGATGATGAGCGTTTTGGTTTCAAGCTCAATAAGTGGGAGGTCAAAGGTGTGCCAGTCATCTTTAAGATAGGTGGTTCTGAGCTCGAATCAGCATCCGTAACAGCAAAACGTCGTGACACCGGGGAAGAGGCGACATTTGCACTTGAAGAGGTGGGTGCCAAAACTGCCGAGCTACTTGAAACAATACAAACCGATTTGCTACAGAAATCACGGCAGATTAGAGACGAGAATACTCGTGAAGCAAGCAACTATGAAAATCTGAAGGAAATCCTCAAAACCCACAAAGGGTTTGTAAAAGTGTATTGGAATGACGATCCGGCAATTGAGGCCAAAATTAAGGAAGAGACCAAGGCGGTCAGCCGTTGTAAAATTGCCGAAAATCAAGAAGGGGTAGATTTTTATACGGGTCAACCAGCTTCTGATGTATGGTTATTTGCGCAGAGTTACTAACTATCGCTGGGCGCTACCAGTGGGGCTTATACACTACATATAGCGTAGGTACTTGAAAAAATACGCAAAATATAGCAAAATTTTCGTTTACAAAAAAATAGCTGCATGCTACAATCTGGTGACGGTTTGAGAAACCTTCACACAATACGTCATCAGGCGTGTTTGTTTTTTATAATAACTAACTATTTAACCAAGCTTGGTTACTCCAAAAAAGGAGCGTAATCATGAAAAAAGAATTTCAACTTACAAAAGACGGTGTTGCCGAATTACAGGCCGAACTAGCCGAACTCAAAGAAAAGCTGATTACTGTTATCGATGCTATCAAGACTGCTCGCGATCAAGGTGATTTAAGCGAAAACGCTGAATATCACGCTGCTAAAGAAGAGCAAGAGCGCGTTGATGGCCGTATTTCAGAAATAGAACATATCTTGGCCAATACCGAAGTAGTTTCACGAGCTTCAAATAGCAAAGTAGGAATCGGGAATACGGTGACACTGAGGAACGGTAAAAAAGATGTCACCTACCACATTGTTGATTCGGTTGAAGCTGATCCGCTGGAGGCTAAAATTTCTGATGAATCACCAATCGGTAAGGCATTACTTGGCAAAAAGCTGGGTGAGACAGTTGAAATCGAGCTACCGGCTGGCAAAAAGACTTACGAAATTAAAGAAATCAGTTAAGCAACCAAAACTATTATTCACTGGGGCTCCTGCAAGGGCTCCAGTTTTTTTATCAGATTGTGAGGACTCTTTTCATCAATCATTCTGAATCAGGGGCAACATCAGCGCGGCTATGATAAAAAGCACAATACTATAAAAAGCAACCTCGCCATACAGCTGTACTCTCAGGCCCTCGCCATAATATATATGGAAGTAGCGGACTGCGGCGGTCGTGTAGGCGGCTACCGATAAACCAGCTGTTGCCAAAAGGGTTGCTCGACTTTTTAGTTGGGCCGCAACCAGCAGTGGAATCACCAAAAGCATCACGGCCTTACTGGCCATGCCGCGATCGGTATAGATATTCAAGGCGGCGAAGGTGATATCCGCGACAATCAGAATATAGGCGATGTTCGTCATTGACTGGCGTGTGTGCGTGTACTTTTTCAGGCTAAACCATATCAGACAGCAAGTGACAGCCAAGATACCACCATATGTCCAGCGTTGCGTGATAATCTGGTGCGTAAAAAGGTTCCAGGAATCAAAGGCTATAATTGCAAGCGCGTAAGTAATAATAAGCACAAAGTGCCAACGTGTTGCATGGAGCAGTCTTTTCCGTAGCACCAGCGTTGTTTCAGTCGTGTTTTTTTGTTTTGTTTTTGTCATACATAAATCATACCATAACCAATTTGAAGCTGGCAGTGCAAAAAATTGCTAGATTATATTAATTATGGTACCATAAGTTTATATGAACATTGCTGCACAGTCTGATATAAAGACAAAGCTTCGGTCGTAGCGCCTGAAGTTCGCTTCATTATCAAAAAACTCCCTGGCGCTACGACATACAAGCCGGGGAGTTTGTAATTCGAAAGACAGAAGTGATGACAGAATTTTTTACCGTAAATGATCCAATTAATTATGAAGAGCATGCATATTATGCCGTCGGCACGGGTTGGCGGGCGATGCCAGAGGTGCCGCATGCACTACGGCTGGAGTGGGCGATCGGTACAGCACTCGAATGGGCGGTGGCTGCGGACGCGGCAATCATACAACAACAGACAAAACTGCTCGAAGAAGGCGGCCTGCTGCGTCTGGGTGAATCAGTCTTACTGCCAACCACGCTGACCCAAGCAGATGCCGTGCAGGGTGACATCAATAGGCGGCTACAATTATTTGCAGATACCACGTACCACCACGTAACGGCGCACTTTCAGCAGCCCGTAACGACCGGCTGGCACATAGTGCCGCATTTTGAGGACGGCAATGATATGCAGCAAACATACAAAATCAGCCTCTTTATTCATCAGGATTTTACTCAAACAGTGGTAGAATAGGTGCATATGGCGAACTTAAAAGAACTACGTGACGAACGACTAAGAAAATTGAATGAGCTCAAAGCACTAGGTATCAACGCATATCCGGCAAGTAGCAGCCGAACACATAGGGTGGGTGATATAGTGGCAGATTTTGAAAAATTTGAAGGCCAGCAGGCAACCATTGCCGGCCGAATAATCGGTATTAGAAAGTTTGGTAAGCTTGCCTTTATTGTTTTAAAGGATGCCTCGGGTAGGATTCAGTTATTTCTCAAAGCAGGCGAGGTCGCTGCAACCGAAGCTGCAAATAGCCAGATTGGTTTAGAGCACTTAAATCTACTTGATACGGGTGACTTTCTTGAAGCCACGGGCGAAATTATCAAGAGTAAAACGGGTGAAATCTCAATCGCAGTTACCTCAATGCGCTTGCTGACAAAATCACTGCGCCCCATGCCAACCGAGCAGGATGGTTTCACGAATAAAGAAGAGCGTATGCGTCGTCGCTACGTTGATATGAATGTTAATGAAGATGTTCGTGAACGCTTTGTGCGTCGTAGTAAATTTTGGCAGGCGACGCGCAACTTCTTACTAGAAAATGAATTTATTGAAATCAACAATGTGATTCTTGAAACAACCGCTGGCGGTGCTGATGCTAATCCGTTTATCACCCATATGAATGCTCTTGACCAAGATTTTTATCTTAGAATCTCGCACGAACTACCACTCAAAAGGTTACTTGTTGCAGGCTTTGAAAAAGTCTTTGATATCGGGGCTCGTTTCAGAAACGAAAACTACACTGAAGAACATCTACCTGAGCACAATGCAATGGAATGGTACTGGGCGTACGCCGACTGGCAGCAGGGTATGGAATTTACGGAACGAATGATCCGGTATGTCTGCGACCAAACTTGGGGAACTCGAACGTTTACCCTCAACAATGGGCAACAGGTAGACTTTGGTGAAGACGGCACCCATTTTCCTACCATGAGTTTTGTTGCGGTGTTGCAAGAACAGTACAATATCGATGTCTTTGAATCTTCCATAGAAGAAATTCAGGCGAAACTACGAGACAATAATCTTGAAGTTGAGAAGGTAGACAATCGTATTCGAAGTCTTGATAAATTGTGGAAGAAATATCGAAAAACCATTGCTGGCCCTGTGTTTCTGATAGACATTCCGGTATTCATGCAGCCACTCGCAAAGGTTAGCCACAATGATGCGCGCTTGACCGAGCAGTTTAATCTTGTATTTGGCGGCTCTGAAATGTGTAAGGCATTTTCTGAGCTGAACGATCCTATTGATCAGCTTGCACGATTTGATGATCAGCAAAAGCTGCGTGACGCGGGAGACGATGAAGCCCAGATGCTCGACATTGATTTTGTCGAAGCGCTGGAATACGGTATGCCGCCAGCCTGCGGCCTGGGTTACAGCGAACGAATTTTCTGGAGCCTTGAAGGTGTCACCGCCCGCGAGGGTGTTCCATTCCCGCAACTCCGCGCAGAAGTAGACGAAGTAACCAGGGGCATCTACCCAGAACTAAGTATCTAATGGTCTGGTTACTGCTGGTTGCTACGCATCTTATAGGCCTGGTAGGGTATACGTTATTAATTCGAAAGAGTACTTTTGGTAAACTCAATAAACTACTAATGTCTGCCTTGATGCAAACGGCAGTTTTTATTCCGTCAACCATCTTCTTATTTACTGGTCAGGTTTCGTTCGAATATACTGTTGTGCAGTGGTTATTTTTGATCTTGGGTGGATTTATGGTTGCGGGTTTAATGATGACGAATGTTTGGGCTTTAACACATCTAGACGCATCTGTCTTTACGATTTTGTATAATCTTCGCCTTGTAGTGGTTACGCTGCTGGCCTATCTATTACTTGGCGAATCACCTCCACCGCTTCAGATTGTTGGTGGATTGATCATTCTCGCCAGTATTATTCTACTAAATCTACATAAGGAAAATAAATGGCGAAGCACCCCTATTTTAATAGGGCTTTTCACAATGCTCTGGTTTAGTTTCCATGCAGTACTTGAAAAATATAACCTCCAGCAGATTCCGATAGAAAGTTATCTGTTTATTTTTAGTGGTATAGGGACTGTAATGATCTGGGCGCTTGTTTTGTTTCAAAAGATTAACATTAAGCGTGAAATGGCGCACATAAGAGATAAAAAAATATACGGACTACTTGTTGCTAGGGCTATATCAGCATATGGATACGTGTATGCATTAAAGGTAGGATCGCTTGCAGCGACAAACTACGTGTCAGGAATGAGCGTCACGCTGATTGTATTATTTGGTATATACCTATTAGGTGAAAAAGAGTATTTAAAGCAAAAGCTAATTTCTGTTGCAATTGCATGTCTGGGTTTAACACTGGTACTTATTAGCAAGCTGTAAGTGCGCTAAAATGAGAGAAGAGGAGTATTATCACGGGGCACCTACATGGCGAATTATAAGGGACATATTGCGGGGGGAGTGGTGGCTTCGGTTGTGTATGTGGCGGCCATGAGTTTTGTACCGGTTGAGCGGTTTGCGGAACATGCGGGCCTGCTGAAAGATTGGCAGGCACTTTTTGCGGTGTTTGTGATTGGTATGCTTTTTGCGTTGTTTCCGGATGTTGACACTAACTCAAAGGCGCAAGATATCTTTTTTGGTATCGTCTTCCCGCTGACCATTCTGCTGATATGGCAGGGTATGATTCAGGCGGCAGCATACTTAGGCTTAATTGCAATGCTGCCAGTGCTTGGTCATCACCGTGGCTGGACACATAAAAAATGGGCGCCATTGGTGGTACCGCTGCCGATTCTACTCGTCCCTTATTTGTATAACGATGCCATATTACCCAGTAGCATAGTGTATTACGGCGCAGCGGTGATGGGCTACCTGAGCCATCTTTTACTAGATGGGCTTTTGTGGCGTCGCTTTCGAATTAAAAACTAGGCGTGAGAATCCAATATGGTTTTGTTTGTGTGGTACCACGCATGGTAGCATACAGGCATGTCAAGTTACGAGGATCATCCGGGAGCAGAGGGTTTAGAGACATCTGCGATTGAAGTCATGCAAGAGCATGCGCGGTGGTTTGAAGAATATGTCAGAACCCACGCCGAAATCGATACGGTAGCAGATTATCGTATCTGCCGTCCTCGATTACAAAGGCACGCAAAGCGTTTATTTGAAGCACAGGAACTTGCTGGCGAGCCTGCGGCCGTGCAGATCTCTGGTACAGATTGCGCCACAATTATTGATTATTCAACCAATCAACGGCACCCAGCTGGTGATATTGTTGCGGGATACGTTGCGTCATATTACGTAGCGGCACAACCGTGTGATGTTGGGAGCTTCATGCGGGGGATAGAATCACCTCATGACTTAGAACGGTACGCCATGGACACGGTGAGCAGGGCGGGGTGGCGAGATGAAGATAACCCGGTCGATATAGCGCTGGGAGTTCGCTTCAAGCCCGTGTTGACGCCATTTGGTTGCAACGCTCAGACAACGTACATAGAAGTGCCGATTAAATATATTGACGCCATGTATGAAATGGAAGAAAGCCATCCGTTGACGCTCGAAGCCAGTATTTTTACGCGTCAGGCTGAATTATTACTCCAGCAGGTACATGATAGGCCAGAGAGCAAACATGCCCAAGAAGCAAAAATTTCAGAATTGACTAAGTGGATGAGCGAAACGACGCGCTTAAAAGATTACCGCATGGAACTTTCGTTGTATGACGCTGTGCCGTATATTCCGGGTGATGACTTGGCGGCTTATCGATCGTTTCTCGGCAGTGATGAAGAAGTCCATGAAACACTCGAGATACGGCTGACGGGAGCTGAAGGTCTGACTGTGGAGGCATTCCTAAAAGGTTTTGATTGGCGGTGGGATCAGGCTGACGACGAAGAAGATGATGTCGAGCCACTGCTATACGCAACACTCGAGCTGACAGACGAGGATGATAGTGTGCGTTTTGGTAACTCAATTATTACTGTGCCTGTTGACGGTATTCGGTTTGGCGTCTGTTACCCGACAGGTCTTCACACCGATAAGCCGAGTGTCAGTCAAAATGCTCTGAGTTATGAAACAGAGTTATTTTCTCGATATGTTGAATATTTTGAAACACTCGCAGACGAAGAGGTGCGTCATCAGGAGGTGCGGAGTTTTCTGAAGCTTGTGAATAACCAGCGGGGTAGCAGGGTCTTGAACTCACCCGTTGCAATTCGCCTTGATCACGACCGTGTTCTTGGCGCGCGACTGGTGGATTATACGGGTGAATATATTGAGTCGGTTTTGTTGCCAGAATGGTACGAATGTAGCGGTGTTGTCCGCGAATTTTTAGTACGTGACGTGGGCGAGTCTGATGACTTTATTATCTTAGATATGCTGGCTGTGCTTGATGTCAGCGAAGATCGCTATTTTAAGAGCTTGGACATTGCCTATATTGAAGTCCCACTGCAGGCGGTTGAACGAGCGGCGTTTCTTCCAGGTCCGCATGCAAGCTAAGCTTTCTACATAAAGCAATGGCCGATGTTATTTTTGCCTAATCTCGCAGATTTTTTCGGCTTGGCAGTATCGACATGTGCTATAGTAAAAGCATAAGAATAATAACGGGGGTGGGATGAACTTAACTGATTTCGGTGTAATAGAAGACGAAGCAACGCGGCAACAATATAGTGTTGATGCCAGTATTTTTGAAGTAGTACCGCAAGGCGTGGTACAGCCAGATGGCTTAGAGTGGTTGCAACATATTGTGCGAGGCGCCATTGAAAGTGCTCGAAATGGCGAACAGGTGACGATCGCTGCTCGTAGCGGTGGTACCTGTATGAGTGGTGGTTCACTGACCGAAGGTATTGTCGTTGATATGACCAAAGGGTTTTCTTGGATTGACGAGATTGACACCAAGCATCACACCGTATGGGTGGGTGGCGGAACCTATTTTCATGAGATTGAAGCGGCGCTTGCAAAAAAGGGCTACCTGTTTCCTTCATACCCTAATAGCCGCAAAATCTGTGGTATTGGCGGCATGGTGGGTAATAATGCCTCGGGCGAGCTGAGTATTCGTTATGGCGCAACTAGTGAAAACGTCCAGGCGGTTCGCGTGGTCTTGGCCGATGGCAATGAATATGAATTTGGTCCGCTAAGTACCGCAGAACTTGAGCAGAAGTGTGCTCAGGATAATCTCGAAGGTCATATATATCGTAGTGTGCGCGCAGTTGTTGAAGAAAACTGGGACCTGATTTGGAAGAAGCGCCCCAAGGTACGGAAGAATGCCGCCGGTTACGCGCTGTATCGCATATGGGATCGAGACAAAACGGTCTTTAATCTGGCACAGTTATTTGTTGGCGCCCAGGGGACGCTTGGTATTATGACGGCGGCGCAGCTAAAAATTGTGCCAAAGCCCAAGCACGAACGCATGGTGGTTATTGAAATTAGTTCGCTCGACAAGCTTGCTAAAGCACTACACATTGTTACCACACACCATCCGCTAGGCGTGGAAATGTACGATAAACATACCTACGAATTGGCAAAAGAATTCTTGCCAAAAGAGGCCAAGGCGGCAGCATCGGCCGATGGCAAAGAGATGATTTTGTTTGCGTGGTTTGCCGAAGCGAGCAAAGATGCAACCGATCACGCCGAGGATATCTGTCAGCGCTCATTGAAGCGAGCCGGCTACGCTTGCCACACTATTAAAGACGAAGCTGAGCGGTTGGCGCATATTGAAATTCGCCGCGATAGCTTCCAGTTACTGAAAGATTACGCCAAAGGTAATCAGCGCGCTGTGGCCTTCATTGAAGATATTATTGTTAGCATTGAACATTATGGTGAATTTATTGCATCACTTGAGGCAATTTTGAGCGATTACGACAACATGGTGTATACCTACGCGGGGCATATTGGCGACGGTAGTATCCGCTTAATTCCACTGGTTGACATGGAAGCGGATGACGCGGTTGATCGGGTCTTTGAACTGGCTGAGCGCATCTATGATTTAGTGTTTGCCTTTGGTGGTAGCATGAGTGTCGATCACAACGACGGCATTATTCGCACACCGTATCTTGAGCAAATGTTCGGGAAAGAACTGGTCACATTGTTTGAAGGCGTAAAGCAGATTTTTGATCCGTTTAATGTCTTTAATGCCGGTAAAAAAGTTGGCGGCAGCCTCGAATTTGCCAAAGCTCATATGAGCCGCAAAAATACCAACCCAAATCTGTAGCGTGGTATTCTATATAGGTAGTGTCATTGAAATATATGACAGGGAGCAGTGACCATAAAAAGAAGCGAGGATTTTTTGCATGATAGAAGTTAAGAATATAACGAAGGTGTATGGTAAGCGCGAGCAGGAATTTTATGCTCTCAAAGAGGTGAGCTTTACCATTCCCCAAGGGACCAGTGTGGCAATTGTCGGTAAGAGTGGTTCGGGCAAGTCAACATTGATGCACGCCATGAGCGGGCTGGATAGGCCCCAAAAAGGTGAAATTTTGGTTGATGGTGTGAATATTCTGACTCTGAAACAAAAGCAAATTGATAAGTTTCGATCTGATAAAATTGGTTTTATTTTTCAGAGCTTTTTTGTGCAGGCCAATGAAAGCTGTTTTGATAACGTCAGCTTACCGCTTGAGATAGCCGGCATTGCTCGTTCAAAACGGAAAAAAATGGTGGAAAAGGCACTTTCTGAAGTTGAACTTTCGGAAAAGAAGCTGAGCCGAGCCCGTGATCTTTCCGGCGGTCAAAAGCAGCGTCTCGCCATTGCCCGAGCAATTGTTACAGATCCAGAAATTTTATTTGCCGATGAACCGACTGGCAACCTCGATTCTGTCACCGGACAAAAAGTTGAAGATTTATTGTTTGGCTTCAATAAAAACAAAGGCGTGACGTTGATTATTGTGACGCACGACCACGAGCTAGCCGCACGGTGCGATATGCAAATTTATGTAAAAGATGGCAAGATTGCAAAAATCAATCAGGCAAAGCTATCTCAGAAAAAGAGGGTACAGCTATGAAGACCACAGATATTATCCGCCGGGCAGGCCGCAGCCTCCGGCATGCAAAAATTAGAACTATTTTGACCGCACTGGCGATTGGCGTGGGCGCTTTTACTTTGACGCTAACCATTGCCGCCAGTACGGGTGCGAAAGCGTTTATCGACCAGGTGATTAATGATAATTTTGATCCCGCAGAATTGATTGTTGCCAAAGATGAACAAATTTTGGGGGCTGGTAATGCCAATAAGCCCCAAGAATTTGATCCGAGCTTTGGGGCATCAACTAGCGGTGCCGGTGCGGTGACGCAAATTAAACGGCTGACTCAAGATGATCTTGCGGCAATTCGGGCGACTGAGGGTGTGGCGGAGGTTCGCGAGGGCGTGAGCGTGAACGCTGCTTACATCACCAGGGAAGGGCAGAAGAAGTATGTGGGAACGCTACAGGCCTTCAATCCATCGCAACAGCCGGAACTACTGGCTGGTGAGATTCCACAGTCGTTTGCCAGTGATATCTTATTGCCAGAAGGTTTTCTTGAAGCACTTGGTTTTAAAGAGGCCGCCGCTGCGGTTGGTCAGCCGCTCACGGTAGGTATTCGTGTGCCGCTTGATCCAGCTGAGCTTGCCGCTAAACTGATGGCCGGTGTCTCGCAGGAAGAAATCGCTGCGCTGAGCGCCAATTCTATCACCGAGCAGCAGTTCACCATACGAGGTGTTTTAAAGAAGCCAGTGACCGCGCAGCCGGGTACCGAATTATATCTTTTTATTGGTAATGATGATGCGCTGGCCCTGAATAATAAGGCGACCCGAGGGACAGAGAACTATCAAAAATTCACCTCGGTGTATGTACGAGTCAAAGGCGGCGAGGATCCGGAAAAACTGGCGGCCGTGCAGCAAAAACTCAAAGATATGGGTTTTGTAACGCTTTCAGTGGAAGAAACGCAAAAATTCTTGCTGCAGTTCATTAATATTTTGCAAGGAATTGTTGCTGGGTTTGCGTTCTTGGCGGTCATTGCCTCGGTGTTTGGTGTCATCAACACCCAGTACATTAGTGTTCTGGAGCGGACGCAGCAGATTGGTTTGATGAAGGCGCTGGGTATGCGCCGCAGAGATATCGCGCGGTTGTTCCGGTTTGAGGCGGCCTGGATAGGCTTTCTTGGCGGTGCGCTTGGCGCGGGTATTGCCGTTCTGCTGGGCACATTATTGAACCCCTGGATTACCGAAGCAATTGATCTTGGTGAAGGTAACCGTTTGCTCATCTTCCAGCCGGCCCCAATTATTTTATTGGTACTAGGCTTAATGGTAGTCGCAATTCTTGCGGGTATTCTGCCTGCTCGAAAGGCCGGAAAGCTTGATCCGGTTGAAGCACTGCGCACCGAATAAGTTTGGTGAGTGCACTGATTTTCAGCTCACAATGGGGTATAGTTAAAATATATGAAACGGGTGGCACAAAAGAAAAAGAAGTGGTTCCAAGGTAGGCCGACTGGATGGCAAGCGGTTGGGATATGTGCGGCCATACTGATTCTTGTTGGTTTTGTGGCTGTGCGATCGGTTGACGCCTGGCGTACCTATCAAAAAGAGCAAGCCGACCATCAACAGCCCCTGACTGCTACCAATGTACCGTATTGCCATGGCGAAAAATTAGACATTGTTGTACCGGTGACGCACAACCCAAAACCGCTGGTCGTGTATGTACATGGCGGCGGGTGGCGTTATGGTTCTAAAGTAGGCGGCGGGGCACCGTATTTTTATCAACTTGTTGATCATGGTATTGCGGTAGCCTCGGTGAACTACCGGCTTTCAGATCGAGCACAGTTTCCCGCACAGTTTGAAGATGTACAGTGCGCGGTTCGTTTTCTGAAAAGCCAGGCGCAGGTTTTTGGCATTGATCCAGAAAAAATTATATTGGCCGGGCAAAGTGCAGGCGGCAATTTAGCAATGCTGGCTGCAGTTGCGGCAAACAACCCGGAAGCTTTTGATACAGGAACGCCCAGACAGTATGACCAGTGGGATGCGCATGTTGCTGGAGTAATCGCTACGGATGCTCACTACGATCTGACGGCCGTCTCATTTTCTGAAAAGAGCGAAGCCAATATCTCACGCTACGTTGATGATGACGCCAGGGTCAAGGCAAGTCCGCAAACATACCTTGATGAAGATGATCCCGCAATTTTAATGTTTCACGGTTTGCAAGATACAATAGTTGCGCCAGATCAGGCGGAAAATTTTGCACTACATGCCACAGAACTTGGCCTTGATGTACAGTACATACCTGTGAAGAACGCTGGCCATAACTTATGGGCATGGTTTGGTCGCGACAGCCCCAATGGTGACGAGCGTTTTCAGATGATTAAAAATTTTATCCAAAATATGCAGTAGCTGCGAGTAGGCACACGGTATACTAGGGTATATGACATGCGGTAGAGAAAATTGGAGGAATGCGTGAGTCACTGGCGGCACACAGCGGGACATACAAGAATACTAAATCGACTGGCTGTCGTGGTGGGTACACTATGCCTCATTTTCGGTGCGCTATTTGTATACCTGAATGTCATTAATGCTCGTCCGCAAAAACTGCTGAGCGATGCAACAGCTGATCTGACAGAATTTTTATTTGGTACAACGCCGCACAGTATTACCGGGTCTGCCAGCATAGTGCAATCAGATGGTGAGAAGGTCACACTTACCTCAATCTTTGAAGCCAGCTTCGACAAGGGACTCTTGGACGAGCAGTCAACTCGGTTCATGAAGGTTGACACGCAGTTGCAGCAGGGTGCTCACACCACCGCGGTGCAGGCTGAAGTTATGACGGTACCTTCGCACGGTAGTTACATCAAAATAGCCAACCTGAAAGCAATCATACATGCTCGGGTGCAAGCCGCGCTACTGTCATATGTTGGGGATGGTGCAACTCGGCTAGAGACGATTGCAAACTCATACGAAAACAAGTGGATTGCTATCCCAACGGAAGATCTGAAAGAACTGGGTTTGATACAGCCCGCCAATACAGACCAATGTCTCAACCAGCTTTCAGCAGCCGATCGGCAACAGCGCCTCAGGACAGCCTATCAAAAACATCACTTTATCGATATTGAAAAATTTGAGAAAAAGAAAGAATTTTATTTTCAACTTGCCGTTAATGAACCGGTCTTTGATCAATTTATCAAAGAACTGGGCGGTGATCTCTCCGGCTGTCAGTGGGTAAATTATGTAAAAGATATCACACATATCGAACTCTGGCTGAGCAAAGTGTCGCACCGACCCATAAAATCAACTATTCATGTACAGGAAGATCAGGTAAAAACAGATGTAACAATTACATTCTTACAATCCGCACAGCCGCTTCCTGCCAAGCCGTCCGAGAGTCTCTCGATCAAGCAGTTGAAGCAAGAACTTGAACAGGTCATTGGCTCACCGGTATCTTTCGTGCCACAGGTGACCGGCGCTCAGTAGCGGTACGAATGAGGTAAAAACGGATCTGTTGCTTCGGGGAAGTAATAATAGGGTATACTAGTCGATATGTTAGACATTCAATTTATTCGCGACAATCCAGAGTTAGTGACTGAAAAGTCTCAGCAAAAAGGCTACACAATTGATATCAAGCAGTTGCTTGGTTTTGATGAAAAACGGCGTGACTTGCAACAGAACATAGAAGTCTTGAGGCGTCAGCGTAACGAAATTGCCGAAAGTATGGCCGGCGCAAAACCATCAGAGCAACAGATTGCTGCGGGTAAAGAAGTAAAAGCACAATTAGCTGATCTTGAGCATCAATTTGCCACAATCGACAAAGAGTTTTTAGAACTACTCAAGAAGATCCCTAATATGCCGCTTGAAAGCGTGCCCGTGGGTACCTCAGAAGATGAAAATGTGGTCACAAAAACTGTCGGCGAAAAACCAAATTTTGATTTTGAACCAAAAAATCATGCTGAAATTGCAGAGGCCAAAGGCTGGCTCGACAAAGCTCGTGCTACCAAAATTGCTGGTGCGCGCTTCGTGTACACCAAGGGTGATTTAGTACGCCTGGAGTTTGCACTGTGGCAATACGGTATGACCGTTTTGGGCGACGAACAAATTTTGCAGCAGATTATTGATGAACATAACCTCAAAGTCAGTGCCCGTCCGTTTACGCCCGTTTTACCACCGGCGGTTGCTAAAAAATCTGTTTTTGAAGCAACAGGCCGCTTGAATAAAGAAGAGCAGACCTACAAGTTTGAAGGCGAAGACCTGTGGATGAACGCTAGCGCCGAACACACTATTTCACCCATGTATATTGACGAAATTCTCACCGAGGCTGAGCTGCCCATCAGATACGTTGGCTACACAACAGCCTTTCGGAAAGAAGCTGGAACGTACGGCAAAGACACTGAAGGCATCTTTCGACTGCATCAGTTTAATAAACTCGAAATGGAAAGTTTTTGTACGGCTGAAACTTCGCTTGACGAGCATCTCTTTATGGTTGCGATTCAAGAATACCTTATGCAGCAGCTGGGGCTCCCGTATCAGGTGCTTGAAAAGTGTACCGCCGATATTGGCCGCCCTAATGCCAAGGGTGTGGATATCGAAGTCTGGCTACCAAGTCAGCAGACCTACCGCGAAACGCATACCGCAGATTACATTACCGACTATCAGGCTCGTGCCATGAAGACGCGGGTGCGCCGTAGCGACGGTACGATTGAACTGGTGCATACGAATGACGCAACCGCCTTTTCGCAGCGACCACTGATTGCCATTATTGAAAACTGCCAGAACTCCGAAGGTGATGTTGTAGTCCCTGAGGTGCTTCGTCCATTTATGGGCGGCAAAGCAGTCATCTAGGCATACAAAAAACAGTTTCCACTTACACTCCGTCGTCCGTAGTCTTTCTGATGCTACCCTTATTTCTGATTTTGTTTTTGCATCGGTGGTTCGGTATTCGGGTTTGGCTGGAGCAGCGGGGGATCACTGCGATTTGCTTGTTGCGTACATCTATTTGTTGTCACAATGAGGTATAATAGAAGTGTAAAACGAAAAGGAGTGTATATGATCACAAAAATCGATATTACCGGAATCCACTATGAACCAACTGACGAACTGAAGAAATATGTGATTAAAAAAATATCTCGGCTCGATCGTTTTGTGCCGCGCCATGCTCGTAAGAATCTCACCGTATCCGTTAATCTAGAAGAACGTAAAACCAAAACTGATCGCAATCAGTGCGAAGTTATTCTTCATATGCCCGATCAGCCCATCACCGCAAAAGAAGCGACCGTCAACATGTTTGCCGCAGTTGATATTGTCGAAACAAAATTGAAAGCGCAACTGAAAAAATACAAAGCAACCCACGGAGGCGACAAGCAAGATCACCACGGCGTTCTCCGCCGCTTCTTCCGCAGCCAAAGCAACGGGTAAGATTAGTTCCTGATTAGCAATGTACGGTGGCTTCCGACGATATCGGCAGCGTAGCTTAGGGCACTAGTTATGAAACCAAAGGTGCATGTGTAGTTTATTATTCCGAAGGTTTCGCCATTCAAGTCTCAAACTCTTGACAAAATCATCACAGTGTCCTATAATGGTTTTCAGGATCAGTTAACAACTGACCGCACCTTACAGTATATTCGTTGTAGAACTAAGCTAGAGCGCCCTTAGAGTTATCGACCCTTTGAAGAAAGATTGGTGCCGAAACTCGTGAATTGGCTTTATTCTATAACCTCACTACATCTATAAAAGAGGTAAGACCAGCTCTGCTTGACCGATATTTATTAGTGCTCAGCAACTTTAAGAGACCTACTCTTAATAAAATAGTATTGAAAAATATACAAATACATCATATCCATATGTTTTATACGTAATAAATGTGTTGATAGTCTCACATCTGTTTTTATTGGTGATTCCAAAAAGATAGTTGTGGGAGGATCAATTCCTACCAGACTGAGGAGTCGGCTCAAAGACGCAAGTCTTCACACCAAACCCTCGCATGGCGCGTTAAAACCACGTAATTTACCAAGACCCAATGTAGAAAGGTAAACAGTTGAATCAGCAACTACGTAGTGAGCGTGGTGAGATCACGGCTGGGGGCATCGCCCTTACGATCGTGCTCGCCCTGCTGGCCGTTGGCGTCATCGTCGGTGGCTACCTCGGTGGCTGGTGGCTCAAAGAAGACGCCACCAACCGAAACACCGGCATCGCCAACGAGTCGGTGGCACGTCAGTCAGCCCTCCAAGATGAGCTGATCAAGCTCAACGAAGAGCTGGCTGATTTGGACGTCACCATCGGTAGCGTCACGGACGCCGTCCAAGTGCAGCGTCTGGAGGCGCAGCAAGAAGCCATGGAGGAGCGCTTTTGCTCCGCCTACGGCAAGTTCAACAACCAGATGGCGCTCCCCCAGAGTGTCATCACCCGAGGCGTGGAGGCCTGCAACTGATGAAGTACCTGACCGGCAAGAAGAAGTACGGGATCCTCGTGATCATCCTCGCGATCGTCCTGGTGGTGTCATCGTGTTCCAAGAGCGACACCCCGAGTGCCGTCTCACAAGACAAGAACACAGCTGCCCAGCAGCTGCTCGATCTCCAGAAGGCGCATCCCACACCGCGGTTCACGCGGTCGCAGCTGCGCCAGAACCTGATCGAGATCACCACCGCCCAGGCGGAGACGACGGCAACGACGTCCTTCTTCTGGAACCAGGGGGTGGCCACGCCCGTGCATTCGTGCCCGAGCATCGGCTTCCCGATACCCACCACCATGCAGCTCACCAACCCCGAGCAGAGCGTGCGGATGGGGAGCGATGGCAGTGGTTCGCACACCCTCCCGCTCGCGGAGCAAACTGGTGTTTACACCGGTGAATCGACGGGTACGTACGTGATCTGCGTCGATGCCGAAGGCAACGGCTACGCCATGTACTGGGAGGGCTTTGTCCAGACGGTGGCCGGTCCGGCCGAGTTTGTCGACGGACAGGTCAAGCTGGTTGGCCCGCCGAGCTTCGACTTCACCGCATCGTCGGAGGAGCTGAAGAAAGGCAACTAGCCCAACGGCTTAAACTGAACTACCTTTCTCGGGTCTAGAGAACTCTGACTGTAGAGTTATCCTGTGAAGTGGCGCATCAGCGCACGCGGAGGAAAACAGTTGGCAGAGAGATGCCAGATTCAAATATCTCTACTGAGAGCGCACCCTTCGGGGTGCAGCTCTCAGACGATCCTTAGAGTAAAAGCTAAGCTGATGAGCTGTAGGGCAGCGAAATCGTAATCACATTTTATTGACTGTATATCTAAAAAATAGTATAATTTACTACTCAGAGGGTTCAGTTCACAACTGAACTTTTGTTTTTTAAAAATCTTGAACTGATATTACAACCGTAATCGACTGAAAGGGTTCTTTACGATGGACCGTAGAAGAAGGCCTGTCCAGCTTCTTGATGTCTTGGATGAGGTGCTCCTCTGGGTGCTCGTCCCTGTGGCTCTTGTCTATGTGGCGGTTTTTGTAGTAGGATCAGCACTTTTTGGTCTGACTGCACTGGATCACAATGACATCGCTGAGAAGCGGGAGGGCATTGTGAAACTACTACTTTCTTATCAAGAAGATGCGAAGGATATGAGTGAGGCGACGCGTAGTGCGCGCAGGGAAACTGCGGCACAGATGCTGAATTTCGAGGCTCAGTACCAAACAGATGAGTTTGAGTATTTTGGCTTCAGTGAAGGTGAGCTTAAGCAATTGCAAGAGGTCAAGAAAACTGGTAAGCCGATTGAACTCGATACAGATCGGCTCCATTACAGCGAATTCTTGGCTGTTGCGTTTTCGCAGCAGATACTACTAGGAATCTACGTCGTGCTTTCTTGCGCAACACTTTATAATGCTTGTGACAAGCTTGCATATAATCACCGACTGGCGGACTTGCCGTGGCGACGTGGCTGGCCGTGGGTGATAACCCTTTTGGGTGGACCACCTTGGTGGATTGCTATGTTCTTGAGTAGTCTTTTGCTCAAAAAGGATCCTCCCTTGCCTCAGGTGAGGGGGGATGCGCCCGTACCTACCGTTACGGTGGCAGAAGACGGCGTGCAAACAGATACTGCTGACACGAATCGTCGAGTAGTTGGATCGTATGTGAGTGCGCCGCGTTCGGCGCGTGAAACCTACACACAGCTTCGAATACATGGTGCCGCGAGGTACCGTGAAGAGAAGAAGCACCAGTTGGAATCTAAAATTGAAAATAGTCGTGAGCACATGCGTACTCTTGGAAAGGGCCTGCAACAGGCCCAGGATAACATGAATAAGCTCAAGGCTCAGCATAAACTACTACTTGCTACAGAGGATACCGTAGGTGATAAGCCTGCTTCCCTCGAAGTAGTGGGTGAGGAGTTTGATCGGATGATGAAGCTGCCGGGTGTTCTGGCGGTACAGGTGGTGAATAGCCATATTCGATTGATTGTCCGCGCCATACATCACTATGAGGGAGTGGCTTACGACCTTGGTGACTGGCAAATAGACTTCGGTGCTGATCTGCTCTCTATTTCGGCCCAAGAGCTTCGCTCGGGCGTGAAGGAATCATGGAGAGTTGATGACTACCCGGTATATCGCATAGGTGGTGGATTCTGCTTCGGCGAGAGAGTGACCACCATTAATGAGCATATGCGCAAATCGCAGTATCTCGAGGCGATTGCACTCGCGGTTGAGTGCTTGCATTCAGTTAATGAGAACGACAGGAAACACGTTCCCAAGGCATTCTACACATACAAGGAGGAGCCTAGTGATGGGCAGACAACAGAGTGATGCGCAGGGATTAGTGCCTCGCGTACAGATTCCGATAACGATTTGGCAGAAAATGATGGGCTATGTCCTCAACTGCCCGGTTGAGATCAACGGCTTCGGTTTCATCGAGGTTCACAGAGGAATCATTCGGGTGAATGACGTGTTCATCTTGGATCAGACTGCAACTCCGGCCGCTGTAGAGACGGACGAACAGGCTCTTGGGCAGTACGTGTATGACTTAATACGCCAAGGGGGTGACCCCGGTGCTATTAAGTTTCAGTGGCACAGTCATGTCAACATGGCTGCGTATTTCTCTTCGGTAGATACTGACAATATCGACCGCTGGGTAGGCGATTGGCTCTTGAGTCTGGTTGCGAATAAGCAGGGTGAGTACAGCTGTCGGTTGGACGTGCTGCGTCCAATTCGTGTGGGTGTGCCCGTACGACCTGAATTCATTGCAGACATGCCCTTGGGCTTGCTTGATGCAACTGCGAATGAGGTTTCGGCTAAGGTGAAGGTTGTGCGTAACGGCTTCCGTCGTGGAAACCGACCCGTAGAACTGGACCCCCTTGCTGCGGCAAGTCCGTTGCACTTCGATCCAGAAGACATCGAATTCTTTTTGGAGGAGGGTACACATGGACGCTGATTACTCCGGGCAGACCGATATCTTCGATCCTGATGCCTTCACGTGGCCTGTCCATGTGATTGGGGCGGGTGGTATTGGTAGCGCTCTGTTGTTGCCCTTGGTAAAACTTGGGCTTCGTAGTACGCTGCATGTGTGGGATGCTGACGCCGTCGAATCCCACAATGTCCCGGCGCAGCTGATTTACCGGCGTAAGGACGTCGGGAAGGCCAAGGTGGCCGCAGCTGCAGAAATCCTGACTGATTATATAGAGCCGCAATGCACCTTCATTACCCATGAGGAGTTCGTGACCGCTGACACATGCCTCGATGGTGTGGTAATTAGCGGGGTGGACAGCATGCGTGCTCGGGAAGGTATTTGGGAAGCAGTAAAGTTCAACTCGGACGTTCCACTGTATCTTGATGGTCGGATCGGGGGTGAGCAGATGACCTTGCTCACATTGAACCCGTCTGATATCGACGATGTGGAATTCTATGAGGAAGACTGGCTGTTCCCCGATAGTGAAGGCGCGCCACTGCCTTGTGCCGCGCGAACGGTTATTCACCCGCCAACAGTTTTGGCTGGCCACATCGTGGCTCAGTTGACACGGTTCGCTCGCGGGTTACCTCCAAAACGGTACATCGACGTACACGTTAAGGAAACCCAGGCCTTCGTTGCCTAGGTGATTTCACAACCACAACACCAAACCACCCGCAAGGGTGAAAGGAGTAATACCACATGAGTAACAACGATACGCTTACGCAGCCGGATACGACCCCGCAGTGGGTCCAGGTTGCGGTTCTGGGCGGTGACGTCCAGCAGCTGGACTTCGAAGACGGGATGACCGTCGCAGAGGTGCTCCAAGCTGCTCAAATCGAGAGCACTCAAGGTTCCGTGGTCCAGGTGAACGGCCGAGCCGCTGCTGCCGACGAGATCGTCGAGCCCGGCTCGGTGGTGCAGGTGACCAGTCGTGTGAAGAACGGCTGATTTCAGTTCAAGTAGAGAACTCTGACTGTAGAGTTATCCTGTGAAGTAGCGCATCAGCGCACGCGGAGGAAAACAGTGGGTAGGAAGATACCCTTTCATTCTTCACTGGGAGTGAGCGCCCTTCGGGGCGCTCCTCCCGGACGATCCTTAGAGTAAAAGCTAAGCTGATGAGCTGTAGGGCAGCGAAATCGTCTCGAAATAATGGGTGACCTGATGTATAATGGGTGAGTTATTTCTGTATGGTGGGAGAGGGTAAATTAAATACATGAAGAAAAATGTGCTGAATAAAATTTTCGGAGATCCGCAGGCTAAGACGGTGAAGCGTTTGAAAAAGCAGGTTGTTGCTATTAACAATCTCGAGGCGGTCTATGAAAAAATGAGCCTAGAAAAGCTGGCCAAGCAGACTGAAGAATTCAAAAAACAACTGACAGAAAAGAAGACGCTTGATGATATTTTGCCGCACGCCTTTGCGGTGGTCCGAGAGGTTTCTAAGCGGACGCTCGGCAAGCGTCATTTCGATGTACAGCTTATTGGTGGTATGGCTATGCATGAAGGAAATGTCGCCCAAATGGGTACAGGTGAAGGAAAGACACTGGTTGCAACCCTCCCTATGTACCTCAATGCTTTAACGGGGAAGGGTGCTCACCTGGTTACCGTCAACGATTATCTAGCACAGCGTGATGCCGGTTGGAACGCGGTTATTTATCACACACTTGGTATGAGTGTTGGGGTGATCATTGCCGATCAGTCTTTTATTTACGACCCGGAATTTCTCAACGCTAATCATGACGATGAGCGTATGCAGAACCTGAAGCCATGTACGCGTAAAGAAGCGTATGCAGCTGACATTACCTACGGAACGAACAATGAGTTCGGTTTTGATTATCTGCGCGATAACATGGTAAATACGGCTGAAAATTTGCGTCAGCGTGAGCTGAATTTTGCGATTGTTGATGAAGTCGACTCAATTTTAATTGACGAAGCACGCACACCGTTGATTATTTCCGCACCATCAACAGATAGTGGTTCGGGCTATGCAATGTTTGCTGAAGTTGCTCGGAAGTTAACCCCGGAAGACTATGTGCTTGACGAAAAGCGACGCAGTGTTGCGCTCAATGACGCAGGTATTGAAAAGGTGCAGCAGCTTTTGAAAATCGACAATCTATATGATCCTGAACACATCAAATTAATCTACCATATGGATCAAGCGCTGAAGGCGCAAACCTTGTTCCGACGTGAAAAAGAATACGTTATCTCTCGAGATGGTGAAGTTATTATTGTCGATGAATTTACTGGTCGTTTGATGCATGGGCGGCGTTACAATGAAGGACTCCACCAGGCTATTGAAGCCAAAGAAGGCGTTGAAGTGCAGCAAGAAAGTATGACACTGGCAACCATCAGTTTTCAAAATTACTTCCGTTTATATGACAAGCTTGCCGGTATGACCGGTACGGCTACCACTGAGGCTGAAGAGTTTAACCAAATTTACGGTATAGATGTCATAGAAATACCGTCAAATAAAACGATTGCCCGCGAAGATCGCACCGACCGTATTTATAAAACCGAGACGGGTAAGTTCAAGGCGTTAATTCAAGAAGTAAAGCAGTTGCATAAAAAAGGTCAACCGGTGTTGATTGGTACGGTTTCGATTGAAAAAAATGAACTCCTTTCAGATTTATTAACGCAGGCTAAGGTGCCGCATCAGGTCCTCAATGCTAAAAACAACGAAGGTGAGGCAGCGATTGTTGCAAAGGCTGGTCAAAAAGGTGCGGTAACACTGGCAACCAACATTGCTGGTCGTGGTACTGACATTGTGCTTGGCGATGGCGTACGTGAACTGGGTGGTTTAGTAGTGCTTGGTTCAGAGCGTCATGAATCACGCCGTATCGACAATCAGTTGCGCGGCCGCTGTGGACGTCAAGGTGACCCAGGCATGACCCAATTTTATGTTAGTTGTGAAGATGATCTGATGCGTATATTTGGTGGTGATCGCATAGCCTCACTTATGGAACGACTTGGTGTTGAAGAAGATCAAGCTATTGAAAACAGGGCAGTTAGCAAAACTCTTGAAAACGCCCAAAAGAAGGTTGAAGGTTACAACTTCGATACCCGTAAAAATGTGGTGCAGTACGACGATGTTATGAACCGACACCGAAAAGCTGTTTACACTATTCGTCGCCGTGCACTTATGGCTGAAGATATCAGCAAACAAATTAAGCAGATGGTTGAGCAAGAAGCTGAGGCCTGGGCGCAGGTGACACCGCTTGATAAAAAACTGTTTTACAAAGAACTACAAACCACTTTTCCGTTTACTGAAAAGCAGTTGAAAGATCTCAAGACAACTGAAGACGCCAAAGAGCGCGTCAAGACTTTCAAGGAATATTCGTATGAACTGTATGTTGATCGCGAAGAGGCATTGGGTAGTGATGTCATGCGCCAGGTGGAGCGAGAGGCGGTCATGCAGGTACTCGACCAATTGTGGATGGAGCATCTGGAAAACATGGAACACCTCAGAAGTGGTATTGGCTGGCGTTCGATCGGGCAAAAAGATCCGTTGGTAGAATACCGTCGTGAGGGTCAAAGCTTGTTTGAACGCATGCAGGCCACGCTGCGCTCAGAGGTTATACGGGCCCTGAATCATCTACAGCCGCATCAAATTCAACGTGCTGTTGAAACCGAATTAACTAAAATGGCTCGACAGGCAACAGATAACACCAACGACATCACTGCAGGCGTTTCTTCTAGCGCTGAAGATTTTGAAGGTACGGTCGTCAAGCGCGTTAAAGTTCCTAGCACAAAAAAGAATCTCAAAAAAGCACGCAAACAACAGCGCCAAAATCGCAAGAAAAAACACTAAGAGAGAATATTAAACAAGTTGTCAGTAGTACGGTAGCAGGCAGAGGCTCGCTACTGTATGTTGTGAATCAGAGTTTATTTAGTCGGATTGAACATTAAGACTTCAGCAATAGTACGAATGTGGGTTGTAACTTTTTGTACGTGTGCTTCATCGTACACAATATCTTCACAGTCTAATAAGTAGTCGTCATGAAAGCTAGCATCACGCGCATTCCATAGTCCCAATGAAAGGCGCGCGCTCATAATTGGGGCAGCAGCCGAGCAGGAGGCATATATGTCACCAAAATCAGGCATGATTCTCGTATCATCAGTAGTGTTTGGTAAAAGAGACTCACAAAGTGCCTTCATGCAGAGTTGTGCAATATCTGCTGAATCAAGTTGTATCCCTAGGTTGCTAGGGGTCTGACATCTCTCGCCACCCGGTAGCTGTGCTGCTACTGCATGCAATATGGCGTCACGGGCACCTTGTAGAGTGGTGGAAATATGTTCCGTAGCCAGCTGAGAATCTGCCAGTACGTTGGAATCACCAGATAGTATTCTGTCTGCATAATCTTGCAGGGTATGTATATAAAATGGTTGCCAGTTACCATTTAATGTATCCCCAATACACTCTTCCCATTTAGTATCAGGTATGTCCATTGATTTTGGTCTCGTCGCACTCGCAACGATCCAGAGGGCGTTTGCATTTTGATCAATAGACTCCCAGTCATTTTTGTTAGCAAGTAGACCAGCGAGTAGTTTGAGTCGAGATCCGGTTTCTTCGGCAAAATCATCCGCGGTGTCTGTTTGTGTGTACGCATCACCTTGCTCAACCCGCCAATGATATAAATCTGTCTCGAATCTTCCCATGATCTCAACTCTACAAAATTCAAACAACTGAAGCAAGCATAACCAGTATGTGTTGCATGCCACTCACTTACTACTACTCACTCCTCGCTAATCTTGCTACACTAGTAGCTATGCAACATGACGTGAAAGAAGTAATGCTTGAGAATGGCGTACATGGCCTACTCATTAATATCCCGAGTGCCCAGGTGATGAGTTATGATTTTAACCTGAGAGCGGGTTACTACCTGGCAGAAGCGGGCAAGTGGGAGACGCCGCATATTATGGAACACTTACTGTGCGGTGCTAATCAACAGTATCGCAAGGCACGGCGTTTCGAGGCAGAGGTGAAGAAGAACGGCGCCTACACAAATGCCTACACCAACACCTATAGCGTTGGCTATGTCGGTGAGTGTGCTGATTTTGAATGGGATCGTATTCTTGATTTGCTCATGCTTTCAATAAGTAAGCCAATGTTTTTGCAAGAAGAGTTTGTGGCCGAAGTCGGGAATGTCAAAGAAGAGTTGACTGGCTACTTGAGTAATTATTTTCGCCAACTTGGTATTGCACTTTCAGAGCGCATCGGCTTTTTGGTGACCAGTGATCGCAAGCGACTGAACAAGTTGGCGGATATCACTATAGACGACGTCCGGAAACATTATAAAAAGACACACCAGCTTGGTAACGTCAGCTTTGCAATAGCAGGTAATTTACAGGGAAGAAATGAGCAGGTGATTCATGCAATTACTAAAAAACTGACCCTACCAGAAGGTGATGCCCTGCAATTACCGGCAACGATTTTGAAAAAGCAAACGCAGCCGCTGTATGTTGAAAATAAAACGGTTGAATCACTGTATGTCAGTATTAGCTTTTTGCTGCCGCGTCGGATTTCTGAACCCGAAATCGATGCCTTAAATGCACTGAACAATATTTTAACCGCAACCATGGATTCACTCATTTTGGGTGATATACGTGAAAAAGGTTTGGCTTATCATATTTGGTCTTCGGGGAATCGCGGACACGATTACAGTGTCTGGGACTTTGATTTTCAGGTGAGTCCTGAAAATGCCAAGGCAGTTATTGGCGTCATTGTGAAGCATCTGAAAACAGTTTTAGCTGGCGGCGTGACACCGCGGCTACTGAAGACCTCAAAAAACTATGCGCTCGGTAGCTTTCAAATGAGTGCGCAAACAGTTGGCCATATTTTAAACGGCTATAGTAGTGAATATGCACTAACTGGTGAGATTATGGACTACTACCGAGTTCCAGAACGCATCAAAGGCGTGACAACGAAGCGTGTGACGGCTATTGCCCAGAGTTTTCACCAAGAAGCATTATGGGATTTTGGCGTGCTCGGAAATTGTGGTCAGGAATTTGTTGACGAGCTCTACGGTGAACTCGGTAAGTTGTGGGAGTAGCTGAAGGCATGGAAAAAGAAATAAGAAATGTGAAAAATGGGAGGGAGCAACGAACAATTTTGCTCCATATTCCATATTCCATATTCCATATTTCTGACTCCAGGGGAGTCACTATATGAAGGTGGCTATTGCCGGTTACGGGGTAGAGGGCGAAGCTAATTACCGCTATTGGTCAAAACTTGGTGCCGACATCACGATTTTTGATGAAAACGAGACGCCCTCAAAACCGCTTCCTCAGGGTGTTGATACCTTACTTGGTGCTGGCTGTTTTGAACGAATGCAGGGATTTGATGTGGTGGTTAGAACGGCAAGCCTGCGGCCCGATTCAATTAAGACAGACGGAAAAATCTGGTCCGCTACCAACGAATTTTTTGAAAAATGTCCCGTACCAATTATTGGCGTCACGGGCACCAAAGGTAAGGGAACCACCTCGACCTTGATTGCGAAAATACTGGAAAATGCCGGGTACAATGTTTGGTTACTGGGGAATATTGGGGTGCCGGCGCTGGAAGTGCTGGGGGAGATTCAGAAATACACAAATGACAAATCACAAATAACAAATAAGCATCAAATATCAAATATCAAATATCAAATATCTGAAGCGCCTGGAGTTGTTGTCTTTGAGCTATCAAGCTTTCAACTGTGGGATCTCAAAAAGTCACCACAAACGGCAGTTGTGTTGATGATTGAACCAGACCATATGGATGTGCATGCTTCTATGGAAGAATATGTTGCTGCAAAAGGCAATATCACAGCCTTTCAGTCATTAGACGATACGGTTGTCTACCATCCTGCAAACAAGTATTCTGAACAAATTGCTCAGCAGAGTCCTGGTCAAAAAATTCGATATATGAGTGAAGAAGGCGCCCGGGTCGTCATTCCAGACCCGTCTGTCTGGCCGACAGGACGGGCAGGTCAAGTCTGGAATGACGGCACAGGGGAGTGGATTGTTATTGAAGATAAACTTATTTGCGCCGTAGAAGAAGTTGGACTTCGTGGTCCGCATAATCTAGAAAATATCTGTGCGGCGATCACCGCTACTTGGAGTTTCACGCATGACACCAAAGCGATCAAAAAAGCCGTCACAGCATTTACCGGTCTGCCACACCGTCTCGAATTTGTCCGCGAAAAAGACGGCGTAGACTACTACAACGACAGCTATTCATCAGCTCCTGGTGCAACCATTGCCGCCATTAAATCATTCACGCAACCCGAAATCCTCATTTGTGGCGGGTTCGACAGAGGACTCGAGTATAGTGAGCTTGCAAATGCGGCTGCTGCTGCACCAAATATCAAAAAGATCTTGCTCATCGGTCAGACAAAAGAGAAGATTGCTACAGCCTTCAACGAGGCCGGCTTCACACATTACGAACTAGTTGCAACAGCCAATTTCACCGAAACTATCACCCATGCACAGCAGTCTGCTGAATCAGGCGATGTCATCATTTTAAGTCCCGGCTGCGCCAGCTTTGACATGTTCAAAAACTTTCAAGACCGCGGCGAGCAGTTCAAAAAGATTGTTGAGGAGCTTTCATGAGTTATCAATCACCATATCAAACCTTCATTTTTGAAGACTATTCATTCGACCCAGCAACAAATACCGCGCAGTTCCACTACAGTTTTGATGGTGAACGCCACTTCACCGAAACACTGTCATTGGGGCCTGTCATCCTGAACTCGCCGCGCCCCGAGAAGTCTTTTTCGGGGATTCAGGATCCAATCAATAATGATGTTCTTGAAAAAGCACTGCAACTTTCTTTCTACCTCGCCGGCACTTCCTACTACAAAGCCTTTCCAACCAAAAAAGTGATCTTTAAAAAAGCCCAACCTGATGCGTGGCAAGCCCAGTTTCTGCAAAAAGTGTATACCGAAGGTCTCAGTCAATTCTTGTTTGAAAACAAGCTTGAACTTTCAGATATCGCAACATTTGAGGCTGGTCCAGCGACACAAACGGCCAGCGACTACAACGGCGAAGGAATCATTGCTTTGCAAAGCGGCGGCAAAGATTCACTACTCCTCGCGACATTACTTGAAGAAAAGGCGGTGGCATACACACCGTGGTACATCCAGTACAGTCAGAGCTATCCGCGCGTGCTTGACCAGCTGAAATATCCACTCACAACAGCCAGGCGTACTGTTGATAGTGCAGTGCTGAAACAGGCGCAGGCCGACGGTGCGTTGAACGGGCATGTTCCTGTTACCTACATAGTGTTAAGCTACGCGCTGCTGGAGGCGATTTTGCAGGCCAAAAACACCGTTCTGGCTGCAATTGGGGCCGAAGGGGGAGAGCCGCATGAATTTATCGGTGATCTGCCGGTTAATCATCAATGGGCAAAAACCTGGGAAGCTGAGCAGCTCTTCGCCCAGTATGTGACTGACTATATTTCTTCCGACCTCCGCGTTGGATCACCGCTGCGGGGTTTTTCAGAGCTCAAAATTGCTGAACTCTTTACCAAACACGCTTGGGAAAAGTTTGGCCACAGCTTCTCTTCGTGTAATAAGGCGAATTACGAACTCGGCGCAGACAACTCCACGTTGCAGTGGTGTGGCGATTGTCCAAAATGTGCCAACAGCTATCTATTATTTGCACCATTCGTGGAGCCGAAAGAACTGCAAAGCCTGTTTGGCGGCGAAGATCTCTTTCAAAAACCATCTTTAACCGAAACCTTCAAAGGTCTTCTCGGCATCGACGGCGTTATGAAACCATTTGAATGTGTCGGCGAAACCACAGAGCTTCAAACCGCATATCACATGGCAATTCAAAAGTATCCTGAAGCATATACACTGCCATTCGACGTTCCGGTAGGCAATTTCGACTACAAAAAAATGCAGGTTCATAACCAAACTTTAGAATCTTATATATAGATTGCACGATGAGAGGGTGGGGTGCTATCATACAAACATAAGCACAACATATACGGTTTGTTTGAGGGAGTCCAAAGAG
>CAYUUV010000005.1:0-23760 GCA_964448015.1 uncultured Candidatus Saccharibacteria bacterium
TCAGCACTTAACAGCTGTATTATATCAGATGTGCCTAAAGAAAGTCATTAAGTTGTGATTGCAATGCCGAACCATTAGTAAAAAGAAGAGCATGTACACCAGCGGCTTTTGCAATCTCGATATTCTTCTCATCGTCATCAGTAAAGAAGATGCCATCTTTTGCTACACCAGTCTCTCTGGCTATCAAATCCCATAATTCTAGTGAGCTCTTCTTGATGCCCGTTTCACCAGATACATATCTCCCAACAAAATATTGGCCAAGGAAATCATCCCAATACGCCAAGACTCTTTCGCTCGGATTATCGGTAACGAGATATGTTGGGATACCTCTGCCTAGAACATCTTTTATGATCTCTAAGACATCTGCATCAGGATCTTTTTCTCCTTCAAACCAGAGATCTAACAAACTTTTTGTATCACCCTCCCAATGAAATCTATCCAGATATGGCTCAATGCTTTCCGCTAGTCTTTTTTCACCAACCATAACTGCACCAAACTCATTACTGAAAAAGTCATTTACCGCAGGGGCAATATCACTCCCTTGTTTTTCCATCAACCTCAAGCTAAAAGGTTGATGTTCGTGTACGGTCACACCGTCTAAATCAAAGCATGCTATTTTGTTCATAATAAAGAATCGGAAATCCTGGTGGGCGATGGAGGATTCGAACCTCCCACCTCCACAACGTCAATGTGGCGCTCTAGCCAAATGAGCTAATCGCCCGCACACCAAGCGAACATACGTTATACTATCAAAAACAGAGGTACAATGCAAAGAGGCACCGCTTTACAAGATATATCGCCAGCAATAATAACTGGATTCCCGATCCCCGAAAAAGACTTCTCGGGGCACCGCTACCCAGTAATGACACAGCCAAAAATCACACCTCCACCTCACACAAGGAAGCTATAATTCTGTAACTTGATAATCTGCCGGTGCATCCGCAAGATACTGCAACAATGCCTCTCTGGTCAGCAAGCCTTTTTGCGCACCAACATGTTGCACCACATTCATTGAATTAATCGGCGACCATGAGAGTGCCGTTTCAAGCGACTCACCAGCTGCAATCGCACCAACAAATGTTGAAGAAAATGCGTCACCAGCTCCAGTGCGCTCTTTTGGTGGTGATGGATCAGGATAATTTGGAATCGTTAGTAAACGACTGCCATCAGAAGCATACGAACCGTTTGGACCATCAGTAATAACAACCGTTTCAACACCTAATGTATGTAAACCGTCCGCAAGATCTTTAACGGAATCATATGGAAGACCAGTAACATCCATCGCTTCCTCGCGGTTCATCAACACAATACTACTGCGCTGATAGAATGGCGCCATCTTTTCTAAGCCCCACTTAAACTGGAACGTTCCGGGCTGCAAGGCAAATTTGACATCTGGATTACGTTCTAAGTAATCGAGCAGGCCTTCGTGTAGCGGCCATGAATCTTCACCTAAGTACGCGAGATAAATCCAGTCTGGCTTTTCTGCAGGATCACGCCATTCATAACGATATTTCTCGCTCTTCACCAGCATGGTTCGATCTGCTTTATAACAGAGTACATACCAGTAACTAGTTGCTTTATCTTGCTCAACTACCATGGCGTCAATACTAACATCTTCATCTTTGAGGTGCTGAATTGCTTCTTCACCAGTAGCATCACCACCCACCCATGCCATTAACCCAGCTTGATATCCAAGACGAGCAAGTGAAACCGCGACGTTTGGCGATGGACCAACTGATTTAACAATATCTACCCGTTCATACGGAGGTTTTCTACCAAACGGTACCGCTAACCATTCTGCATCACCTTCTTTGATGATTTTTGCTGTTTCGTCACCAAGCGTAATAAACGCATCGGTAAAGATGTCGCCAATTGCTAAAATATTCGGCTTGCTGCCACTCATTCTAACCCTTTCTTTCTATTTTTTGTTTTTATGACTCCTCGTTTATGGTAGCATGTTGCAGCTATGCTGCATAGAGCGTTTATACACATATTCGCCTGTGGCGTATATTCGATATCTGCTACAACAGCAACCGTCAAGAATCTGGGGTTTTACTTGGTCGTTACATAAAAAACTGCTGAAGAACGTGTTCGAGTGCTCCATCTTCCACTTTTGGCGCAATATAATCAGCAAGCTCCTTCAATGCCGGAGTTGCGTTGCCAGCAGCAACTTTAAACCCCGCCGCATTAAATAGCGGAATATCATTTCCGCTATCCCCCATTGCCACCGTTTCCTCAACAGAAACACCCTCAATTTGATGCCAAATGAACGCTGCATGCTCCTTGGTTGCCTCGGTGTCGGTGACATGAATGTCATACAGACCATCCCCATGTCAAGAAGGTGTCATGTGTGCGACTGCTTCACTTCCAGCATTAATTCTACCCGCTACCTTCTTCGCAAAAACCTCTGATACACCCAAGAGATACATAAATCGTAAGTCACTTGCGATACGCACCGCATCTGCTAACTTTTCCGGCAAATGATGCTGCGAGGTAAACAGGAAGCCTTGGTGCCCTGTTTCTTTGAAAATTTGAAATACCCCATCTGCAGCCGCGTTACTCATAGCACGCTCCCATAGGGTCTTTCCTGTTATTGGGTCAACTATTCTGGTGCCGCCTTCAATAATGCACGCAGCTCGAAAGCCTAGTGCCCGCACTACCGGTTGAGCGATATCCCATGCCCTCCCTGTTGCACAGGCAATCTTTACACCATTTTCCTGCACCTTTTTTACAGCCTGTCTTGTAGCTTCAGTCACCTCGCTACCATCAGAAGAAATAGCAACTGCGGTACCATCGAGGTCGGTAAGAAGCGCCTTATACATGTTCATTAGTATAACTGTTTTACCTACTCCGAGATATATTCCTCGCAAATACGTTGGAGGTGGCGGATGTTATGGATTGAGGCAAGAGTGCCGGCAAGAGGCTCGCCTACTTTGAACTGATGGCGGAGGAAGCCGCGGGAAAAACCGTTAGTGCAGGTGTAGCAATCACATATATCATCTATGACGTTTGTGCTTAATTTATGTATCTCAGATTTGAGATTTAACCGCTCATCACCAGAAGTCCAGACGCTGCCATGCCGGGCGTTTCTGGTCGGGATCACGCAATCAAGCATATCTATGCCGCACTCAATCGCCTTTCGGATATCACGAGGATCACCCACCCCCAAAAGAAATCGTGGCCGAGCAGCATTGCCCTGCGAGTCTTTTAACAGTGGTGCCAGAAATTCCAGCATTTCATGCATTTCTTCCCTGGTTTCGCCAACAGAAAGCCCGCCAATTGCAATGCCGCCGACCTGAGAATTTTGCACAATTTCTAAACTCTTAGCTCTGAGTTCTTTATCTAAGCCACCTTGCACCACCCCAAACAGCAGCGGTTTTTCATCTTCGCCCATACCAGCTGTCAGGCGTTCATATTCTGCAATACTACGTTCTAACCACCGATGTGTTCGTTCAAAGGCCTCAAGCGTTCGCTTTCTGCCGATATCGTCAAGCGCCACCACGTCGTCAAAAGCGACAATCATGTCAGCACCTAGCTTCATCTGGATTTGAATTGATTTCTCAGGAGAAAGAAAAATCGTATCACCAGTACGGGGGTCTTTAAACTTCACGCCTTCTTCGGTAATTTTATTAATATGCGCTAGTGAAAACACCTGGAATCCACCCGAATCCGTGAGCAATGGTAAATCTTGCTTCGTAAAAGCATGCAGACCACCCAGAGCTGCTACCGTATCTTCACCTGGCATCAAATGTAAATGATAGGTATTTGCCAGCACCACACCCACGCCCGTACTCCTCACCATTTCAGGAGTCAACGACTTAACTGCACCCCGAGTACCATCTGGCATAAAAGTCGGCGTTTGAATATCATAGCCACGAACCTTCAGCACGCCAGCCCGACTATATTCACCTGTTTGTCTCTCTTCAATAAACATATGTCTAGATAACAGATTACAGCAAAACGTAATAAGATGATAGATAGTAGCAAACCGTATCATCCGATACGGCCATGTCCAGTGACATGGTAGATAGCAGAACCCCTCGCTTTAGCGAGGACAGCTAATGCCACCCACTCAGCCAAGACCCGACACAGCGGAGGGTTGTTTTTCTGAGCCAAGGAGTGACTTGCCTGAACAAACAATTGAAGAACAGTGAAGGATGCTTGCATTGTCACGACGCAGAAAAACAGACCGGAGCTGTATCGAGGATTGGATGCTATGGGTGATGTTTTGTCTTACTTTACGACGCTACTCCGAAGCTTTATGCGAAGGATGTATGCGTCAAAAGTGAGGAGATATGGGTTTTGTATGCACAAAGACGCATGGATTGATGACTGGATTCCCGATCCCTGAAAAAGACTTCTCGGGGCACCGCTAGTCAGGAATGACACCCCTAACAGATAAAGAAAAGGGGTTATTCGCAGAAATTGCTATCTTTTCCACAGGTAATTTGCACATGAAATGCGTACTGTGATATGATTATTCACTGTCAGACAAGAATTAACATAACAATGGTCGAATCTTGTCTATATTGACAAATTAATTAGCTTGTGCTAATATGGGAGCTATGAGTAAAAATACTCAGAAAAAACAGAAGTCAGAATTAGAGAAGTTCAAATTATTTTATGAAGAACTTCCAGACGCGCACCCAGTACGCGATCGACTTCGCCGTAACAAGACAACAGCGTAATACCTGCTCTTGCTGCGAAAAACAGATAGAAATTACAAAAGCTACGGATCTCTTTCCGTAGCTTTTTTACGTAGTACCAGTAAACCTACTACTCCGCACTCAATCAAAGCTCATACCAGATTGGGCTAGTCCACTACACTGCACCCGCGCTGATCAATACAAGCCTGTGACAAGCAGTTTACAGATACAGTATCAGGTTTCCCCCGTTTTTATGCGAGTTTTCCACTAGCATTTTACCCAGATGTATGACAACATGTAGTCATGCTATGCCCCTTTTGTCATTCGCAAACAAAAATATACAATAGCCGTGCTACTCATCAGCAGACACAGACCTGGCGGCGACACCGCTGCATCACCTGCTATAAAACCTTCACCACACGGGAAAAAATTGACCTTGATGGCGTAGTTAACGTACAAGACGGCCCAGAAATCCACCCCTATAGTCGTGAGCGGCTACTACTCAGCCTGGTTCGAGCAAGCAACAAAATACCCCTGCCTGCTGGCATGATGACCGAGCTAGCTGATGCAATAGAAGCACACCTGCGCGCAGAGCAGTTTTTCACCCTCACCCAACAGCATAAAACACGTATTGCAGATGCCGCTTTGATCATACTGACGCGCTACGATAAAAATATCGCTCTGCAGTACCTGAACCAAATGTATGATAACCAACCCCCGATTGAGCAGATTAATCATATTATGCAGTCGTAACCCTTTACGGATGTGCTTATCTAACTATGCCCTGCTATAATTTTGTGCATGAATGCAGAGGATGATGCCTTTGATGCACTAATCAATGGTCCAGAGGTGGCCAGCGACCACGACCGAGCAGTTATTGATATACTCGCCAACGAACTAGCGACATCTATGCCTGCCTCAACAATCAAGCGCTATATATATCAAGATCTGGAAAATGGTATCTCTGCTGAAATTTCAACCGAGTTTGACGAAGAAATATTGGCAGAAAACACCTTTACCTACCTCAAGATAGATAACGATGACGAGCTCCAATTTATGCTTGTGTTTGATCCCAACAATGAACTAGCAGAATTTCGCTATGCACTCGATGTCAGCCCTGTTGAGGTTGTCTCACTGATTGACACGCTCTTACAATCTGAAGGTGAGCCAATTGACATAAAAACCGTGGCCATTTTAAAGCATGCTCAAAGCTTGTTGAATCTAGCCAGCGAGCTGACCCCTGAAACTCACGTAACCCGGGTCGCCAGTATGCAACTTTCGGATCAGGCCGTACACGTTGCTGATGTGATGCGAGACGCTGTTGAAGATCACGCCGGCAGTGCTGCCATCCAACAACGAGCATTTGGCGCGGTCATATCGGATGCTCTGGCAGTACGCATATACACACGAACCCTGCTTGGCTTCGACCAAGACGCACGAGCGGAAACTGAAGTGCCACTGCTAGAGATTATTGTTGAGGATCGGGAGCAAAATCTTAGCCATCTCTACACCAAAAATGCTCGAGATGAGACGCATTACGAACTGTTGCGAAATAATGAATCGGATGAGAGCGTGACGAGTGACTATCTACCTGATGACGATATATACGACGACATCGTTGCCCAGTTCGCCAAAACATTACATCAAGACATTGTCACCCCTGAAGCTGCGAAACTATTTATAGACACTTTAATGGAGGTACAAATGCAAGAAATGGAACTATACACTACTAATCAATACCCGGATCTTGCCCTTGGATTAATGGAAGACCGATTCTTTGATGCAGAAGGTCTTTCGATCAACGCGACAACAACTGAGGTACTGCGCGCCTTAGAAGCAGCTGTGCAGTTCACCGACACCGACCTACCGCCGCAACCGCCCTATCGCTACAATACGAGAAAACGCCAGCGGCTTTCCAAATTTATGCAGACAAAAGTGCCCACTACCTCATACCCGGTACCGGTAGCCCGTAACGAGCTGTGTGATATACACCTTGCCTGCCAGCACATACTTGAAGAAATTGCCCTAGTGAACCACCCAGTCGCGCAAGCAATTGCACTGCTTGGCACCCGCTATAATGACCTCTTAGATGACGTCCAGCTGCAACACGTCACAACCGAACTTATACAGCAAACGCACGAACCAAGACTACGCGAATTACTCAATCAAACGGTTAATAAGTGGCGAGTGGGCAAACTCACCACCCAACAAGCACTCCGCTAAACGCTGTTTTTATTTAGATTTAATGCCCTTGTGCGTTAGATCAAACTTATCAAGATACTTACCAATCATCAGGCGAGTTTGTGCATTGAGGGCTGCCAGCGAACCATAGGCAATACTGGTAATCGGCAGGAGTAGCCATTGTAAAAGCATCAGAATATTTCTGTGGCGCTTGTAGCGTGCTGGACGAGGCGGTAGTAGCTTCATCGAAAGAAAAATCGACATGAAGAGACCGATCATTGCAAGAGTCTGCGCATAACTGGCAATAATTGGCAGCTGATGCGCCACAATACTCTTGTTGGCATTTGGACCGATAAGAAGCGGTATGCGAGCTGAAAGCAGCAGAAGAAGCGAGACGGTCGCCCAGCTCACATGTGTATCAAGTAACCGAAAGAATTTTGGTAAAAAGTTACTGAGCGGCACAATTCGATCTTTTTTAGGCCGAAAACCGATATTTGCAATATATGGTATATCAGAAGCACCGTATGCCCAGCGCCTCACTTGGGTAAATTGATCTTTCAATGTCGCCTTGTAGGTATCTGAAAGAACGGCGTCTTGGTAGGTTGGTGAATAAATGGGTATCACCTGATGATTACCCTTGAACGCAAAGTAACTTCGCCAGAATTGATGACCGTCTTCGACAATGGTACGAGTACTCCAGAAGTTTGTTTCAATCAGAGCATCAAGGCTTTGGGCATGGCTTGAAAAATTACGCAACAGATGCGGCCGCACCGACTGAGTAATGGTAAAGAACGAATTACCGACCGCCAACACACGCATTGGTGCCGGTACATCCCAGATGTTGTTGGTATACAGTGCTAGTGGCTGATATGAATGATGTTTGCGATCTTTGGTCAAAATATATGAATAACTCAGATGTGCAAAGTAGTTGTGATGTACTCTGTTATCGGCATCAAGGGTGGTAACAATCACCCGCTGTGGATTAATCTTTTGTTTTTTAAAATACGGCACCATCTGGCGAGCGGCCCACGTGACGTTGCCACCCTTGCCAATTACTTCTTCTGGCAGATCATCAGGATGCTCAATAATTTGGGCATGCATAAATTTTTTACCAAAGTCAGCCACCAGTCGCTGGGCAGTAGTCCGGGGTACTTCACCGCCGCGTTTTTCATAAGCAATCACCAGCACAATTTGCTGAGCATCATATTCCGAATCAACTAACGACTTGAGTGTTGGCGCCACCACTTCATACGATTCTTTCCACATAGGTACAATCACAAACTGAATCAGGTCGCGTGGTTTTAGATCATGCAGATCACCATCAGCGGCATATTCGCGCAGATTTAACAGATGAATTTTATCTTCTTTTGTAACGCGCCCCATACCCTGCATGGCATCTATCGACTGTTCAGGCTCTTCAAGATGTGCAAGCCACTCCAGCCAGGGAATCTTGGCAGATTGCTTCATTTTCTGATACCCCTGCAGGGTACGAAATGCCATACCCACCGCGCGGTAAAACCATCCCATCATAAAGAAGAGAATGAATATCGCTGCAAGGCGCGAGGTTTTGTCCAGAATACTCAGCACAATTGGTAGAGCTAGCATTGACCAACTAACTGTACCGGGCAGAATTTCAAACAAACGATATTTCAGCGTTCGCTTGCCAATCGGAATTTCAAGCTCACGCGGAAAATGGCTCATATTTATACTCGGCTCACCAGATCAAGCAAGGCATGCATGACGAGAAATGAGATAGTTGCAATAACAAGATAAGTGATTAAAACGCCGCCCGCAAATAGTCGGTTACCCTTATGCAGACGAATCGCCAAAAATACCGAGGCCCCGGCACCAAGTAGTGCAAACAGCACAAAACTATACAATGAATACCAATGAGCAGACTGCAGCACCGTTCCATCATGCACTACATACTGCACCGGCACTTTAAAATCATGGCTACGCAACCGCACAAGAGTACTAACGCTATTAACAATGGCGAGCACCACGCAAAAAATACTGAGTATCAGAATCGGTCGATCTTTTGTAAATTGCTGTGTTTCGTGCTTCATGAGATTAGTCTTTATTATACTCTATAATCGTGTAAATGATGATGTCTGGGAGGCCTGAAATTAGGAAATCGTACCCCTTGCTTGCCCATCCTCCGCAGTAGCTCTTTTGGTGCGAGTAGAGAGAATCGAACTCTCGCCTCAACCTTGGGAAGGTCACGTTCTACCACTGAACTATACTCGCATACAGCTACGGAGGATGGAGGAAGCAAATGTACTACCATTATACTAATCTCGCTTCACCGTCACTACGAAGGATACAAGAAGGTTGCCTATTAGCCACTATACGATACCCGCGTGGAGTAATTTTCAATTTCTAATTTTACAATTTTCAATCAATTTGCAATGATTTATTGTTTCATTGATTATTGAATGAGCATTAAAAATTGATAATTGACTGTGGAGCCACCTCGGAGATTCGAACTCCGGACCCCCGCTTTACGAAAGCGATGCTCTGGCCAACTGAGCTAAGGTGGCGTAACCAATGTATTATACCAAGTCCCTACGGTTTTCTAAACTACTCAAGCCATTGCATTACAGATGAAAAATTGCTATCATATGCTAGTCTTTGCAGCTGAAGACCAAAAGTAAAAATAAAGCGAATGCGACTTTTTACTTTTGAGAGGAGGAACATAGCATTAGGTGTAGCTGGCCTAACACGCCTCCCTGTCACGGAGGAGATCGTCCCGACTAAGTCGGGATCGGGCATTAACAATTTTATTTTTGAGATCCTATCTCGCGGGCTCGTGGTGTAGCTGGCCTAACACGCCTCCCTGTCACGGAGGAGATCGCCGGTTCGAATCCGGTCGGGCCCGCCAGATAGCATCTTAAATCTAATCTCAACTATAGGACCCCGTCTCACCCCGTACTTTTGGGAGATTAGGGTATTTGGAGTAGCTCATGGTCATAGCTTAGATCCCTGTTTAGGTGGTTCCAAGCTGTTGAGACATTACGGAACCTGAGTCTCAAAACTCATGCAGCGTCATCCCTGCGACCCGTGCCTCGTAGCCTTTGGCGAAGTGGTAAGGCAGGGATCCAGTACTAAAACTAGATTCCCGCCGGAGTTTATGCTGAACTTGATTCAGTACGGGAATGACAAACCGGGTTTTTGAGACTCAGGTTTACGGAAATCTTGACTTTGTGGTATTTTTATGCTATTATTGTAATATACTAAAAGAAATAAAAATGTCAGAACAATCGTCAGAAATACCAGTAGTCACTAGCTCCGATGAACAGTACCAGCAGCCCCCTGCTGTTAGTTTTGAGCTTCTGCCGGGAACTGAGCTAAATACCGCTCAGGAATTTCAGCGCGTCGAGGCATGGCAACAGTCGGGAGACTGTGAACCACCAGGGGTCATTGGGACGGTAACGGTAGATCCCGCAATTATTCATCACCTTGCAGAAAATATACACGGTGACTATGTCATGCTCTTAGGTGCACAAGCCTTCTCACCTGATACAGAAGTCGCACAAAAAGTGGCAAATGGCGAAGAAATAGACCTCATTGAAGCTGAGTCACGACGGTTACTGCAAGAATTGTACGACAACTTCTCTCAGCTTGTACTGGCAGATATCGCACGTGCCGACCCCAACCCACATGAAGAACTGACATTTACCGGACAAGGAACATCACTTGGTAAATTTGAAAATGATGATGTACCGCACTGTGATAACCCGGAAGAAAAGAATATTCGCTACATCGTCACACTCGTCGGCCCTACGACCGTCTTTTACAAAGGTCATCTACCGAGTACACTCTTCAACAGTTCTGGAGAACTGACGCACGGTGAAGAACTTCCAGCCACTACAGAAAAAGTACCGCCGCTGGTTGGCGAAGTGGTGCGTTTCACCAGTCAGGATCCTCATGCAATCCCAGAAATTGACGCACCAGCATTTCGCTTAGTTCTTGACGCAACGCTCGAAATTACTAATAAATCTACGAGTTAACACGAAAAACTACTCTGAAGTGATGTCGTTGAGCTTAATGTATTCTTTTACTTTGTTTTGATCTTGATAGTCTTTGAGATACTGAGCCATATCTTTCACGCTGATACGTATAATTGCAACTTTTGCCCGATTTTCGTCAACCTTTTCGGTAACCGTTACAATAAAGTAGTCACCAGGTGTCGTAATAACACCGCTCACTTCGCCCGCTTTCAGCGCAAAAACCGCTTCCACTACTTCAGCTGGTAGGTTTGCGTGTTCCTTCTCAACAACACCAATGTCGCCGCCAAGCGGTTTTGTTTCAAGATCGTCCGAAGCTACCGTTGCAACATCAGTAAATGACTGGCCAGCGCGAATTTGTGCCAGTGCCGTCTCGGCTCGCTTGGGTGCGTCTTTATCAAGCTGGTGAGCAACTTTTTGCCGTAAAATCGAATCCTGGATGTAGCGCCGCAGTTCAGATTCGGTAAAATCAAAATTTTCACCAAGAATTTGCGTCAGATTACCGCCACTCGACTTAATACGGGCAACAACGTCGTCAATTTCTTTTTCTGCCACCGATATGTTTTCTTGAGCAGCAAAACTGTGCGCAATAGTATTCGTCAAGGCTTTATCGAGTGCTGAACGTTTCAGGTATTCTATTTGCCGTTTACCGTCTGGTGATTTCAAGTCGGTGGTCCCGTATTTCTCCTGCCAATGCAGCGAGGACTTCAATTCAAACAGATAACTTTCGTACGAGGTCGTATCCCCCGCGACTTTTGCAACCGGAAACGGTAAAATTTGGGTGACCCGATAGGTAAAATCACTGGTACTCTGACGCTTGTACAACTGAAGGCCAGTCACTAAGCCCAGCAACAGTAAAGCTGTCAAAGTGATTAAGAGTGAAATAATGGTAATGCGGTGTTTGGAACGATGAAATGGGTACTTAAACTGACGGCCGCGGCTTAGCACTGCATCTCTATGATTAGAAACCGTGTCATTCGTCACCCGCTGTGCGGTACTTGATTCATGCACCTCAGGTTCTTTGGCGGTTTTTTTAAATTTATTCGATATCGCTAGCTTCTTCATTCAGCTCTACTCCGCTTTCTTTTATGGCGCTGACTATTTTAGATTGTGTATGGGCAGGTTTGGGCACTTTGGTAATCAGAAAGTCACCCACCAAAGTTTGTATAATTATTGTACCAAATCCGAGCACGGTTTCTAGCATTCCGGTTATCTCATAGTTAACGCTCAAGATACGGCCAAGATTGATGTCATTAACGCTACGACTTTTGAATATACCTTTTTGCTTAATTTGCAGAAATCGCTGGTTGGTCACAATACAGACGCTGTAGTTCCAGCCGATCCAGTAGTAAAAGAACCCTACAAGTCCAATTGCAAAACCAATACCAATGGGCGTGAAGAATTCTTGAAAGAAGTCCCCCATGGTTACGGTATCACTACTGGTGAACATGCCGACCAGCGCACCGATCAGGAGAGTCAGCATGACAATAATGAAGCCTTTGCGCATTACAATTGGGTGGCGTTTGAATACAAAAAGTACGTCTTCATCTTTAAATTGCCCCGGAAAGCTCGATTGTGCCATAAGCACTAGTATACAGGAATTATAGGTTATAGGTTAGAGGTTAGAGGTTGTAGTTTAGAGGGTGGAGTATGGAGTGAGAAGAAGCTGTTTAAAGATTGGTTGGTGAAACTGTTTGCTACTGAATGAGGGCAAACGAGATGCGAGGATCAGATATCGTAGAGACTACGGTTCGTTTTTTTACGGTAGTAGCGCGAGATAAACAGATTTAAGTTTTTCAGTGACGGTGTCAAAAGATGAAACAACGTGATTATTTTCGGTGGCAATGCCACGAGAACAGCGTGAATTTTTCAGTGGTATCCCGCGAAATATAATTAATGTGAATTTTTCGTGGCGTGCCACGAGATGAACGAAGTGAATTTTTCGTGGTATCCCCACTACGATTCGAACGTAGATCTACTCCTTAGGACGGAGGTATTCTATCCATTGAACTATGGGGACTCGTCGAAGCTGACGCATCTTACTTTCGTTTTGAAACTAGTTTCAAAAGCTTTGTTTGACGCTATGCTCCTCCTCTCAAATTGAAAAAGTCGTTCTACTTTGTTTTTCAATTTGGTTGAGGACACCCCTCAGTATATCAGCTTATTTTCTAGATGTGCTTGGTCGCGGTTTTCCAACCACCCTACCACGGACCACAGGACCTTGAGCGGTGTCGTAATCACCGTAGATTTCATCATCCGCAAACCACAACTTGATCTCTTGCTCTGCTTCTTCTGGATTACCCGAAGCGTGCACAATATTCGGTAATGTCGCGCCAATTGGATTACTGTAACCCCTTGTTATATGCGTGTAGTCACCTCGGATCGTACCAGGTGCTGAATCTTTCGGATCAGTAGTCCCAACCATTTTTCGAACATGCGAAACCACCTCGATACCTTCAAGCGCAAACGCAATAACGGGAGTTTCAGTCATTTGCTTGAGAGTCACATTATAAATATCCTCTCCCCACCTACTGATGAGGCCACTGATACCTTCGTAATGCTTGTGAAAATGAAGCTCATCTGGAGCGATCATCTTCATGGCAACAATTTTGAGCCCTGCACGTTCAAATCTTGTGATAACTTCGCCAATAATTCCGCGCTGTATTGTGTCTGGCTTCAAAATAATCAGTGTTCGTTCCATGCATCTCCTTTTTTATCATTCTTTATAGTATTTTAACAGATAACAAAACTATTAGCACGACGGCAAGTGCAATACGATACCAACCAAACCAGTACAGTCCCTTGTTGCTCAAAATTTTCAGGAGAATACGAATCGCCAAGATACCGGTAAGGAATGATATAAGGTTTGCCACAATAAAGGCGAATGTTTCATTTTGAATAAAGTGCATACCTTCATCACTGAGTAACACCTTCAGCGAGGCACCGGCAATCACCGGCACGCTCATCAGAAAACTCCACTCTGCCGCTACTTTTGTTTGAAAACCAAGCTTAATTGCCGCCAGCATAGTAACGCCAGATCTTGAAGATCCCGAAACCAAGGCAACGCACTGCGCGAGGCCAATAATGAGCGCCTGCGTGTAAGTTATCTTATGCAGATGTTTGTTCACGCCTAGCTGTGGGTCGGCCTTCCACTGTGAAGAAATTATCATTAAAATACCGATGCCAAGTAGCATCACGGTTGCCGTCAGCGTACCGTGGAGGTACTGAGAGATGAGATCTTGAAAGAAGAACCCTGCCGCAACCGCCGGAATGGTCGCCACAATGAGCTTGAGACTCAAACTGAGATCACGCCGCCGCACAATATCGGTAATAATTTCGGCGAATCGGCGACGGTAGTACCACAACACCGCAAATAATGTGCCGAAACTGACCAGCACGTCAAACTCAAATGAACTTGGATCATTGAGCAAACGACTGAAAATAAGCACATGGCCCGAGCTGGAAACGGGCAGGAACTCGGTTACTCCTTGAATGATGCCAAGAATGATAACAGTAATAAGGTTCATTGATATTCATTATACCTTTTTCTACTTTTTAATTTTAGCGTTTTTGACTACCCAGTATATTGAACACATATTGCCCACTGTTAATGCACCAGTAGTCAAATTTTAAACACCCAATCACGACACCAAAGATACATTCATAGTCCGTTATCCTAAATACCCGAACAACTTCGCACGGGGTGCAGCAACTTCAAGAGACCATTCAAGTTAAAGCGCGCGTGAAACGGATACCATTGCGAGGTGACGGAACGCGGCTGGGATGTTACTATAAGCACTATGACTACCTACCTTTCAGATACTCTTATAGATTTTCTCGAATATCTTGAGGTTGAGCAGAATCGTTCGCAAAAGACCATTGAGAATTATCATCATTACTTAATGCGACTTGTTGAATTTGCTGGTGATATTGAAGTCAAAAATATAACATCGGAAACTATTCGTAAATGGCGGCTCTGGCTCAACCGACTGGAAAGCAATGGCGGCGAAGACATCTCAATGACAACACAAAACTACCACCTCATTGCACTACGAAGTTTTTTAAAATTTTGTTCAAAGAAAGAAATAAGCTCGCTACCTCCTGAAAAAGTAGAACTCGCTCGGGTTAAGCGAAAGCAGGTCACCTTTCTAAACCGCGAAGAACTCGAAGCATTATTTGCACAACCGGACGTGAACACAAAAATTGGTCTGCGAGATCGAACTATTTTAGAATTGTTATTTAGTGGCGGCTTGCGCGTTTCAGAGCTTGTAGCACTTAATACATCACACGTTAGTGTGAAACGCCGAGAATTTTCGGTGCGCGGTAAAGGCCAAAAAGATCGCCCTATCTTCATGAGTACCGCGGCAGCTGAATGGATTGCGCGCTATTTAAAAGAACGCTCCGATAGCTCCCCCGCCCTCTTTATTCGCTACGGCGGTACGAAAGAACAAGATACCAGCGGTGATTTTCTTCGCCTAACTCCCCGCAGTGTTCAACGCATTATCGCCCACTACGCCAGGCTAGCGGGAATCACCAAAAAAGTCAGCCCGCACACGCTGCGCCACAGCTTTGCTACTGATCTACTCATGAATGGTGCTGATATTCGCAGTGTCCAGACTATGCTCGGACACAGCGATATTTCAACCACTCAAATTTATACCCATGTCACCGATCCACATCTGAAAAAAGTGCACCAGCAATTTCATCAAGATATCGAACCTCGGTGACTACCCTAATGGCCTAATCTCTGAAACACTCACCTAGATCTTTGAAATCGCTCACCTGATCGGTAATAGAATAGTGCTTACAAATACCGTCGCCGGCAATGACGGCCGCCTCAGGAAGATTATCCATAATAACACCGTTGTTCAAATTGTAGGTTTGCCGAACACGCCGATACGTGTTGCCGGCCTTACCCGTTACATCAATTTGTATCACGCTCCCCGTTAAGGGAATCTTTTCATTACTGCCTTCCTTAGTTAGTGACAACTGAACAGCAGTCTGCCCATACAAGGAATGGAGCCGCGCGTAGAGCGCAACTTGACTAAGGTTATAGCCCGTCAACCTCATTCTCTGCTCACAAAGATATCCATCAAACGTGGTGGCGCTCTTGTAATCATAGCAACGAGCAGCCTGCACTGCCTGCTGTGGCGTAGGCGGCGTAACGCCATTGATGGACACCAAGCCTGAACCTAATTTAACTGGGTTCAGAAAGAAAACGTTTTGCTTGACGTCACCACTCGCCAGCGGACTCTTATTTAGTGGATAGGTTATCATTGCCGCCCTCAGAGCTGGATGAATAGTATTGCCGGTATTTGTTACCCACTGCAACTGACCTGGAAATGATGTGTCTGCCCCGTCGCGTACATCTAATTGCCCATTCACCGCATCCTTCTTTGATGACCAGCGAATAACTAAATCGTATGTACCGGGTAGATCTGTCATCACTGCTGGTAACAAACGGGCCATACCATTGGTATCCTGCCCAACCGAAAAATCTATGCTCGACGGCGTGGTATCAATCAGCTGACAGGTGTAGGCTAAGTGACCGTTGGCGTCGAGCTTGCCGCTACTGCCTGAAGGTACAAAGTTGCCACACTGGTCTTTGCTGGTATACCCCGAGTTGGTGTTAATTTCGCGCAGAGCATCTTGAATGCCTGATTCGGCAGCATAGTATGCTCGGGTACTAAAATCAAAATTCAATGCTTCAGCCTGGCCGCTAATAGCAATCCGGAGGTACGCAGTAACCACAACGGTAATAATGATAGAAAATATCACGACACTCAGAATTGCTGCTGCACCTTGTTGATCTAATCGTTTCATAAACTATTCCCCCGTGCATTCACTATAAAATTAAACTGCTGGACAGCACAAGTGGCAACATGAGAACTTTCAGCCGTTCCCTTGCAGTGCCAGGTATCACTTGCATCGGCCGGAACGTGCACAGCCTCATCTTCTACGGTAGAAAACACTCCGCTAACAGCGTAGAGCTGCGTACCTGATGCACCTTCTGAAGCAATCTGCGCAATGCTCACGCCTTGCCGAACAACGTAGCGACTACTCAGTAATGCCTTTTTCTCAGCAAGCGAATCAGTAGCGCACGGACCGCCGTCTTTATACAGTCCACTCGTCGCGTTTGGAACTGATCGATACTGCCAAAGATAACAGGCATTTGAAAAACTCAGCCAACTCCAACCTTCACCAACGGTATTTTTACACTGATTGTAGACACTGGCGTCATCTGTACTGTAGCAAGACTTGGGTAATGATTCAGTCGGCTGCGCTCGCATAGTCCGTGTCATATCATCGGAAACCGCCTGCACCCCTTCAGACAGCTGCTTCTTAATAACCCCCCTGTTAAACGTGCGATTCATACCAATAAATCCAACAGTAGAAATAACAAGAATAGCGGAAAATAACACCATGGCGAGCATCAGCTCAGTGAGTGTAAAACCGTTTTGTTGTAAATTCATCTTCCGTTTCATGGCTAGCAATCCACGCCTTTTTTACGCTTATACCACTGAGCAGAATTCGCAGGTTCTCTTTCGTAAGGAATTGGATTCTGATTCCTATGCCCATAGAGCCAATGGACATGATCTTGAAAATTACAAAATACCTGATCGAAAGGCACTCCTCCTGACGGAAGATCAAAGGGTTCCGGTACGTAAAACCCATAAGGATTAAGTACTGCGTTCTCCCTGTAGAACATGGAAGGGTTGACATCTGCTAATTCAGAAAATTCATGGATATAATCGGGACTACCTGGAGCCATTGGGACTTTTTCTCTCATGTATATACTACTGTAAAGGAATCGATATCGCTTAGGGTTAAATCCACCCCTGTTGTCACGGTGATTAGCCGGGATTTTTTGAATATCTGTTACCTCTACTGTTGCAGTGTTCACTTCAACAGTATAGGGATCGTTTGACCACATAAAAATGAGTTGATCATCTCTGCGAGAATTCTGAAACGAGGAGTTATGTACTGTTGCACTACCAGCAAACATACCCATACTTTTAGGGATTGGTGTAGAGGTTTTTGTCCAGTCGGTGAGTAAGAAGTCTTTTGGCTGACCATCAACATCAAGTACCAGAGTGGCGTAGCCCGACCGTCGCACAACATCTAAATCGATCGTTATTTTTTCTAGATACCCCTCGGTGTCATACGATTCAGCGACATTCATAGCAACAACCAACTCACCAGGTGCCACATATCTTTGACTAGGAAGGTTGAAATAGCCAAATACCAAGTATACCTTTTTCGAAAAATCGGGGTCGGGATTATCGGGGTCGGGATTATCGGGGTCGGGAACATCGGGAACAATCTTACTGGTAATTGTATTCAGCCTGACAATGAACTGGGCGTGGTCGGTATTTTGGGCTGAGCCGACGGTTTGCCAGCAGGCGCGGATGTAGAAATCATAGTATTCAGGGTTGGTATCTGAGCTTGGCTTATACTGAATCCATAGTGTATTTTCAGCATTTGGTACTAACTTCTTCTCGACTTTTTTATTCAAAGTTCCGGCGACATTCGCAAAATGAAATATATTGCTCACCGCCACACCTGTACCAGTACACGAGTCTTCCTCAAGCCCATCCGTCGTTGCCTGTACCGATGGCGATGTAATGAGATTACCGACGCTGTAGCCATTCTTGGCATACTCAGCCTTAATGACCTCCGCCTGCTCCTTCATAGCATTCACCATTTCAACTCTTTTTTGAGAATTAATACCAATTTGCGTTGCCTTGTTGGTGATTCCCCAAGAAATGAACAAGAAAGCAGTCAAGAGCGACATTGAAAGCATCACCTCAATAATGGTATCTCCTGAGGTATCGCTTAATTTTCGTATACCAAATTTCCGCACCCTAGCATCCTTCAAATGTTATTTGTGGCTGTAAACTACCACTATTATACTGTAGTTGCGCCGTACGCCCACCGAGGCCCATACATGCCACCTGGGGCAGTGAGCGCAGATCAACGTCCGGATCAATTGGATGTACCGTATCCACGGGCACTTGCAATGCATTAAATCCCATCAGCTTTGTTTCAGTTCCATTGGGGTCCTGGAGATACAATAAACCAATAGATGGGCTCGTTATGCGGGCACCGTTTCTGTGTGATACCTCAGTGATACTATTACTGAAGCCAAGTATTGTTGGGGAATGGCAAAACAGTGTACCGTGTGTCGCATCCGCAGCACAGGTGTTGATCTTATTCCTGAGTGATACCACCGGATAGTACACAGCACGATCTTCGCCAAGAACCGCCAGCCTACCGTTGATAATACAATCCGCTGAAGAACCTGCCGTTTGATTGGTTTCCGTATTTAAAATCTGCAAACTACCCCCACTCAGTGAACAACCAATGTTTTCGGGGCGCAAATTGGCTCCCGATTTAAAATCAGAGAGCTGTTTCTGTGTTGTTGATTCAAGAGCCCTCACCGCATCTGTAAACCGCACATTGCGCAACCGCGGGCCCAATCCAGCAAAAGCCACAAGTGCAAGTAGCCCGCTGACTGCAAAAAATAATGTCACCTCGAGAAGTGTAAAGCCCTGCTTATTCACCCTGTTCTCCTTGACACAATTTTACCATAAGCATGAACTACATGTAAGACCCTTCACACCCCAAGCCCCAAACTAGTTTCAAATAATTCACGGCCGTGATAGAATTGAAACTTATTCTCTAATTCTATACTTTTAATTGCACTGCTTCATAAATAATAACGTTGTCTTGTAAGTTGTGTTCTGCGATCTCTGCCCTGAGTAATGCACGATGATCATATTGAGAAGTCCACACGCTTTGCTGCACTTTAACAAATGAAAGTTCACGAAGTAAAGCTCGGAGATGGTCGCGCTTACCCCTGTCACTTTCTGCAATATCAAAAATCACAACAAGGTCCGCACCTTTCCCCAGTTTTGTTGGCTTATATAGCTCTACCCCCCTACGAGCCTTTTCCGTCAAGCGCGGGACCCCGCAATCATCCATCACCACAAGACCTTGTTTAATCGCCCGGTAGAATGCCGACTTATACGCACCGTTTTTGTGATTATCTCTTTTTGAAAGTTCATAAAAAAACGCGCTTGGCTTAAATACTAACTTCAAATTAGCATCAGTATAGGGCAACAACGCTTCAAGCATATACTTCGTTGCAGGACTGAGCTTTTTCATAGTTTCAATTCTATCACGGCCGTGAATTATTTGAAACTGGTTTGGGATTGAACTTGGGTGTGGGGAATATGTGGGGGAGAATATGTGGGGGGATGTTCTTAAGGGGTAAGATTAGGAGAAAGATTAGAAGACTGTTGGATGGGATTTTTGAGATGTGGGGTACTTATTTATAGGCCGGCGAGAGATTTGTACCAGTCGATGACGTGGTGGCCGAAGAGCATGCTGAGGTAGGTTGCGCTGATCAAGAATGGGCCGAATGGAATACGCATCTTCTTTTTGTACTTTCCTAGAATCATGAAAATTATCACTAGTGCCGTACCCAGATATGAGGCTAATGCGAGAGCAAAAAAGCCGTGTTGCCAGCCAAGTAGTAGCCCCATGGTGAAGCCGTAGCGCACATCTCCCCCACCGATCCATGTGCCACTGGAAACCTGAAAAATAATCCAAAATAATCCGCCAACTAACAGTGCGCCAAGGCCACTTGAAACCACCGCTGACCACTCACCTGCGGCAAAAGCCGAAAGACCTACAAATACCAAGCCAATAATGTTGAGGGCATAGATCAGTACGGTAGGCATCTCCCTCCACCGTAAGTCATATATCACTAAGGCCACCATAGGCACGAGTGCAATCACCCATAACACCAAGAGAGCCCATGAGATAACACCGCTTAGTTTCAGTGGCCAAAACAGGTATAAGCCAACCGCCAATACCGCAACCAGCAGTTCAACCAAAGGATACTGCCAAGAAATCGCCTTTTTACAGTACTGGCACTTGCCCTGCAACTGCAGCCAGCTCACCACCGGAATCAAATCAAACCACGCCAGTCTGTGCCTACAATGCACGCACATCGACCGCCCATGCAAAATCGATAGATCCTTAGTTTTTAGTCCTTCCTCTTTCGCCAAAACTGTAGAGGACGAGTTCTTTTTAGTCTTTTTCTTTGATGGTTTATTACTTAAAACTGACTGCTCCCTCAGCCGCCAAACAAGCGCATTCACAAAACTCCCCAGCGCCAAGCCCAACACCCCAAAAATCACATACATCATGCAATTAGCGTAACCGAAATACTGGAAACATACAACATAACTAATTCATAAGAGGATAAATTGTTTACACTAAACAGCATACGCAGACTATTGATAGGTCACTCCCCCTGGAAAATGATCTGTCATTACATTACTCTACTATAAATTATCTCGGCACGCTTCGCCTTTTTCCAACTTCATCCTCACGGCATATTTTTGATTACCATTAAGATCCGTAGTACCATTACATGCCTTTGGGTAAGGAGCAGTGGTCGTGCCAATAGTAAAAGAGTAGGTACTAACAGCAGTAGCAGGGGCTGCTGTGTAAGCAGCCATAAAAAGATTCCTGTCAGACATTTTTGTTCCATCAGACGGGTCAGTTAAATCGACAATGTAAGAATTGAAAGCACTGTTATGTGCACTATAATCCCCTGTAACAGTCAGTTTCGGTGGTAGTGATAACTTATCAGCTCGATAATTTTCAATGGCACCAACAATCTGGTTCAGGTTGGTTCTTCGAGCTGTATCACGCCTATTGGTAGATACTTGTTGGAAAGCTAAGAATGCCAAGAGGAAGATTAAACCTCCGATGGCCAGTACCAAGACTACCTCAATGAGGGTAAAGCCTTCTGATCCGCCTAATGCAAATCGTTTCTTATTCATACGTTTTTTCATATCCGCACCCTTTCTGAAAACTGTTAGCCTGTTTATGTCAACGGCTGTCGAGCAATAATTACCACTCGACAGCCCTCACGCTAAATCATAATCAATCAACTAGTTGCTACCAAGAGAATCTCTACAGGTAACTCCCTTTTCGAGTCCCACTTCAATCTTGAAATTGCTACTACTCAAAACGGTACCAGATTTGCAGCCAGCAACGGTATTGGTATTGTCGCCTTTTACATAATTTATCTGGTTCTTTGCTGGTGCCGTACCGCTAGCGTTAATATGATAAACACCTCCTAGAGGCTCTTTAAAATCAGCACCTCCCATATATGAGCTAACGAACGCATTAAACGTAGTGCCTGTCACACCATTTACTGCATCTCCATCTGTCGCGGCGGTTGGTAGCGCATTCTTATCTCCAAAGTAGTTCTGAACTTCAGCCACAAGGCGTCCTGCATCAGAACGACGTTGTGTGTCACGTCGGTTGGTTGACACCTGTTGGAAGGCAATGAATGCCAGCAGGAAGATTAAACCTCCGATGGCTAGTACCAAGACTACCTCAATGAGGGTAAAGCCCTTCGACCCACTCAGGGCAAGTCCTTTTTTATTAGTTAGTTTTTTCATGTCCGCACCCTTTCTTCGAAACTTGTTAGCTTGTTTATGCTAATGGTTATTATAGCGGGGTGAGGGGTGGTGTCAAGGGCGGAAATGAAAAACGAAATATGCAATATGGAATATGGGGTGATTAACTCGTGGCACGAGGTGCATAAAACCGGATTCCCAATCTGTCGGCCAGACAAGCCGGTAATGATACTAGTAAATCGGAGACCATTCGAGGTAGATCTCTCGACTTTGCTCGAGATGACGATAACAGGTATTATGATGTGTCTCGCTTTGCGAGATTGAATACTAGATCCGGCCTCAAGACTGGGATGACAGATCTGGCGAACTCAAGAAGATAACAGAGGTAAACACTATCGTAAGTCGTATACCTGTGCGTGTGTACCAATATCTATAAACTCATAACCTGCTTCAATTTCTCGGTAGATTATGCGAATATCACCGGAAACAGAAAATGACCGTAGGCCCTTCATGCTGCCCGCAAGTGCATGGTCATTAATCGGTTGCCCTCGATGCCCAGACATGAAGAGTGCTACGCGTTCTTCAAATTGTTTCAGCAACTTTCTGTTATTTTCAATTCGAGATTGAAAATGTTTTTTGAACGTTTTATGACGCCTAATCAGCACTCGAGCGCAACTCCTTTAAGAAATCTTCGACATTATGAAATACCTGTGCCCTACCGGCTTTAATATCTTCTTCCAGTTCTTTGCTGCCAGCTTCCCACTCTTTTATTTTATGTGCAGGAGGTGGCCCCCATGACTTGAATTCGGGTTCACCAAATTCAACATTACGGCCGTCAATCAGTGCTTTGCCAACATAGCGAAACATGGCTTGAATTGAATCAAAACCAAGATCCTCAGCCTTGATAGCAAGCTTCTTACGATAATCTTCATCTACTGGTATGGTGATGCGTGTCGTTGTACTCATACTCATAATTGTACCTAAATGTCATCAAAATGTCAATTTGATACAACTCGAATCATACAAGCTTCAGTGTCATCCCGAGTTATCAAGAGTTCTGCAGCAATTGTAACTAGATCTCTCGACTTTGCTCGAGATGACGATAACAGGTATTATGATGTGTCTCGCTTTGCGAGATATTTCAAACTGAATTCCCTATTCCCGAAAAATCCTTCACGGGGCGCAGCAAGTAGGAAATGACAACCCCATCGCCAGGCTATGGTGCTTAGACACTAACCTACTGGGCGATGTTTTCACTGGCCAGGCCGTAGACTGGTACTAAAATTGAAAGGACGATACCACCCACCACAATGGCCAGCAGAATCATCAAGATTGGCTCAATTGTTGTGCTGATGGCTTTAATCTTGTTATCAAGCTCGTTTTCGTAATAAGTCGCGGCTTTATCCATCATCTGGTCCATTGCACCAGATTGCTCACCAACTTTAATCATCTGGGGTACCAGCGGCAAGAAGACTGGCTCGG
>CAYUUV010000005.1:23860-35918 GCA_964448015.1 uncultured Candidatus Saccharibacteria bacterium
GATTGCTCACCAACTTTAATCATCTGGGGTACCAGCGGCAAGAAGACTGGCTCGGCCTTGAGCGAAGCCGATAATGCCTTACCACCCTTCACCTTCTGAGCGGCATTACCAATGGCTTTGGCAATATGCACATTATCGACCGCCTGGGCGGTAATACGGAGCATCTCGAGCATCTGCACACCACTCGACATTAAGGTCTGCCCCGTTCGACAGAATCGAGCCATGTACAATTTGCGGAAGAGATCACCAAACATCGGAACCTTCAGCTTAAACTTATCGACAAATTGTTCACCAGAAGTTGTCTGTAGCCACTTCCCTATAAACAGAATGGCTGCGCCGAGTACGAGCAGAATTAACCACCAGAAATTGATTAGGAATTTACCCGCCCAAATGAGAATCGCCGTCATGAACGGAAGCTCTTTATCAAAATCTTTATAAATGAGTTCTATTTGCGGTACAACGGTAGTGAGCAGAAATGTTACAACTCCGCCAATCACCAGCACCACAATTGCTGGATACACCAAGGCACCGCGCACCTTGCTGATCATATCGGCATCTTTTTCTTGTTGGTTGGCAATACGCTCAAGAGACTTATCAAGCGTACCGGAACTTTCACCGGCTGCAACAAGCGCAACAAAAACATCGTTAAAGACCTTCGGGTGTTTGGCGAGTGATTCTGAAAACGAAACGCCGCCTTCTACCGAACCGATAACCTGGTTGATAATGAGGACAAATTGCTTGTTGCTAGTTTGCTCAGCAACCGTTCGCAAACTCTGGGTGAGGGGCAGACCGGCGTTAATCAGTGTTGAAAGTTGTCGGCTAAATAAAATTTTGTCTTTTGTGCCGATACGACCCGTAATTTTTGTGAGAATGCTACTGCCTTCTTCTTTGATCGATATCTTCAGTGGCGACATCCCCTGAGCAATAATGAGCTTACCAGCCGCTGATTCAGTTTCGGCCTCCACTAACCCCTTCGCAGTGGTGCCGTCTGATTTTTTGGCGGTGTATTGGAAGGTGATCATTGTAAAATCTCCGATTTTACAGAGGTATGAGGTATGAGGTATGAGGTATGAGAAACAAACTGATTCACTCGGCTCAAACAGTCAAACTGGATCCCGACCTTCGCTAGGATGACGGCATACACTCCTTGACTCTTAACTCTTGACTCATGACTCATGTGTTAGCCTCGCATTAACCTTTCAAATTCGTCCAGATCAAGTGCAAAAGTCTTTGCTTCGTCATAGGTAATTGTACCGCTTTTCACCAGTGAAATTAGGTTGCGATCCATCGATTGCATGCCCTTGTCGGCACCTGTTTGAATCACCGCGTCAAGCTGATGACTTTTCCCTTCTCGAATAATATTACGGACCGCTGGAGTAGCAATTAGAATTTCTGAAGCAGCGATGCGGCCGCCACCAATTTGCGGCACCAACCGCTGCGCACAAATCGCCATTAAGATATTAGAAAGCTGCGCTCGTATCTGCGGTTGTTGATGCGGCGGGAACACGTCAACCATACGATCAATTGATTGAGCCGCCGAGTTAGTATGAAGCGAAGCAAATACCAAGTGACCTGTTTCGGCAATCGTAACTGCCGCAGAAATAGTTTCAAGATCCCGCATTTCACCAATCAGCACCACATCAGGATCTTGACGCAAGCTTGAGCGCAGGGCAGCACTAAATGAATAGGTGTCGTAATGAACTTCACGCTGCACCACTACTGCCTTCTTCGACTGATGGGTAAACTCAATAGGATCTTCGATTGTAATAATGTGTGATGACGTTTCTGTATTAATTTGATCAATCAATGCAGCGAGCGTAGTGGACTTACCAGATCCTGTAGGCCCCGTCACCAAGACAAGGCCGCGTGGATACTGTGCAAAACTATTCACAACATTTGGTAAGCCGAGCTGTTCAATGGTGAGAATTTCATTAGGAATTAAGCGCAGCGCCGCTGCCATATTGCCGCGCTCATGAAAAGCATTAACACGAAATCTTCCCAAATCACCAAACGCAAAGCTGAAATCAAATTCTTTATCTTTTAACAGTACCTGTTTTTGATCTTCATCTAAAATTGAAAAAATAAGCCGCTCAACCAATTCTTCAGTTAGAACTGCTGCCCTGGGCACTGCGACCAACTTACCATCAGCTCGTAACATTGGTGCTAAACCAACCTGCAAATGCAAATCAGACGCCTTGGACTTAATGACCTCTTCAAGTAAATTTTCTATTCTGAGACTCGCTGCTGCCATACCACCTCCTTATTACGCACTGTCTGCGGCCGTTACCCGGTTCACTTCATCAATTGTTGTTAAGCCGGTTAACGCCTTGAGATATCCATCTTCACGCATCGTCACCATGCCAAGTTCTGATGCCTTCTGTTGAATCTCTCCTGATGTGGAACGATTCAGAATCATTGATTCCAGCTCGTCATTCACATCTAAAACTTCGTACAGACCGAGTCTACCCTTGTAGCCGCCTGGTGTTTGTGAAGTTTCTTTACCTCTCCATAAAGTATAAGCGTTTTGACCCTGCGGTGGCAAGCTCTTATAACCTAGATCTTCAGCAACCTGCGCAGCTTCAGCCTGGGTTTTTGGCAAGAAACGGCCAACAGTTTGCGCAATCGCCTCAGTTTCAGCTTTATTAGTTTGGTACGGGGTGCGATCATCAGCAATACGCCGAACTAGTCGCTGACCAATAATTGTGTTCACTGTGGAGGCAATCAAAAATGGTTCAATCCCCATATCAAGCAGTCGCGGTAGCACGCCGGCCGCTGAATTAGTATGCAGGGTTGAGAAGACCAAGTGGCCGGTTAATGCCGCTTGTACCGCCAAATTAGCAGTTTCTTTGTCACGGATCTCACCGACTAACACCACGTCAGGATCTTGACGCAGAATTGAACGCAGCCCCGTTGCAAACGTCAGCCCGACGTTCGGGTTCACCTGAATCTGATTAACGCCATTCATTTTGTATTCTACCGGATCTTCAAGCGTCACAATATTAATGGTATCGCTCATGATTTCTTGCACGAGTGCATACAAACTGGTGGACTTACCCGATCCGGTTGGACCAGAGGTGATGATCATACCGTTGGGCTTTTTGAGCCCTTTTTGAATAGCTTTGAGCGACCGACCAGCATACCCCATGTCTTCTAACTTAAAGCTGGTATTACTTTTATCAAGAATACGAATAATGACCTGCTCGCCCCACACCACCGGGCTAATGGCAATACGCAAATCAGCATCATGTTGACCAATCCGCACGGTAAACTGACCATCTTGCGGGATGCGGTGTTCGTCGATTTTTAAACTGGCCAAAATCTTCACGCGGGAAACCAGCGCCGGTTCAATTGACTTTGGTAGCTTCATGATTTCTCGCAACACACCATCAATTCGACAGCGAATCCGCAGACTTTCTTCTAAAGGTTCGACGTGGATATCAGATGAGCGCGAGCGCACGGCGTATTCTAAAATGGTGCTCAGTGCCCGACTGATAGGCGAATCCTGCACAATGGTGGCAACTTCTTCTTTCTCTGACCCCTTTTTAGAAACCTCGGTATCAATAATTTCTTTAAGGCTCTCGTCTCCTTCAAATTCACTGCTGGTTGAAATTGCCTCGCTGACCCCTTTTTGCAGGTCGGTGTTGTACATATCAAGCACGTGACGAACGCCTTCTTCTGAGGCCATGTACACTTTTAATGCTTTGCCGATTTTGTTGGAAAGAAAGTCCACCGCTTGCACGTTATTCGGATCAATCATGGCAACCGCTAAGCGATTTTGCATTTCACCCAGAGGTACCGCCATGAAGCGTTCCGCAACCTCAAGCGGTAACAGGTTCAAAACAGCTGGAGAGATTTTTGAGGCGGCAAGGTTAACGTAAGGCAGAGCAAGGACCTCGGCGGTTAATTTTGTCAGTTGCTCTGTAGTAATTTTATTGCTTTGCACAACAAAGCCCAGAAACGGAACTTTTGCTTCCGCGGCACTTTTTTCGGCCGCGGCCACATCATCTGCACTCAAAAAGTTTTCTGAAACCAGCAGTTGCTTAATGTGGATTTGATTTTCTTCTGAAAGAATACTCATTGAAGCTGCCTAACCCTTAATCATCCGCAAAAGGGGCGTTACTTTGAGGGTTATCACTGCCAATTTCAACCGTAGGATCAATGGCTTTATCATTAAAAACTCGGCTGTCCGGTGTTGGAAATGTTGCCTGAATTGGTGTCACTTTTTCAACCTGAACCGGATTATTTTTGGGCTGTCCCACCACGGCATTTGCGACAAAATAAGCAATAACACCTGCGATTGCTGCGATTAAAACCAAGCTTGCGATATCATTCTTCTTCATTGTACTACCTCTTTTGAAACTTCAAGCGCCCGCGCGGGCTGGTAGAATGTCTTTGCTTGAATTGTTGCCTGAAGATCTGCATTTGAGCCGTTCAGATCAACCGTGGTAACAAGAATGGGTCGTATGCTGGCTTCCAGGTTATTCACATAGCGCACAATACCTTCATAGCTGCCTGACACACTCAAGGTTAATACAATCTCTTGTGGCGCTGAAACATTTTGTTCTTTAATGGCCGCAGCCGAACCATCTTGCCCAATACCGCTCGCCAGCTGCACACCCGACTGTTTTGCCAAAAATTCCATTGAAGTTACCAGTGCCGCATAATCATAGCTCGGCGGCAAGGCATGCAAGATTGTCTTGTCATTATTTGAAGCCCGTTTTTGTAGTTCAGGGAACTGCTCCGACAACTGGTCGATGCTACTAATATTGGTTTCGATCTGTTTTCGAGCATCCTTTTTAGCACCAATAACTCGGTCGTTATACGACTTTTTCTGCCATAAAAAGCGGACCGATATCAAGCAGAACATAACTAACACGGCGCTGATGGCAACGGCAATGAAGACAGTTGAATTAGCTTGGGTGATTTTATCCCGCTTACTTTGAATTGTTTTCTCTGGTAGCTGACTCACTGCACACCCCCCGTCGCCTGTTCGTCAAACGGTGTTTCTTCTGGCAATAACAACTGCTCTGACGAGGCATTCACTTTAATAGACTGCTTGCTGACACTCGGGTTAAATAATAGTGGGTCAAACTGGAAAGTAATTTCAAAACTGACCACACTCCCATTGGTCGAATCTTCTGACTTACCTAAGTTCGTAAAGACAACGCCAGTGAAGGGTTTAATAGTTTGTTCGTTTTCTTGCTGTTTGTAGGTGAACTGGGCGCTCTTTAAATTGTTGGCAAGCACGTTCGCGCTTTCATAGGAGACCGTATTTCCAGAAAGCGTCATGGTACTGGTTTCGTGATTGAGGTTCACGCGGCTATACTTCACACTCCGCGGCGTAAATTGCTTCAGATATTCAAATGAACGCGATGTCACTAATTGCTTATCTTTAACGGCAGGAATCTGCTCGAGAACCCCTTGTACGGTTACAATCCGCTTAGCGTTTGGCTTCTTCTTAACTTCTTGTAACCCCGTATCGATATCTGACTGCACCGCGCGCTGATACTGCGGCTGCACCACCTGTACATACACAAAGAACAAAATTGTAAGCGCCACGACCGTGACAGAGGTGAGTACCGCCCCAACTAAAACAGCATGTTTCAACTGCTCAGTTCTAAGATATTCTTGCTTCACATCAGGAAGAAGGTTGACCTGTATCATACCGAACCCCGCTGTGCTAAGCCCGCAGCAACCGCAAACTGATGATTGACACTCATAACTTGCTCGTGCACGCCATTACTGTAACTAATATTCTGCCAACTATTGCCAATTTGCACCGTTTGGACACCAGCAGCTTGCGCCATGTACTGCCCAAACCCCGGTACGATTGCTGCTACACCAGTCAAAACGACGTCATTGACGGCAACCTCATGATAGCGAGTAGCGAAGAACTTGAGGGACTTCTGGATTTCGGCCGAAATAGCCTCAACACTTGAGGTTAATGCTCGTGCAACTTGACCCTCAAGCTTGGTATTATCTAAACCAAATTTATACATCAACTGATTAGCTTGATTATCGGCTACTGAAAGATTTTGCGCCGCCGCCCGCACCATTGTTTGACCACCCGTTGGAATAGAACGCACCAGTCGTGGCATACCGCCAAGGGTAATAATAATATCTGTTGCATACTCACCAACATCCACCAGTAGCTCTGCCGCCGTTGGTGGTGTGGCAGCCGCAGTTAAAGAACGAACCAAGGCAAGTGCGTCAGGCTCCAAGGCAACAACATTCAAGCCAATTGATTCCAACAACTCAAGCCGCTGTTCGCTAAACTTATTTGTTATACTGGCCAGCAGCACCTCTGTTTTATTGGCATCAACTGGTGAATCACCAATAACAGCCCAGTCAATTTTTGCCTCATCAATAGCCATCGGAATAAACTGGTCGGCCTGATATTTAATTGTCCCGCCCATTTCTTGTGGAGACATTTTTGGTAAATCCACAATCGTCACAAAAGTCTTGCTTGAAGGCACCCCGACGACAACATTACGAGTTGTGATACCAGTTTCAGCAATTAACGCCTTAACCGCTTCAGCAACCCTTATGTGATCAGCCATGGCATCGGAAAGGCCGGTTTTAACATCGATAGCAACTGCACCGTATTTCACCAATGTTTTATGCGTACCGTTTCCGCGTAGCTGCACGACCCGTATGGCACTGCTGCCAATATCAAGAGCAAAGAAGTCGCCCACTACATTGAAAATCGAACTTTTCATACTTAGGTATTAGTTTAGCATAAGCATAACAACTTGCAACAGCTGAACGCCTGAGATGTGGAAATATATACCTAATACACTGGCGGTAGCTCGGTAGTATTGAGCGGCCGACTACTGACCCCGCTACTCCCCTGTGTCGTAAACGGATTTGCAAAATAATATGACGGGTCAAAGTTGATAAATTCTGCGGCACATCGATTTAACGCACCGGCCATCACACCAAAATCAGTTGCCGCATTCACCGACGCTGCTTCGGGCTGTGAGCCTACCGCGCATGCAGTTCCTACGGAGGAAGGATTCGAGATCGTATTCGCAGTAGTATCAAGCGTGCCAAAATTACGCCGCCATTCGATTTTTTTAGCAGAAAGCGCACCATTCACTCTTAGTTGACTATTACAAGAACTCACGACCATAGCACCGCCCGCACAGGTATTTATAGTACTGTTATTGGTTGCCAGGAAGTACCCGTCAAGATAGGTAACGGTAGACGCAATATTAATACCCCCGGTAGCAATCACCGTTAGTGAAGGTGTTACCAGCACGCCATCCGCATCAGACGACTGAACCCAGTTTGCAATGTTGCCAGAAATCGTGGCCTTGCCGTTGACAAATAATGTTACTTTTCTACCTGATGGTATAAAGATACCTGGTAGTGTTATATCACCGTCAGAACGCAGGTACGAGCTGTTTCCTGGCGAGATGGCTGCAGCAAAGGTGCCCGCTGTCACAACTGGTGCTATTGCCGCTCTTTGCTGTTGCTCAGAGACATTCACACATGGTAAGTTGCCCTTCTCGTAATATTTACCGTAATCTTGGGTGCCAACCAGTCTGTTTGCAAACAAAATATCTCTGAACACATTAGAGCGATAATACCCATTATTCGCAATGAAGCTGCTGCCGTTCCCCTTACCCGATTCAATAACTCCGTAGGCAAACGCCGCATACTGCGCCGAAGAACTTCCATTTTTAATACCATCCAGATCTGCCGCATTATACACATGCGACCGTGCACCATTGGCTTTAATATACCCCTTAGTTACGTCAAAGGAGGTTCGTCTCGTATCACAACTAGTGGTGCCGTCCGCAAATACTGCCCCCGCAATCACATCCGAACCCTGCACCCGTAGAAACGGATAGTTACGCTCATCAAATGGATCTGGTGCATTCGGGCACGAGGCACCGTCAGTTTGTGTACTGGTATAGGTGGGGTCGGTGGTCGCCATCTCGACCGCTACAGGAGATGGGGTATTATAATTATCAATTCGATAAATTCTCCCTCTTTCATCCCCATTTGGTGGCTGTTGGTAAAAATACAGTCTGTGACCTCCTGAAACATTTGACCAACCAGATGTATATTGATAGCCCAACGGCAAGTCACGAATAGTGCGTTCTTCAACCCCTAAATTCGGACCTGCACCCAATGTAATGACCGACAAGGTATTGGTATTACTTTTGATACCATAGAGCTTGTTATCAAGATATACGATATCCGAAGCATTCACGATTCCACCGAGAGTATAATCGCGTCTTGCTTGGGTGTTCACATTAATACGAGTAATGGTAGGCCTACCTAGATCCTCAATAAACCAAAGGTTGTTTGAACCATCCATGTCTCCTGCCAGTAATCGAGACGCAGCTGCAATACTATTTGTCAACGTTTGCAATGTACCATCGGCATAAATACGAGCGAGTTTAGCCTCGCTTCCAGATCGATGCATTCCATAAATATAATTGTCGTTGACATTGAACCCAATGGCGTTCAGTGCAGCATTGCCGGTATCACCAACTACTATTCGCTGCCCCGTTTCCACATTCAGCCGGTTCATTATTCCGCCAATAGTTTGATACCAAAGCGATTCACAAACAAACGCTTGAGGTGCGGCTTGCACTATCACCTCTACCTCACAAGATATATTCCCGCCCGGCCCATAGGCGGTCAGCACATATTTTGTTGTTTGCAGCGGCTCCACTGGATATTTAGTGACTGCTGCAGTCACGTCGACAGGGTTTTCTATGCCCGCTTTCAGCGTTACTATTATCGCGCCTGTTGTACGCCATGAGAGATTGGAAGACCCCCCTTCTTGAATCGTCGCTGGAACAGGAGTGTCTAATGTACAAGTAGGCATCTCGGGTTCTGGTGAATCCCTCACCTCAACTTTGACGCTACAGGTAGTGCCACCCCCCGGGCCAATCACCACCAGATTGTAGATGGTCGTAACAGTTGGGTAATACAGCGTGCCGTTGGGGTTATTATAGGAAACAGTTGTCCCGTTTAGTCGCACATCACTTGCGTTTGTAGACCCCCATGTCAACCACACACTGTCGCCTGATGAAACAAGGGCGTTACTCGCAGAGATTTGGCAAGTTGGCGGAGGGTCTTGAGTAGGCGGAGGAGTATCTACCGTAACATCTGTATGACATTCAACTGTGCCCCCCGGACCAGTCGCTGTCAACGTGTATCTCTTTGAGACAGTCGGGTAAACCGTCGCTGAACTGTTTTGGTACACATTCCCCACATCCGTCAGTGTACGACTGGTAGAGGCGCCCACTGTCGTCCATGTCAATGTCACTCCCTGCCCTAATCCTCCAGTAATGGTAGCGGCCGCGGGGATCATCGTACAGGTAGGCGTTACTACTGGCGGTGGTGGTGGCGGTGGTGGTGGCGGTGGTGGGTCATCATCATCGTCCGGCGGCGACACCGTAACGTTAATTGTGTATGTACTCACCTCTGGCGAGCATTGTGTTATCGCCAAATAACCACCCACTCTCTTAGTGACATCAACCACGCAAATATGTTCCCCCTCATTTGGGAAGTGGTTTAACGGATAGCCGGTGACGGTAACGGTATATGTGCCAGATTGAGTAAATCCTCCACTAGGTGCCGCGGTAAATAATTGTCTGGTAAATGTTGAGTGGCCGTTTACCCAGCTAAAGCTCAGTGTTAATAATTTATCAGCAATGCTTGGTATAGATGTAGTCTGGCCATTAGGGCTTCTGATGGTTGCACTAGCAATGTACATATAGCTTATATCCACCGGTGAGGCATCAGTTCTACACACCAAGCCCGTCCACCAATATTCCAGGCCCACCGAGGATGTACCACTAGGCACCGTGATTGAACTAGACGACGTGCCCTGCCCCACTATGGTATCGGTAAACCTTGGAGTCCGCTCCGAAGCCGAACATGTGGCACTTCCAGATGGAACAACCGTCACTGTCCTGCTTATCATACACTGACTTGAGCTCCCCATATTAACAATAAACGTGTACGTGGTAGTGGCCGTAGGGGTAACACTCCTACTACCAGATGATTGTATGGTACCGATAGACGGATTTATACCCCAGTTACTCCCTCCACTGCTTGACCAGGATAACGTAGTGGATTGGCCTTGCGTAATGGTGCTAGGGCTGACGGTAAAGTTATCACAAGTAACTGACGTGGCATTGACAGTTACTGTTCTAGTTATCCTACATGGACTTGCCCCTGATCTAGTAACTAAAAAAGTGTAAGAGGTAGTACTAGTTGGAGAGACGACTTGGCTACCATCTGCAGTAATGGTGCCTATGTAAGGGTCTATGCCCCACGCTGTACCGTTACTGCTTGACCAGGATAACGTAGTGGATTGGCCTTGCGTAATGGTGCTAGGGCTAACGGTAAAAGAATGACAGATGGGTACAGGAGGGTTTACTGTAACCGTTACACTCCTCGAGCAACCGCCAGCTTGCATAAAATTAACAACAAATGTGTATGTGGTAGTAACCGATGGCGAAACAGAGCGACTTCCGGTTGCAGTAATGGCGCCACCTGGGATAGTTGGGTCTATACCCCAGTTACTCCCTCCACTGCTTGACCAGGATAACGTAGTGGATTGGCCTTGCGTAATGGTAGTAGAGCTTGCCGTAAAGCTGGTACAAGTTGCAGCCCGTGCTTCACCAGGATCAACCCCCCACCCCACAACAAGCCAAGCCGCAGTTACAAGGAGTAAACACCCAAAGAATTTTATATATCTAGCACCTTTGCTCCTATAACTATACGTATGATTTGCTAGTGATTTCATGCCATACATTTTAATGTCATTATTCTTCAGCTACTATCTTACCGTCTACTCGTAAGATAAAACCGCTACATTTGTTGTCCTCACCAGATGGTTGATCTGCCTTGCAGCCTTTTGGTTCATACACGATTTCCCCCGACTCAATAAGTTTATGTGTATCTGCTCCAATCTGCATATTTTCTTTAAGCCACGAAGCATTTTTCATATCCACCGTTGAAGGATAGAATCCTCGGCTAGCAACGCTAGCGCCATTAACCGTACCTCCCACTTTGAAAATTCCGAGTACTATCTTAACCATGCTAGCTTGAGAGGTTATCGTAGTGGAATCTCTAATCTCATTATCTTTTTCTGTTTTTGTTGAGTTATTGGTTTTATCATCAGTGGCCATAGAATTATCGTCATTTTTTCTGGTCAATATTCCAATAACAATGCCAGCTGCTACCACAAGAAGTACGATTGTAACAAATAGTAATTTCTTATTACCCCAAAGGTTAAACCGTCCTTTTTTACTCTTGATAATCGGTTGCGGCTGTCTTTGATCTTCTTCCATGTTTTGCCCTTTCTCTCTTATTCTACTTGCTTAAGAGAACATAAGCATTAATATATTAAGGCAATTATAGCATAGGTGTTTGTAAGCTTCATAGCGCAAACATTGCAATCAAAAAAGTGCCTTGTTACAATGCTTATGGATAATAAAAGAATGTGCATTAAACGAGTTTGATACTGCCAGGAGGCTATGACACTATGGATGATGATCAACAGCAAAATAACAGTACCTCGGTTGTTGGCGGGAAGAAAACACGTAAACCGTTACCTCCAAAAGTAAAATTGTTGCTTGCGGTCGTAGGAATACTGGTTGTCGGCCTGATTATTGGTCTTGTTATAGGAAAGAGTATGAGCAACACAGCTGATAAGAATACGACTGATGCGCCAAAAGAAGTGAGCTACGAAGAGACTATCACTCCGAAAGCCTACGGTAATTTTCTTGCGGTTGCACTGAGAGGTTTTTACGTAGGTGGCAACACCAACGGCGTTGATATTCCCGCTCACAACTACTACCCTTCCGTCGCGGATCTGAAGAGTCGTGAATGGAGCAAGCAAAATATGCAACTTGATGACCGAATGATTACTCTCATTGCTAGTGGCGAAGTTGTCTACGAACCAAAAGGCTGCAAGGCAGATCAACCATCAAGCGATCAAAACAAATGTAGCGAATTTATCGTAAAATCTGGCAACACAACCCTTTACGACAGCACCAAACAAGACTAGTACGCTCCCGCCACT
>CAYUUV010000006.1:0-35745 GCA_964448015.1 uncultured Candidatus Saccharibacteria bacterium
AGAGCGTATTCGTTATCACCTTGGTATCCAAAAGTAATTACGCCTGCGTTCTTTGATTTTGCGACTCGGGTTAAGAAACCCAAATCACGAAAGCCTTGGTGTCATCCTGAACTTGATTCAGGATGACAAGCTATGAAAGTGTATTTAGTTTCGTGATTAGGGTTAAGAATAGTTGACAGGCTTTGCTTTTCTGGTAACGCATAGTATGATTCAGATATGGAAAAAACGCATGCTGTGGATGCGGTGGGCGATAAACTGAGTTTGATACGGCGCGCTGTGCCTGCCATTGCGGTTGGCATGCTTGTGCGGCGGGTGATTTTACAAAGAAGCAACGGCAAACGGACTCCACTTGGGCGCGGTGGCTGGCAAACAATAGATATGAGTGAACTTCAAACATCAGATAACATGGAGACTCTTGCCTCAGTGATTCCTTTCGATGCTCGAGTGGCTCCATCTGTTGCAGAACCTCGGCCGATAATCGATGTGGCGGATATTCCACCCGGTCAGCCACAGAGACCACATCTCACCGTCATAGATAGACTGATTGATATTGAAGACATTCCTGCCAGCTAGCGGGCCAGACAACAATACAGATAAGTCACTACTGTTGACAAATAATCAAGCTTATGCTAATATTAAAGTATAAGGTAAAAATAAATATGTCAGAAATACCTCGAGAACCAGATCCCCAATTCGCCGCAACACTACGCTATGCTGGTGAATTTGACGGCACGGTTCAGAAAACGGCGTTTGACCCAACCGAACTCGACCATATCGTTGATTCGGTACAGTTTGTTGCTGAAAACACCGAAACAATACCGCGCCACTTCCGTGAAGCGGTCAGTAGCGGGCGCATCATTGCTGGCTTTAATAAAACGGGTGAAGCAAAAAAGACCGAGTTGACCACAGTATCTCCTGAAGAATTTCGAGCCATCATTGAGCGCGCTATTGGCACAACGGCCCTGCATGAATACGAGCAAGCCCTTCAGGCCTTTTCGGAGCCGGGGGGTAGCAGTGAACTCCCAGCCGATATTCAAGATATAGCTGCCTTTAATCCTTACAGTACACCAGAGCATAATGCGCTTGAACAGAACCAGGAGCCTCGTAACACGGCGCCTCAACCAGAGCAAGAAGACCAGGGAGAAAATGCGCAGGAGTCTTTCGAAGTAACGGCTGAAGATGAACATTCTACGGCAGAGTCTGCTACTCGTGATGTACTAGCCGAGGTTTCCCAGCAGCTAGGGCTGCCCGAGGGTCTTTCAAGAGAGCAGCTTGGACAGCGACTTACCGTAGAGCTAGAAAAAGTGAAGGGAATGGTTCATGCTGCTCGCGGCATCGAAGACTTTAGTCACGGACTGAATAGAAAGATCCACGAAAGTCTGAGCGAAAGTAGAAATATACTGGGCGATCAAGGCATCCACGAGATACGAAGCATGGTGGAGAGTCGTGATTTTCGCAGTCTGCAGAGCTACCTCCGGGGTAATGAAGGTTTGATACCGGTCAATCTACGGCAACGTATTGATAAAGGTGCCTCAGTTTTCGACAATATTGCACGTATGGCAGAGCATGTATCGCAGCGGCCTGGGTTTGTTGATTTTGATGCCTTGAACCGTTTGCGTGTTCATTTTAATCAACTGGAAGAGGTGAGTGGCGGCCTTGTTGCCGTGCAGTGTTCTTTAGAAGATATGCGAACGCAGCTCGCGGTTGATATTAATGAGGGCACGAAGGACCAAGAGACTCCTCGTTTTCGTAATGAACAGGTTGTAGCTTGGGCTACAGAGCTTTCAGCGCAGCCCTCAGCTGAACGGGTGAAACAGATTGAAGAAGCAATGGAATCTGCGGTTCGCATTGAAGCTGAGATGCACGACGACCCCACTTCACCAGCAGTATGGTTTGCTGATCAAATTAAATATAACCGCGAGAAGAGTCGCCGCGAGGGTACACAGTATTCGGGTAGAGCGGACGCAACAATTGGGTCGCAGCAGCACGTTGCCGAACTGATGAGTGATATGCTGAGAGGTCATTTCAACATTGCAGGGGGTAATAGTTCCTCGATTGAAGTACAGGCTTCTCACAATGCCCGTGAACGAGTGCGTCTTGGTAAGCATCGGGCAGCAGCACTCGCTATGCTGTATGGTGCTGACTGGCAGGCGCAGGCGCAAAAAATGGGTATTACAGTAAAAACGATATAAAAATACCACTTCTAATACGAGTGGTATTTTTAGAGGTATTCAGGCTATTTTACGGAAACTTCGACGCGGGGGTGAGATTTACCAGTGAAGCTCTTCACTTTTTTCTTGGTGAAGCTTACTACACCGTCGTGGGCAGCGTGAATAGTAAAGTTGCGGCTCATGAAGGTGCCTTCACCAGCACGCTTAGTAGCGCCAACCTGACGTACAAGAACTTCACCTTCACGAACAGCTTGACCACCAAATCGCTTCACGCCAAGACGCTGGCCTTGTGAATCTTTGAGGTTTTTACTAGTTCCACCTGCTTTGACATGTGACATATTATGGGATCCTTTCTAACTACTACATTGCGGCGTCAGTATCTCCGCTACTCGCTCTTCGTACCATATGTACGATTCGCTCTGTTGCTCGATTCTTCCTTGTACTGCGGTAGTTACAAAGAATCTTTGAGCTGTTCTATTCTAAATTCTAAAATCTAAAATCTAACTTCTGACCAATATTGTTAATTCTCTGGCCACGACTTGATCTTCTCTGTGATAGATTAAATCTTCTTTTTTGGCGTGGACTAAATCTAATCGATTGTACCCCAAATCTTCCAGATGGTCAAGCACTTTCAGGTGTTGGAAGCGTGAGTTGTTGTTCGTTGGTCGTTGGTCGTGAAGGAACCAGGCGGGGAGGGCGAGACAGAGGCGGGTGCCGGGTTTGATCTGCGGGGCAAGGTTTTTTAAGAAGCCTTCGGCAATAGTGTTAGCTTCATCCATGATTTTTTCCAGTTCGGCGGGGTGTGGTAGCGAGGTGAGGGGTTTGCCGAGATAGGTTTCGCAGACTATGTAGAATTTGGAATTTGGAATTTGGAATTTGGAAAGATTCCACTGGTGAGTGGTGGCGTCGCCAACCTCCATTTTCCATACTGGTGTGTCATCCCGGGCTTGACCCGGGATCCAATCATTTGTATCGCTAAAAGCGATACCTTTCTGATTAGATTCCGGATCGGAGTCCGGAATGACACGCTGCGTCAGCCAGTCCAGGTTTTTTGTGGAATAATCCACCATCTTTTCCGAAATATCTGTTCCGTAAGCCGAGTAGCCCATTAACAGAGCTTCTTGCAGAACAACGCCGGTGCCACAGAACGGGTCGAGCATACAGATCTTAGATCTTAGATCTTGGTTCTTAGAGTTGGCTTCTTCTAAGCTCTGAGAACTAAGATCTAAGATCTGCTGCCCAACCGCTAGATTCAACATAATCTGCGCCAGCTTTGGTGGTAACATCCCAACATAGGCGTCGCGCATAGGGCGCTCAAAATCTCGTTTGGCGTAGGCGTCGATATCTTGCACGGCGGTCGTTTGGGCAATAAGGGCGTCGGGGCCATCTTGGAGAATTAAAAGTTCTATGCCTTGCGGGCCGGTGAGTTTATTGTAGAGAATTTGTGCGGCTTCAAGAACCGGGGCTTTATTTTCAATAATACGCACGCTGCGGCTGGCCTGCTTGAGAATTTTTTTAACCTCTAAAGATTTTTTGAGCAGCCAATTTTTCTGTGCCGGGTAGCCGTACACACTAAAACCGAGTTGAATTTTGCCTTCAAAAATCTTTTCATTAGCGTAGGGGACAATCATCTGCTGTACATACTCAAATGCCTGTTGCGCGTCAGCATCTTCAAGCCGTGTGAGAATAGTAGCGCTCTTCATGGTGCCGCCAAGGCGGATCTGGGGCAGTGGTTCTTCGGCGTCAACCAGTGCTGCGTAGTCGCCAACAGGGGTGATCTTTTCCGCGCCAAACAGACTTTCTAGCTCTGCCAGAGAAATTTTTGGTTGCCGCCCTAAAATCGCAATCTGCATGATACCTAGTATATCAGCTCATTAAAAATACATGCCAAAAAATTTAATTGATATATGGCCAATAATACGTCATTAAAGTTGACAAAACAGGGTAAAGTATGATATATATAAGTGTGTATTATGCAAAAATAGTCAAAACATAAACAATAAAAGAAAAACAATGGAAAACGGTAGCAGATATTCGACAACAGATTCTTCTAGGCAGGGTCGCAACAATCGCGACGCTGCTACCGTGCCCGAAAGAGTGGACCCAGGCCTGTATACCAAGCAAGAGGCAGCTGAACCAAAACAAGAAAAAGTTCACAAAGCAGCCGTCTTTATGGGTCAGTTTTCATTAAAAATGGCTACCTTAAAAAATAAATACTTCGGTGGTGAAGAAGCAATTGATCTTTCTGGGCGATTGGCAGCCTATGAACCCGAGCCAGTCGAGGTAGAATCGCCTGAAGCAACCATCGATTTAACAGGCAGCGAGACACTGGTTGATGTGGAGCTCATGGTTTCGCGTATGGAAAGTCGGGGTTTTGCCAAAGAGGCTCCCCGCGTAGAAGACCAGGCACAAGACCAAACGCGTCGCAATAAGATTACCCACGTTACTGCGCCGTATCCTAAAATGGGTAAGGAGGCCTTTGGCCAAGAGGCGGTCGAAGAAGTAACAGAGCACGAGGCACTTAATCGGCTCTTGCTGTTTTTGGATACCGTCGCGAGTGAATCAGAATACGATAGTCGTCGAGAAGCTGCAAGAACACTCGCTGAAAATTTGACGTTTATTGGTGAAAAAGAATACCAGGAAGCTACAGCGGCAATTGCAAACATGTGGAAACGCTACTTAGATTCGGATCCAAAAAAGCAACTTTGTATACTCACAGAAATTAGTAAGTCGGCCAAAAAAGTGAAGAGCGACATGTTCTTACTCGACAGCATATTGGCACATTTTGATGATGCAGAACTGAAGAAGTATCAGGGCAGACTGCTGAATGACCCCGAAGAATTAACGGCGCAACCTGAAGATGCCCGCGTGGTGCTGCTCGATGACTGGGTTATTAGCGGCTCACAAATGAGAGAAGCCTACAATGATATTACGTCGAATAGTCGGATGCGACCATATCTAAAATCTATCGAAATAAACCTGATAGTCACCAGTGATCCAAGAATTGAAAACGGCTTAGTCGTGAGTGGCGCGTGGTCTGACGAAGATATACATGTGCCAGTGAAGGGGTATTTTAAAGCGCATGAGTCTTCCATATCAGCAAATGAGCATAAAGCGCACGTGACCGGCTTCCATTCTTCGGTCGATTTTGATTTTGAATCCAGCTTTATTACACAAATGGCTCGGGAATTTTATGCACCACTGCCACCGCCTGCCAACATAGTTCGGCAGTACAGACGCAGCACGCTGCCTAATATTAAGCGGTTAACAGGGAGGCAGGCATTGGACACACCAAGCACACCACCTGAGTCTCTTTGGGCCAGGGAAGGGGCATGGTTATGAGCTACGAAGGCATGAATCCAGAGAAGAATGCTATACTTTCTGGTATGGAACGTAATCAGTCATTCACTATTGATGTTGCACTACTGAGCCGTCTGAAAAAAGAAGGCGGTATTGATGCCATTGTGGGCTCGCCGGCAGATTCCCTGGCTACTATAGACGCCTTACGGCTTATTGGCGCGGCTGAGCGGTTATACGACGATTTTGGAGCGGCTCGGCAAGAGATTCTTGCGCTTCGAGGGGATGTGATTAGTGATTTACAAAACAGTGATACAGACTGGAATGCTATTCGAGCAAAACTGCGCAGTTATGCGGCTGGTTTTAGTGAGCGTTTTCAGTATGCTCGCACCGACCCTTCTGCTAACACCGAACCAGAACAAGACGATGTTTCAGAGGTGGTAGTTGATGAATTTGCCCAGAATGGCTATGCCTACTTGGCTCGGGTACATGAATCTGAGTTGCCAGCAAAAGTTACGGCGCTGGAAGCGAAGTTTCAGGGTGTGAGCGTGGACTGGTTGATGAGTCAGGCTCAGCGGTCAAGAGCGGCAGTTGTTGAGTACCTGGGCGAGGCTGCTCAAGAATTGCTGGATACACAAGCAGATCAAGCCGAAGGGAGACTGGATTCTCAGGCCAAGCAAGCCGCGGAAGAATCTATAGACGAATCTATTATGAAGGCTCACGCCGAGCTTGATACCGCCATTCAATGGCTTGCATTATAATATAAAGTATGCTATAATATACAAGTTATGATTGAAATATTTCCCGTTGTGCATGTACAAGATGTCAATCAGGCCCGCGAGCAAGCGCGCTTGGCATTTGCACACGATGTTTCGGGCATCTATATGATTCAGCATCGCGGTGATAATCGGATGCTGTTTGAAGCCTATAATATGGTTCGCGGCGATCATCAAGATCAGTTTGTCGGACTGAACATATTAGGGAGCGGCGTACCAAATGCCTATCAGATGATTGAAGGCGAGTGTGCAGAGATGCCAAGTGGTCTGTGGGTTGATGATGTGACCGATCGTGTGGTAGATGACGCCGCTGTTCACGATACGCTGGGGCGCCTTCGTGAAACGGTTGCGGCTCATCCGCGCCTCAGCGCCGTTAAATTACTTGGCGGCGTATCATTTAAATATACTACTCGGTATTCTGATGAAGGTGAACATGCCGCTGAAGAGGCGAGGAAGTGGCAGCAATATGTTGACGTAGTCACTACGAGTGGACCGGGCACAAATCGCGAGCCAAGACCTGAAAAATTAGCAGCCATACGTCGTGTGACACAAAAACCAATTGCTGTTGCAAGCGGTATTTCTGCGCATAATCTTTATAAGTACCGTGGTTCGATTGATCAGGTACTGGTTGCTTCAAGTATAGAAACCGAACCGTATTCTGGTGAGTTCATTCCTGAAAAAATTGCCGAGTTGGTAAATGTAGCAAAAAGCGTAGACTACTAGCAGATCTCTCGACGAGCTCGAGATGACAGACTATGAACGTATCTTTCGTTTCGTAAGTCAGGTAGATGTAGTTTGCATTTCACACACGATACCCTATAATAAAAGCCATAACCACAACAACTCCTGAAGATTTTCGAAAAATCTAAGGAGAAAAATGAAGAACATCCAAAAACAAATACCGTTGCTGCTGGCAGTTCTATTAGTAGTGGCGCTGATTCCTGCGCAAGCTGTACAAGCCGCCTTCCCTGGTCAAAACGGCAAGTTGGCGTACGGGATGTTTGATGGAAATTTTGAAACGAACACCTTCACTGGCGGCATTGGTGATATAAATTTGGATGGCACCGGTCAGCGGTCGCTGCAAACAGGAACGTGGCACGGGAACGGTGATGCATCAACAAGGGCGCCGCGCTATTCGGCCGATGGCTCAAAAATTACCTATACCTATGAACAGGATAGCTACGAGCTGGACATTTATACCATAAATGCCGATGGTACCAACCCTCACAACGTCACCAATATGGACTTTGATGATGGCCGGTTTGCAATGTATTCCAGCTTTCACCCTAATGGCAACAGATTGGTGTACGGGGAATTGTGGTATGAAACCAATGATTGGTATGGTGAGATCTTTACTATCAACGAAGACGGCACCAATAAGCAACAACTAACCGCTACCAACCCTAATCAATGTAATGTGTACCCGGTATTTTCACCCGATGGTAGCAAAATAGCCTTTTACCGGGGTGATAGAGTGAGCGGTACTGGCGGCATATGGGTAATGAATGCCGATGGTACCAATCAACAAGAGGTGGTGCAGGTGGTGGCCGAAAGCGGCTGCTGGTTTAATAGTATTGGGGTAGGCGCTGTTGGCGACGCTGGCTTGGTTTCTAGCTTTGACTGGTCACCTGATGGCAGCAGCCTGGTGTATGTTCGCTATACAACCTCTAATGGAGAAGAGACGCTCACTAGTTCGCTGCGTACTGTTGACCTCGAAGGTAATGAACACGTTGTCTACCAGACAACGTCTGAGTGGAATGATGAGTATGATCAGGCGGAAGGCTCAATGCTTGCTAGTGCTCAGTATACTCCTGATGGACGTATTGTTCTGAAAGATATGAACGCTTTTATTGATGAAACCGCGACAGATAACCTACGTATTACAGGATCTATACGTATCATCAATACCGATGGAACGGGGCTGCAAACAATTATGTCTGAATCTGGTGAAGGGGCAATGGCTACGTATAATGTCATGTACGACTCCTTATTGCCCACCATCCAACCCCTCCCCAACGCCGCCACCCTCCAAAACCCCGAAACCGGTTCTAGCATCTCTTTAACCACTCCCATCGGTACCGAGCTCACCTGTAGCACCACCCTCAAAGAAAGTGCTGCCACTACCCAAGACAATAGCTACAACTATCCTCTCGGTCTGGTTGACTTCTGCTTTGATACCGAAACCACCAATAACCAAGTCACCCTTACCTTTATTACGGCTCTCACCCCCGCACAGGTCACTGCCCGTAAGTACAACCCCATCACTGCTAGCTACACCGATGTTCCTGGTGCCACCATCACTGAAACTACCCTCAACAACCAGCATGCCTTACAACTAACCTACACCATAGCAGACAATGGTCCTTTAGACCTTGATCCAGTTACTGGGCAGATTAAAGATCCGGTAGGGCTGGCGATAGTGGCTGGACAGAGTGGTGGGGGATTGGCGGCGACGGGGGAGTCGGTAGTGCCACTTTTGATGGCAGCACTGACTAGTATGAGTGTGGGAATAGTGACCCTCAAGCGACGCCGCGCCTGATATAATAGTTTGGTACATGAAACAGTATTTAAAACGTAACTGGAAGATGATTTTAAACGTGGTGACGTTTGTGCTGCTGGGCATTGCGATTTATTTTGTGTGGGATGATATCGGCGGGGCATTCAGAGATCTGGGTAGAATTAATGCAATTGCTTTGCTGCTGATTATTCCGTTGCAGGCTCAAAATTATGCGGCGTACGCACATTTATACCAAGAGTTTTTCAAAATTCTTGGCAGTAACCAACCCTTCAAACGCATGTACAAAGTGGCGCTTGAGATGAACTTTGTGAATCATGTCTTTCCGAGCGGCGGCGTTTCGGGCTTTAGCTATTTTACGGCTCGCCTGAAGCCCTACGGTATTTCAACGGCCCAGGCCACGCTCACGCAGACGATGCGTTTTGTACTCACGTTTGCAAGCTACGTTATCTTGCTTTTTCTTGGTTTGTTTCTTTTAGCAATTGGCGGCGGTGCGAGCAACATGATTATTTTAATTACGTGCTCACTGGCGTTTTCAACCGTGTTTGCCATCATTGTTGGGGTGTATACGGTCAGTAGTAAAGAACGAATCAATATTTTTTCGCAAAGCCTGGTGAAGTTTGTGAATCGGATTTTGCAGTTTATACGCCCAAAGCATCCGGAAACTATTAGTTTAAAGCGGGTAGAAAAAGTATTTAATGAGATGCACGAAAACTACATTGTACTCAAAGAAAAGCTGCCACTGATGCGCCGGCCATTTTTCTATTCAATGCTTGCGAACATCACGGAGCTGGCGACTATTTACGTGGTGTATATTGCCTATGGGCAGTTTGTGAACCCTGGCGCAGTGATTATTGCCTATGCACTGGCTAACTTTGCCGGTTTGGTAGCGGTGTTGCCAGGAGGTATTGGTATTTATGAAGGCTTAATGACGGCGGTGCTGGTTTCTGCCGGTGTGCCAGCGGGCTTGGCAATTTCGGTGACTATTATGTACCGCGTACTGAATATGATGGTCAGTTTGCCAATTGGTTACTATTTTTACCACCGCGCACTGAAAAAGCTTGGCCAAGAAGCGGCCGCGTGATGCAAGATGTAACGTTGCAAGTTGGCGAGGCAATCGAACTGATTAATCAAACGCTTGATGCGGCTTTTCCGTTTATATTGGTTGAAGGCGAGGTGGCCAGCTTTAAAGTAAATCAAGGAAAATTTGTCTTTTTTGATCTGAAAGATGCCGAAGGCAGTCTCGGTTGTTTTATGATGGCGTTTGCTTTGAAGTTTCCGCTGCAAGATGGTATGAAGGTGCGCATTCTGGCTCAACCAAAAATTACCAACTGGGGAAAATTCAGTCTGACTGTTCGCGAAGTGATGCCGGTGGGTGAGGGTAGCCTGAAAAAATCGTTTGAACTACTGAAAGCAAAACTTCAAGCCGAGGGCCTATTTGATGAAGCCCGCAAGAGGTCGTTACCACGCTTTCCGGTACGAATTGGCGTTGTGAGTTCATCTCAGGCAGCTGGTTACGCCGACTTCATTAAAGTGCTCAATAATCGGTGGGGAGGGCTCAAGATTGTGCTGACCGATGTGACGGTGCAGGGTATGGATGCTCCAGGTCAGATTGTGGGCGCACTCAAGCATTCGAACGAACTTGCTGAACCTCTTGATGTAATTGCTATTATTCGTGGTGGCGGTAGTGCCGATGATCTAGCGGCATTTAATCATGAAGATGTTGTCCGCGCGGTCGCCGCGAGCAGAACGCCGATCATTGCAGGTATTGGGCACGAGGTTGATATCAGCCTGGTAGATTTAGCTGCAGATGTACGGGCGGCGACACCAAGTAATGCGGCTGAACTAACAGTTCCTGATAAAAGTGAAATCATGAAGCATGCTCAGCGTATTGCGGCAACCGCGAGTAACGGTGTGCAAGCAGCGATTCGTGTGTTCGAAGAAGATCTTGAAACTATTCAAGCCAGTATTACCAGATCTCTCGACGTGTATTTTGAAAAACAAGCAAGCAATCTCAACTCAATGCGCCGCACATTAGGTCAACTTGATCCTAACCAAGTTTTGCGTCGTGGCTATAGTTTGGTAAGAAAAAATGGCTCCCCGATTAGTAGCGTCTCAGATGTTACAATAGGTGATGATATAGCCGTTCAATTTAAAGATGGTGAAGCAAAGGCCAAGGTAACACATGTCAGCTGAAGAAGAAACAATTGCAGAAAAGCTTGAAAAATTAGAAACGCTTTTGGTGTGGTTTGAATCTGAGGAAATCACCATTGAAGAATCACTTCAAAAATACGAAGAAGCGCTACAGCTTGCCAAAGAAGTAGAAGAGCAGCTTGAAAAAGCCAAAAATAGCGTGGAAATTATAAAGAAAAAGTTTTCTTAGGCTTCGCTAATTTTCAATTTTAAATTTCTAATTTTCATTCGATGATCAATTATTAATGTGCCATTGTTCTCGAGCTGTTGTTTGATCGCTGGAGGTTGACTCATTGGATCCGAATATCACAACTACCTGGCTTGTCATTCCCAGCTTGACTGGGAATCCAGTTTTTTAGACATTCCTGCCTGGTATTGATTGAAAGCTTGTTCTTGATCCCCACTAAGAACTGAAAATTAGAAATTGAAAATTGTTACCGGTATACTCATTGTTATGATGATAGTAATTCTCATGCTCATAGTGCTGCCGTTTGGCTTCGTACTACTTTTTGGGGCTCCGTACCTTCCGACCCGACAGGCACAGGCTAAACAAGCACTTGATCTTCTGGACCTCCAGAAGGGTGAAGTGTTTGTCGATCTTGGTTCGGGTGATGGGGCGGTGTTGATTGAAGCAGCTCGCCGTGGTTTGGTGTGTTACGGCTATGAACTGAATCCGTTTGTGTGGTTTGTTTCTAAACTGCGGACACTGCGCTTTGGTAAACAAGTGCACATCTATTGCCGAAATTTTTGGAACATACCATTACCAAAAAACACCAAAGGCGTATTCGTCTTCTTACTTGATCCATATATGGTAAAGCTGGATCAAAAATTGAGTAAAGAACTTGCGCCTGGCGGCAGATTGGCGAGTTACACATTTAAGATACCCCATAAAAAAGTGAGCGTTTGTGAAGGCGCTTTATTTCTGTATCGCTATTAACAATGCGGCTGGTATCTTGCGCTCACGGTGCTTTTCAGATAAAGTAAGCTTATGTTTAACGTAAAAAAACTCAACCAAAAGGGAACAGTCAGTCTGCTGGTTATCCCCGTTGTTCTTCTTGCCATTGCTGTCATCGCCCTAAGTGCGATTGCGGTTATGTATTACAATCAGTATATTGAGCAGCGCGACAAAAATGAACCGCTCATCAGCGCGGCAGTCCAAGAGGCGCAAGAGGCGCAAAAAACTGAGCTGGAAGCTGAGTTTACCGAACGAGAAAAGCAGCCGCTGAAAACATATACCAGCCCGTCTGAGATTGGCAAAGTGAATCTTCGATTTTCAAAAATGTGGAGCAGTTATGTAGATATTGCCAAGACTGCAACCATGGATTTTTATGCGCATCCCAATTTTGTACCGTCTGAAGGGATTAGCTATGCACTTCGTATGAGTGTGGTTCGTGCTGACTATGCAACCGAGCTCAAAAAATATGATGCACAGGTGAAAAAGGCAGAACTTAAAGCAACTTCGGTTTCAGTCTCGGGCGTAACCGGTGCACGCTTGGACGGCTTTTTAGAGAAAGACAAAGAAGGCAGTATGGTCATATTCCCGCTGAGAGACAAAACCTTACGTGTTTGGACTGAAAGCAAAGATTTCAGAGGTGATTTTGACAACATCGTCCTCAAAAACTTAACCTTTGTACCGTAGCTGCAGGGCGTTCGTACTGCTAGTACCCGATATCTGATTAGATGCCGTAAGTAGCGGCAATAGTTGCCTGATTCTTCGGGGCGGTGTTGCCAGCGAGGTGTATTAAATATCAAATAAACCTACCTATAAAAGCCATAAGCACTCGATTTTTATAAACCATGCCGTCTATAATAAAGATCAGCTACATAAAGAGGAGGAGTTAAGTGCAGCACCAGGCGGCGTCAGTAGTGCAGTCAGACGACATGAGCCAGCAGCTTATTGCCAGTGTTGCGCATGAGCTGAAATCTCCTCTCACATTGATTAGCGGCTTGAGTGCGCAGATGCAGCAGTCGGGCAGTGACAGCATGCGTTATCAGCAGTATGCCGAGCGCATTCAATTTTCATCAGATCGATTATTGGGTCTTATCGACAGTATTCTGCGCGGCTACGAACTTGAACAGCATATGTTAGAACTGAGTCTAGAACCGATTTGCCCGCAACTAATTATGGAAGAGGTAGCGCACGAGCTGATGCCGCACGCTAAAAAACAGGCCCAGTTAATTGCTATTAAAAATAATCGTCAGCGCCAAACCGTTCTGGCAGACAAGGGCTGTTTACACGCCGTACTGTTTAATTTGCTGGATAATGCCATTAAATATTCCGAGGCAGAATCAACGATTGAACTTGAAGCTCGTTTGCGCCGTGGTCGTGCTCAAATTGTTGTAAAAGATTACGGACAGGGCATTAAAAAATCAGATCTCAAAAACTTATTTGCGCAGTTTGGCCGGGTGCAACGTCCGGTACCACAGTGGGCTACAACAACTGGCCTTGGTTTATATATCGCCAAGCAATTAACCGAGGCAATGCAGGGTCAATTAGAATTAACTCGGCGAAAAGACGGATCAAACTTTTTAGTTAACTTGCAGCTTTCAAAACAACTGAGTCTTTTTGGAGAACTATGAGACGCTGTGCTGCAAAAACCTTTTTACAGTTTGTCATTCTCAGCTTGACTGAGAATCCAGTAGTTAATGAATCAATTTTTTGGAATAGATTCTCAGTCAAGCTGAGAATGACAGGTGTGGGTTGTTAAGAAATGCGTCGTATTCTTTTAGTAGAAGATGACGACTGGCTGGCTGAGTTATATCAAACCGTGCTGGAGCAAACGGGTGCTTTTCAGGTTACGTGGGCGCGAACTGCTGAAGCGGCCCTGACTGCGCTCGATCATCATGCGGACATTCAACTGATCGTACTTGATATGTTTTTGCCTTCGCACAATGGCATCGAATTTCTTCACGAGATGGGTTCCTATGCCGATATCAATACCGTACCAGTCATCGTGCTCAGCAGCGTGTATCAGCACGATTTTGCCATGAGCGAAGACCGATGGCGGCATTATGGCGTGGTCAAGTATTTGTACAAACCGCAAATAAAACCTCAAGATCTCGTCAGCACAGTCAAAAAACAACTTTCGCTTCAGGGGGCTTCATGAAGACGCGCTGTGTCAAATTCTCTGTGATGTCATGTTTGCGCAGTCAAGAAGAGCAGGGTAAGGTGCTATGAAGCAGCAAACAACGCCGGCTATAATCTTGCGCCGTACCAATTACGGTGAAGCAGATCGCATTGTCACGTTCTTAACGCCAGTTGGCAAAATTCGCGCCATGGTTAAGGGTGTGCGGCGTTCTAAAAGCAAGCTCGCTGGCGGTATAGAACTATTTTCAGAAAGCACCATTACATTTTTAGAAACCAGAGGTGATCTGGCGCGAATTGTCAGCACGCGGCTCGAAACGCACTGGGATCCAATAATCGGCGATCTGCAGCGGATGATGTTTGGTTACGAAGCCATGAAGCTACTCGACAAAATTATTGAAGATGAAGCCGGACGCGAATACTTTGATCTACTGCGAGCAACACTTGATGCGTTGGCTGATCTTGAGCTTCCGCTTGTTGCGGTTGAAGTCTGGTTTTATATGCGACTTCTGAAGCTGCAGGGGAAAGAGCCGAATCTTGTCACAGATTCTCGGGGTGTGGCCCTCAAGCCAGATAATCTGTACACTTTTTCAACCGATACCATGAGTTTTTCAGGCAGCGCCACGGGCAACTTCACGCCAGATCACATTAAGTTGCTACGCTTAACACAGTCGCATGCCCCAAAACTGCTCAAACAAGTTAAGAACGTTCAGGCTCTCGCTGAACAACTGAAACCACTTATCCAACAACTCGCTACTCTGTAGCCTCGTCGTTCCAGCAACCATTTTTCATCACTTTTGCTGCCAAAAGTAATACAAAACATCAGACTATCAATTGCCGTCATCTCGACCTGTCTGCTCGAGCCCCTTCTGTCTTTCTAACAAGAGGGCCAGGCAGAACGGACAGGTCGAGATGACGGTGGCAGATGAGTCGTTTGAGGCTACACATACTTGACAATAACGCTAATGTTTGCTATAATGAGATTATAGTCAAATAAAACAAATAGGAAATCAAAAATATGGCATTATCACCAGAAGATCTCAATAGAATAAATGGTTTCGAAGCCGATGCGGCATTAGCGGCAGCACGTAAACGGAATGCTGCTCGTCACGTAGGTAGTGTGGCAGAACGCTTAGCAGGGGTTGCTAACGAGGCGGGGGTGATTGATCCTGCTGATTCTTTACGAGTGCATACCAGCGAGGTCCCAGTTGTGGGTGCTGAGACGCCAGTTGATCCGTTTGCCGAGGAGAATACACCAATGGAAGAACTCACGATTGAGCAACTAACAGGTGCGCTTGAAGATAGACAAGATAGACGTATCAAAGTTACAGATGAAAGCAGCCCTGTAACAATAAAAGTTACCCATAATTAAATATAAAACAACCAGTATTGTAACCGGTGGCGCTGGCAAGGCGCCACTTTTTGATTGACATTTTTCAGATATCACGGTATAAAAGAGGCAAGTGAACAGGACTCGCTATGGACTTAGAAAAGCAAAATTTTATTGACCGGTATCTACCCCGTATCAAACGGGCTGGTGCAGTGGTGTTGGGTATTGCCTTGTTACCATTTTCAACGGAGCTTGCCGAAGACACCTTTTCCTGGGTAGACGAACACCCAGTGTCATCTACCTAGTCGTGATACTTTCATCAAGGATCATCCTTGATTCAGGGATGATCCTTGTATAATATGTTTTTCGTGAAATATTTTGCATCTGTTACAATAGGTGCATGAATACAGAGGTAAACCTAGAAACAATCACTAGTTTATGTAAGCGCCGCGGCTTCATCTACCAAGGTAGCGAAGTGTACGGCGGGTTAAGTGGTACCTGGGACTACGGCCCCTTGGGAGTGCTTTTAAAGCGCAATATTATGAACCTCTGGTGGAAGATGTTTGTGGATGACCGTAGCGATATGTACGGGGTAGATGCGGCGATTTTGATGAATCAAAAAGTCTGGCAGGCAAGTGGTCATGTTGAGACGTTTGTGGATCCGCTATGTGAAGATACGGAAACAAAAAAGCGCTATCGTACCGACCATATTCTGAAAGACAGTGGTATTGATCCTACCGGTATGACAATGGCCCAGATGGACGCGGCGATTCAAGCAAATAACATTTTGAGTCCAGATAAGAATCCGCTTTCGCAGTCTCGTACGTTTAACATGATGTTTACCACGCATGTTGGGCCGGTTGCTGACGAACATTCAATTAGTTATCTTCGCCCGGAAACGGCGCAGGGTATCTTCACAAATTACAAGAATGTGGTGGATAGTTTTTATCCGGATTTGCCGTTTGGTATTGCGCAGCAAGGGAAGGCTTTCCGTAATGAAATCAGCCCACGCGATTTTGTTTTCCGCTCGCGCGAATTTGAGCAAATGGAGATTGAATACTTTATTGATCCAGCCGACTGGGAAAAGCTTTTTGCGCAGTGGCAAGCTGATATTAAAGAGTTTTTGCATGCCCTGGGCTTGCCTGAAGATGCTATTCATGAAGTGGAAGTACCAGAGGAAGATCGTGCTCACTACAGCAAACGAACCATAGATTACGAATTTGATTTTCCGCATGGAAAAGATGAGCTTCTTGGTCTGGCGTACCGCACTGATTTTGATCTTGGTAACATTCAACGCGAATCAAAAAAGAGCATGGAATACACCATCAAGGGTACGAACACAAAATTTGTTCCGCACGTGATCGAGCCATCTTTTGGTGTGGAACGAGCACTGATGGCTGTACTCTGTGCATCGTATCGCGAGGACGAACAGAACGGTGAATCACGTGTTTATCTGGCACTACCGGAACATCTTGCACCCTATACATTCTGCGTTTCACCACTTTTGAAGAACAAACCTGAGTTGGTAACAAAGGCGCAGGAGGTATTCAAAGCCCTGAAAGCAAAATACGGCAACGTTACGTGGGACGACAACGGCAATATTGGTAAACGCTACCGCCGCCAAGATGAAATCGGTACCCCAAATTGCATCGTCATCGACTTTGAAACCTTAGAAAACGACACCGTGACCGTTCGTAACCGCGACACTACCGAACAGATTCGTACCACAATAGCGGAACTATAACGAGGATTTTATGAATCAGCAACCATCAAGCGAGATGGTGTGGGAAAATCAGCGATATGTACGTGTGGAATTTGAGCGTGTGATAATACCGCTTGTACCCGAAGATTTACATGAAACGGCACGACAGATTCTTGGTGATACGCTTGAGGCGTACTCCGAACCGACCCGTGGCTATCATACAATAGATCATATTGCTGATTGCCTGCGCAAGCTTGCACCGTATGAAGGACGGGGAGATTACACGCAGCTATTTCTGGCGCTTTTGTGGCACGATTTGGTATATAAAACCGACGTGCAAGGTTCTGATGGGCTGAGTAACGAATTGCTGAGCGCGGAAGCGGCTTCTGTGATGATGGGGCAGCTGCAATTATCTGGAGCGGAAGATGTCTGTCGATTGATTATTGCGACCAAAGAGCATGATTCAACAATTGAAGACGAGGCCTTGATTTGTGCAATTGACATGTCGATTTTGGCTGAGCCGGAAGCCGTATACGACGCCTACGCGGCTGGTATTCGTCATGAATACGGTCAATATACCGACGAGCAGTACCGAGCTGGCAGGTTAGCAGCCTTACGGTCCTTTCAACAGCCGTTTTATCATCCAGATTTTATGCATCTGACTGATGCTGCATACGCAAATATACAGCGTGAGGTTATATTGTTAAGTCGAGTTGCAGAGTAGCGCACGTCGGAGGAATGACACCTCAGAGTTTTGAGACTCGAATAAGTAAAGCGTTGACAGTAAGTAAAGCATAAACTATAATGTAAAGCATGATTATTAAAACTGTTACCGTCAGTCGTAAAAACCAGATTACGTTGCCTGCGGAGTATGTAAGAAGTCTCAACTTAGATGAATCTCGTCAGATGAGAATCTATCTTAAGGGCAAAGAATTGGTTGTCAAACCCGAGCCAAGCCTCAAAGAACAATTGGCGCCAATCCATGCGAAAGTGGCACGGCAAATGAAGGGCAAAAAACCGCTGACCGACGAAGAACTAAAAGAATTTATACGTCACGGCATAGGCAACAGGGCGGTTTAATGCGCCACAAATTTGTTGACACTAATATTCTGCTTCGTATTATTACCGAAGATATCCCCGAGCTAGCCGAGAAGGCCTACGCTATGCTTGAATCGTGTCCAGTCGGTGGAGCATATGTGTCAGAATCTGTCGTTGATGAGATTTGTTTTGTACTACAGTTTAATGATTTATATAAATTAAGCCATCAAGAGATTGCTGAGAATCTATTAATTGTATTAAACGACAGCCACATCGCATGCCATCAAGATGTAGTCCGTGCAGTTGCACTGTATGGTCAAAATCCGAAGCTGGATTTTGTAGACTGTCTTTTGGCAGTTAAAGCAGATATGAAACGAGAGAACGTACTGACATTCGACAAAGATCTACAAAATATTCTTACCTAAGAGTCTGCTGCATAGATTCACAGGCTGCATCTACTATAAAAAAGTACCGAGAAGCAAATTGCTCGTGCTTGCAAGTAGTGCACAGATCTGTCAGTATTTGATCTTATGACTACATTTGGAGAAACACCGGCAGAGGCGGAAAGAGTGCTGACGACCGAAGAGGTGGTTGGTTTTCGGGAAGATATCGTATGGCCAAGTATCAAGTGGTTGAAGCGCGGCTTTGATTTTATGCGCGAAGCACCCGTGGGTAGCGCGTTTAGTCAGTATGAGACAATAGTCGTAGCAGACAATCGATTTACGGTTGGTGTGCAGGCCACCATATATCCCTTAGACGAAGACGACCCTCACGGGAGAGTTGGCGACGTTCGGTGCGTAACTGAATTTGCACAGCCAAACATGACGGACTCTTTAATTACTATTGCTAGACAAGAAGAAGCTACGATTGATCAAGAAGAACTCGAGCAGGGATTACTACTGGCCTGGGAAGTTACGGAATACGATATCACAGATTCAGGTGATCGACCATTTGTAAAATCTTCCCACTATGAACTCCAGGATTCTGCAGGAGAAGTTGTTTGGTCTAGTGAAGGCGAAGAAGGTGATACTCACGACTTGGGTGAGTTTGAGGTTATAGAAGAGTTATTTGGCGAAGTAGTGAAAACCGAAGACGCGACAGCAGTTCAGATAGTGTTCAGTTGTCTCGGCGTACCTGAAGAAATCACATTTCCAGAGTAAGAGTCTGTTACAATAAGTTCCTATGAGGAAGAATTTGAAACTGCCGTTTGATCGACAGAAGGCTGAAGAAATTATTGCAGAGTTTGGTTCACCGCTCTATGTGTACGACGAGGCGGGGATTCGCCAGCAGGCTCAGCTACTCTATAAAAGCTTTGCATGGGCTGAAGAATATAAAAATTTCTTTGCGGTGAAGGCGGCGCCAACGCCGGCACTTTTGAAAATATTGCAAGAAGAAGGGATGGGGTTTGATTGTTCTTCTCGAACCGAACTGACAATTATGCAGCGCATGGGTGTTGCGGGGGAGGACATATTTTTCACCAGTAATAATACGCCGAAAGCAGATTTTGAACTAGCAATTCAACTTGGTGCAACAGTGAATATTGACGACCTTTCTCAGGTTCCCGTTTTCATTGAAGCACTGAGTGGTCAGTCGTACAAACGAGTTGCCGCCCGTTATAATCCAGGTGATCTGAAATCTGGTAACGCCATTATTGGCGAACCGGTGGAAGCTAAATATGGTATGAGTGCCGATCAGCTTATTGCGGCTTTTACTCTCTTGAAAGAACAAGATATTCAAGAATTTGGTCTGCATGCCATGGTGGCGTCGAACGAGCTGGAGCCGAACTACTTTGCTGATACGGCACAGTTACTACTTGATGCAGTTGAGCGTATTGAAAGCGAAGCGGGTATTACGGTTACTTTTATTAACCTTGGCGGTGGTTTTGGCGTGAACTATCTACCCGATCAAGCGCCGTTTGATGTGCAGGCCGCCTCAGATGAAATTCATGAGGTTTTAAAAAAGCGCAATAGAACAGATTTAGTTGTCTTCACAGAAAATGGGCGATTCGTCACCGGTCCACATGGGTTCTTGCTGACAAAAGCGCAATACGTTATGGAAAAACACAAACGATACCTAGGAGTTGATGCTTCAATGCATAATTTAATGCGTCCGGGTATGTATGGTGCCTACCATCACATGACTGTTTTAGGCAAAGAAAACGCGCTGTACGAAGTGCAGTACGATGTCGTCGGTTCACTGTGTGAAAATAACGATAAATTTGCCATCAACCGCATGCTGCCAACAGTTAGTGCGGGTGATCTGTTGGTAGTTCACGACGCCGGTGCTCATGGCCATGCAATGGGCTTTAACTACAACGGCTTATTGCGCTCTGCTGAAGTGCTGCTGCAAAGCGACGGAACAGTGCAGCTGATTCGAAAAGCTGAAACAATAGATTACGTTCTAGCAAACATAATCTGGCCATGAGCCATCGGCCAAGTGCTGAAGATACCGGCTTAGTTACCAGCAGAACTTGAAGCTGCGGGATCCGTTTTCTGATGTGTAACCAAAGGCTGTGTAGCAGTGCCCGTTATTGAGCAGGGTCATATTAGATGTTACAGCGTAAGCTGAACCAGCACCGTACTGGTAGGTGTAGCTATATGGAGTAGAATTTTCAATTACTGCGCGCTTGTATAATTTTGTACCACTGCTTACATGACTAAATGTGTAACCATTGGTACAGCGATACGCGGTTAGTTTTGAGGTTCCCCATTGCAGCGTGCCAACAGTAGCACGTCCCGCGCAGTTCAGCCAACTAGTGCCTTCCGTGCGTCTGGCGGCTTCAGCGGTTGGTGCCGATGTTAAAAAAAGGACCACACTTGCGGTCGCTAAAATTTTTATTATTTTTTTCATTGCTTCCTCCTTGTAACGTTAATGTGATACGTTTTGAGAAACCATGTTTGTATTTAACGTGACAATACTCCAAATACTATTCAAAAACAATATGATATTTGTCACAGAGTAGCGTTTCAACATCATATTCTCATGTATTGGAAGGTGAGTGGTATTATTGATGTATGAAAGATACTGTAAACGTAATTGTGAGATTGGCACGCGAAGACGAGTTGAGGGTTGTGCAGGACCTCAACCACAAGCTATTCATTCATGATAACCAGTATTTTAATGATCTTAATCTACAGTGGCCGTATCAGAAGAATGGTGAGGAATATTTTCAGAACATGATCAACGGCTCAAAAGGTGTGTGCTTTGTGGCAGAGGTTGAAGAACAAATTGTCGGGTACTTAGTGGGTCGCATCTTTGATGCCGGTAGTGCATATCTTGCAAAGCGGGCAGAACTCGATAACATGTTTGTAGAAGAAGACTGTCAAAACAAGGGAGTTGGTTCTGCACTAGCGGGCGAATTTAAAAAATGGTGCAAAGAAAACGGTGTAGAAAAAATATTTGTAAACGCGTTTTCACCCAACACTGGTGCAATCACATTTTATGAAAAGAACAATTTTCAAACCTATTCAACCACACTCTATCAGGATCTACAATGACCAATAACGAATCACTCCAAAATACCAGAGAATTTTTATGCCAGTCATCGAATGGTGTCGATGTATTTGTTGACACAGAACATACCAACATAGCGCTGCATATTATTGAAAATCCTAATCTGGTCGAGTCAGTGAAAGAGGCTGTTCAGCAATCGGAAGTTACGGGTAAGAAAGTGGCGCTTGAGGTAGATCTTGGTAGGGTGATTGGTGAAACCAGTATGGTCGAAATTACTGAGCAAGATGAAGTCGTATATGCAAAACGATTAGGCCGCGATAAATATTCAAAGTTTGTCAAAAATCGAGAATTACTACCAACAAGCAAAGTGGTAGTCATACTTTTTCAAGAAGACTACGGTTATCTTGTGTGGAGCGCTTGGTGTGGTGAGTTACTTCCGCAAGAACCTGATGGTCAGGGAGGTATGCACACGAGTCGTGCGTTCGACATGTCGCATGCGCTTGTATACAATTCTAAAATTATTCAGTCTGGGACCGAAGCAACACAAAATCCATCTACAGTAGACTAGTAGTTCGTTTTTGCATACTATGCTAGTATCGAATCATGAAATCTGAAGAAAATGCACAAAGGTTAGAAGATGTACGCGAATTGATTGATAGTCTTGACCGTGAGCTTGTGATGTTGCTCAAGCAACGTAGTAGATTAGTGGAAATGGTAACTGAGATTAAAAAAGAATCTGGCCAGCCTGCGCATCAGCCAACCAGGTTTGCGCTGATGGTGGATCAGCTACAAACAATTGCCAAAGAAGAAGGCTTAGATCCCGAGCTTGTTACTGAGGTGTGGGACGCAATTCATGAATCCAGCCAGCGCCAACAAAATGCGATACTAAAACAAGCTACTTGAGTAGCCCAAGGGTATCACTGAAGCTCAGTAATATGTTTTGTATTACTTGACAAAACGTATTACATTTTGATAATGTAATACGTATGAATAGCTATACAACAATAACGAGCAAAGGACAGGTGACAGTTCCTGCAAAAATTCGTAAGAGTTTGGGGCTCATGCCATCTGATAGGCTACATGTCAAAGAGTTCAAGGGGCAGATCATACTAGAAAAAGATGATTACTGGTCTGAATTTGACCGTCTACAGGTCAAGGTTCAAAATCACAGAAATAAAAAAGGTATTACGCCACTTTCAATCGAAGAAATTGAAAATTTACGCGACCAAGTGTGGGGCGATGGAGCAAGTTCTCGTGAGTAATGCTGTTTCATTCGATACGAATCTTCTGATACGTTGGATTTTACAAGATGTACCCGAGCAGGCGGCGCGGGTTATTACACTACTGAAGGACTCTGACATTAAGGAGGTTCACATTGCAGATATGGCTATCGCAGAAGTAGTGTGGATATTGAGCTCACGCCGAGTCGGGTATTCTCGAGCTGATGTAGTTGAAGTGCTTGGTATTATCTTTAAGTATCCAAAAATTAAATACAATCAGACTTTGTTTGAAGGCGTGTTACCATTTTATGTTGCTCATCCGGCTATTTCTTTTGTTGATGCCTGTCTTGCCGGGTATGCAAACCTAAACACGACTCAACTTTTAACATTTGATAAAAAACTTTCTCGCCAAAGTAAAAACGCCACGTTGGTCTAAAACATTATAATAATATTGTAATGTTTTACATTCTGTGCTAATGTTTAATTATGAGTATTACAACAACAAGACCAGTCATTACTATAGGCACGAGTAAGGGGGTTACGCTTCCTGCTAAAGAATTAAAGCGCCTCGGTATTGAGACAGGTGATGAAGTTAAAGTGGTTATTACGGCTGCTAAAAAGCCGGTAAGAAAAGATAAACTTGCCGCTGAGTACGATGCATTTGTACAGCAGTACGGCGAAACTCTCAAAAATTTAGCCGATAGGTAACCCGTGCAGTATTTAAATCTGGAAGAAATCCTGCAGCTACACTTTAGGGTAATTGAAGATTTTGGTGGTTCTCACGGTGTTCGTGATGAGGGCAGGCTGAAGTCGGTAATTGAAGCACCACTGCAAAGCGTTTTTGGCGAAGATCAGTATAAAACGCTGTATGAAAAAGCTGCGGTCTATATGCATACTATTATTGCTGACCATCCGTTTTATGATGGCAATAAGCGCAGTGGTGTAACGGTTGCGGCGATTTTTTTGATGAGAAATGGTCTGGTACTATCTGCATCACCTAAAGAACTGGAAGAATTTGCGGTTCGGGTTGCGGTTGAGCATCTAGAAATTTCTGCTATTGCTGGCTGGCTGGAAGAGCACAGTAAGAATACATAAAAACTCACGCTCTTAGCGTGAGTTTTTGGTTTGGACCGTGGATTCTCAATCAAGTTGAGAATGACAAAGTAATTTACTGATGGTGTTCAGCTTCGGCAGCTTCAGCTTCTTCAAAGGTTTCGTGAATGGTGCCTTTGGGGTGTTCAGCTGGTGCGTAGATTGAATAGAGCTTCAACGCTTCATCACCGGTGTTGATAATGTTGTGCCATGTTCCGGCAGGAACAAAAATTGCAAAGTCATCTTCAGCTTCTTTTTCAAAACTCAGATCATCTTCAGCAGGGCCCATAACAACTTTTGCCGTACCTTCTTCAATACGCAGGAATTGGTCGTGGTCGTTGTGCACTTCAAGACCAACTTCACCGCCAGCTTGTATGGCCATCACGGTCATTTGTAGATTCGAGCCGGTCCATTTGGCAACCCGAAACTTATCGTTTTCTTTAGTCAATTCTTCAATATCTACTACATATGGCTGTCCGCCGTAATCATTTGTATCCATACAATCCCTTTCGTTTAACAGTACTACTAGTATATCATTGAAAGGTATGGAGCACTCATCGAAGAAACGACAGCTTGCTATTTTATCGTGGTTGTTAGCGGCCGTAGTGTGCGTACTTGCAGTGATTGCGTGGTGGAGCGTGCGGGTTGATGGTCGGCCGCTTTCGGTGTACGACTGGTTCCCGCTGCTGGGGCTAAGTGCCTTTAGTTTGATGTGGACCCATTATCTGATCGGTTCACTACGTCGCTATTTGCAGTTGCCAGCAGGCGTGAATCATCGTTATTCACAAATAAGTAGCGTTGTGGTGTTGTTATGTCTACTGGCGCATCCGATGCTCTTGATTACCGCTTTGCATCAAGATGGATTCGGCTTCCCACCAGAAAGTTATTTTGCGGTTTACACAGAGCCCATTATGAAGGGCGCACTGATGTTGGGAACGATCGCACTCATCATTTTTCTACTTTTTGAACTCAAACGCTGGCTTGAAAAGAAGGCGATCTGGCGGTATATCAGCGGCCTGCAACTGCTGGCAATGGCTTTCATTTTTTATCACGCATTAGTCCTGGGCGGTGAACTTTCCGTTGGATGGTATCGTTTGGTGTGGTACAAATACGGCGTTACGCTTGTGGCCGCCACCCTGTATAATTGGTGGTATGATCGAGCACATAAAGGAGGTGAGCATGAAACGAAATAAGTCACAATTAGTCATTGGTCTGATACTGGTTATTGCCGGGGGTGCATTGCTAACCTGGGTGGTGTTTGGCCGCAGCGCTAATGCGCCGAGTAGCGAATCAACAGGCTCAAGCCAGACATCTTCTACAGCGTCAAGTGAAACACCGGCGCAAGATGCTAGCAGCGAAAATCCTGACCAGTCGGTTTCCAGCCCTCAAAATGAAGCAGCGACAGTCATCACGTTTACTAGTAATGGCTTCACGCCAACCGCTCTTACGGTTAAAAAGGGTACAACAGTTACGGTAGTCAACAGCTCGTCGCAACGAGTGCAGTTTTCTTCAGATGATCATCCAAGCCATCGTTTGAATGAAGGTATGAACTTGCCAGTGCTGGCACCCGGCGCGTCTGATTCCTTTGTGGCTGATACAGTCGGCGAATGGGGCTTTCACGACCACATTGACGACAGCTTCACCGGAGTGGTCACGGTAACAGAATAGTAATACATTGACACAAAAGTATTACTTTGCTAGTATAGTAATACTATGATGTATACAAATGCAATTACCTCAAAGGGGCAAGTAACGATACCAAAGGATCTCAGAGATAAAATTGGGCTCAAGCCGGGGCAATCTGCTCGTTTTGAGCTACTTGATGAGCGAACAATTGCCATTCGGCGGCCGCTTACCGATGAAGAAGTCCGACAGATTATCGGCCCACCTACTGGAGATCAGCCACTGACAGAAAAAGAAAAAACCAGACTCAAGGCACGGGACCTTTTGTAAGTGGTAACAATTATTGATGCAAATTACTTTTTGCGATGGTTCTTGAACGATATACCTGCGCAGAATCAACAAGTAAAAGAATTACTTGTCAAAGCAAGCCCAGAGAGTATTGTTATAGACAGGATTACTATTGCCGAGATTACCTATGTCCTCAGGGGAATGCGCTACAATAAGCAGCAAATTACGTTCGTGATTAGGGAGTTTTGCCGCATAGAATCAATAAGGCCGCTCGATGAGATCCTGAGTTCGGCCCTCTCTCTTTTTGAAGAGACAACCCTGGATTTTGAAGATTGCTATCTTGCAGCAACAGTACGACATACACCAGGCATGTCACTTGGCACATTTGATAAGCAACTACAAGATACTGTATCTACTTTTTCATCCCGAACTTGATTAGTAGTTGAATAAATTGATTAGTTTGGCAACGATTATTATTAGTGAAGAGCTTCGGCCCGATTCCAGATTAAATCAAACAGTTGGGTTTGCTGGCGGGCGAGTTTTTCGCTGTAGATTTCGACGCCGAAGATGTCTTCATTTTCGTAATTGAGTAAGCCAACAACATTGTTGTAGATATAGGTTTCAAATTCAATTTTAAAAGTTGCAGGGTCAATGTGGCGGGTTTGGGCATGAGGAGATTCGACACCTGGTTCATTGGCGCGGTTCAGGTTGTTCGTAAGATCAAAACTTTTTAGCTTTTTCTCTTGGTAGCGCTGCCGCATTTTCTCGGCGAAGTGTTTGCCAAGGTGTTTATCGAGCCCGGCGAGTTCAAATACGCGGAACTCTCCTTCAGCTTTACTGAGGTTAAAGTTCATCTGTTTGAGGCCGTCAATACCTTTATATTCAATGATTTTCGTATGCGCAGGGGATTGTTGCTGCAGGTTTTCTAAAATGTTGACTGCGGCTGGCAGGGCGCTTCTCAGTGTCTCGGCTTTTCGCTCGTGTTCGCTCACTAAGAATTCAATTACCTCTGGAGATTGCGCCTCGTAACTGGTGCCGTAATGCCGTTCGTGAATAACGACGAGCTGTTTCTCGGCAAGCTCTTCAAGCAGGGGATATAACTTTGTCCGACCAGTTTTAATGCCCTTGCTAATGCCAAGTACTGTATCTTGCCCCTGCTGCAGTAGATAAAGATACACTAACGCCTGTTCACGTTCTAGCCCCAATTGTTTCAAATATCCGACAACTTTCTTTTGAAGTGTGTTATCAACATGCATGTGTGTATCTTAGCAAATAAATGTCTGTTTGTCCAGACAACTTTTTAACAAATTCTATGAAATATATTATAGTAGTGCAGCAACAGATAAGGAGCACCTATGAGTGAGAGATTTGGACAAAATATTGAGGATCATTTTGAGATAGCATCAATCGCGGCTTTAGAGCGCCGTAGACAACGCGCTATGCCCAATGATCATCCAGACAAAATAATCGGGTATGGTCGGCGATACCCGATATTACCATTTTATGATGCTGCAGTAAAACGAGCGAAAGAGATACGATTACAGATGAGACAAGAGCGTATTACGCACAAAAGCATTGTCGGTACTCAGGATGTCGCAGGGCGTTATATGGATGAAGTCAATGGCAGTGGCAGCATTCCTTGGCTGGAGGATGTACAGTTTGTAGGGAGGTCCCTGCGTTTTATGAGGTCGCACTCTCCTTATGAAAATGTTGAGTGTGATGAATATGCATTTAAAGATACGACATCTGAGGATGTGGCAGTGATAGAAGTGGTGGCAAGCGTAAAAACTCCTCGTCAAAAAGTACTGAGCGGTACGCGAACAACTGAGCAATTTATTAATGGATCAGGGGTGCTTATGGTGACTTCTGAAGATGGCGTGGTTCAACAATACATTTTTGATGACACTACTCCTGAGAATGCGAGATCTGTCGAAATACAGATCGGTCAAATTATGCAGTGGCAGGCAGGCGAAAACGGCTTACTATTTGCAGAGATTTGCGAGCCTCCTTACGAAGAGGGGAGATTTGAGAACCTATAACAAAATGAAAAAGCACTCTCACAAAAGAGGTGTCACTAGTGAGGATACCTAATAAGTTAGCTTGTCGATCTATAAAGAAGCATGATCAAGCGATCGTTAGAAGTGTGAGCCAGTTCTGTTATCATTAAGTGTATGAAGATTTATTATACCGACGGCAGTTGTAGTCCGAACCCGGGGCCGGGCGGCTATGCGGTGATTCACAATGATGAACCGGTGGCACTTGGTTGGGATCCTGATTCTACTAATATTCGTATGGAAGGCATGGCTTTAATTGCAGCGTTGAAGCTGGCAGGGCAAGAAGCTTGCGAAATTCAGACCGATAGCGAATTTTGGATTAATGTCATCACCAAATGGTCGCTTGTGTGGGAAGCGAACGGCTGGCAGAAGAAGGGCGGAATTAAGAACCTTGATATTGTACAAGAAGTTTGTCCGCTGTACCGTGCTTCAAAGGCAAAACTGGTGTGGGTGCGTGCACATGTTGGCCATGACGGTAATGAACGAGCTGATGAGTGGGCAAATAAGGCGCGGCAAGAAAAATTAACAAAGTAGCTAGTTAGAAACGGTGAATGTATTGCCAGAGTAAACAAGGTCTGGAGTGTTTAAGCCATTTTCAACAATTATGCGATTTACCATGCGTGCTACTTCTTGATTAGCAATCTCAGGGTTGATCTTTTGAAGTTCGGCTTTTGTGGCGTCCCAAATGTTGCTACCAGATTCAATGGTAATAGTAAAAGAAGTTGGCGCCGCGACAGTTTCAGCAGGCTCCGGGGTTTGGGTTTCTTCCATAACCTGGCTTGCGGGTGTCGGGATACTCTCAACAGTGCTTTCTGCTTGTACTTCTTGCTGAGGAACGGGGCTTTCGTAGGCTTGTGCGACTGCTTGAGGACGACTGGTGTATGGTTCACCGTTTTCACTAGTGGTTGCGAATAATGCTCCTGTGATAACCGCGGCCGTGGCAACCATTGCGCCGATTGCGCGTAGGTTCTTGTTGCTTCTGCGACGCTCTGGGTGGGTACGCTCTGGGTGGCGGTGGTTCACAGTGGTAGAGAATGGAGAGTGCTTTACAGTGAGGCTTGATGCAAGAGAGCCTAGTGCAAGCCATGCTTTTTGCATGCGGCCAGGAGCTGTCTCTTTGGCGTGTCGTCCGGGCTTGATGGGTCTGATTTTTTGCAGTCGTGATTTTGATTGTGTCGGGTGGAAAACTTCGGTAGTGGGGTCTGAAAATAGCTCCTCAGTTTCTTTGATCCATTCAGGTGATCCGTAGGCTGGGTTTAACATCTCGTCAAGCTTTTGCATGAAATCATCTTCATCATCTGACGTCTCGGGTGCTAAAACTGCAAAAGTATACGTTTCATCAACAAATATCAGGTTAGGTCGGTCATCGTGGGTTTTAGCTTTTGCAAGGGCGTCCGCTAATCTGGAAGCAGTTGCTTCTTTTGCATGCTGCGACGTGGCCGGATTGGTTAAAGGGTTCGCAGAAATAGGCGCACGATTCCTTGCGTGTGCTCGAGCTCTTGCCACATCTGCTTCTTTTGATCTCCTAGACATAACTTGTATTATATCAATTTTGTCAAGAAAAGTCAATCAATAGCAGATGAAAAGAATGCTATACTGGTAGCAATAACGTTGGGAGCGGTACGTGAAGCAGAGTCAGGCGCTGAGAGTCATGATGAGTGGGAAGTCGGTCTTTTTGACCGGCGCGCCGGGTAGTGGCAAAACCTATGTTTTGAACCAGTTTATTCAAGCCGCCAAAAAAGCAAAAAAACGAGTGGCGGTTACGGCCAGCACGGGCATTGCCGCCACGCATATTGGTGGCACAACTATACATTCGTGGTCAGGCCTTGGTATCCGCGATGAAATCTCTGAGCGTGATGAAAAGTGGCTGAAAGACAACGACCGTTTGCTAAAACGCTACAACAATGTCGATGTGTTGATTATTGACGAGGTTTCTATGATTCATGGCAAGCGGCTCGACATGGTGAATCAGGTCTGTAAATGGCTGCGAGAAAGTGATGAGCCATTTGGCGGCATTCAGGTTATTTTAACTGGCGATTTATTTCAATTACCACCAATTAGCAGGGGCGACACCACGATTGATTTTGTGCATCTGAGCAAAGCCTGGAAAGAATTGAATCCTCAAATCTGTTACTTAAGCGAACAGCATCGGCAAGAAAACGACCCGCTACTTGATCTGCTTGAATCAATGCGTAGCAACGATATTAACCAGGCGCATTTTGATGCTTTGGGTGAACGATTAGGGCTTACAGTGCCCGCGGACGAGGCTGTTACTAAGCTCTATTCACACAACCAAGATGTTGAATCAATTAATGATAGTCATCTCAGGGCAATTGAAGACGAAACAAAAACCTATGTTATGGAAACCTACGGCGTGCAGTCGAAGATCGATTCGCTTATTAAAAGTGTGCTTGCGCCAGAAGTTTTGGAACTGAAGGTTGGCGCTGAAGTCATGTTTGTGGCTAATAATTTTTCCGAAGGTTTTGTGAATGGATCAAGAGGTAAAGTGGTGGCTTTTCGCGACGGCATGCCGTTGGTGGAACTGCAGCGAAATCGTCGCGTTTTGAAGGTAGAACGACATAGCTGGGCGCTTGAAGAAGACGGCCGGGAGCGGGCAAGGGTTTCACAGTTGCCGCTGAGGCTGGCCTGGGCGATCACCATTCATAAAAGTCAGGGCATGAGTCTTGATAGTGCAGAAATTGACCTCAGTAGGGCATTTACACCTGGCATGGGTTATGTAGCTCTTTCGCGCGTGCGATCGCTTGGTGGAGTGTATCTGAAGGGGATAAACAATACGGCACTTGCCATGCATCCAGAAATTTTCAGTTTCGATGAAGAATTGCGGCAGGCTTCCAACGAACTGGCTCGCCAAACTGCTGAAGAGGCGTATGTGCAGGCTGAGGAGCCGCAAACGACAACCGCTTCAACTTGCCAGCTCGATGAATCATTGCTGGAAGTTCTTAAAACGTGGCGGGCGCAAGAAGGCGCGAAGAGGCGAGTGCCACTGTATATGATTGCTGGTAATAAAACCATCGAGGCGCTGGCCACAAATCAGCCGACCACGCTTTCACAGTTGAAGTCAGTGACCGGCATTGGTCCGAAAATGATAGAAAACTACGGCGAAGAACTGCTAGGCTTGGTCCGAGAGCATTTAGGTGTGGTATCAGTTCCAGATGAAAAAGAGCAGAAAATTCAACAATTTCTCACACAAAAAAATGTAAAACTTTCTGCAGAAGAAATCACGCAGCTTCGAAAAATCCTCGAAGAATAATATTAGTTTGTCATCCCGACCTGCTGCAACAAGCATAAGCACAATAACCCTCTGACGGGGACGTTTTTATTAACTCATGCTTGCATAACTCAGGCAACAGAGCAACAATAAGTGGATGATCCGGCATATATTACTGTTTCGATTCAATGAAGATATAGACCAGGTGATACGTACTGAGATGGTTGAGAGATTGCAAGGTCTTGAAGAGCTGTGTCCAACGATTGGAAAATGGAGCATAGGTGTGAACTTCGCCGATTCTCCTAGCGCCTACGACGTAGTTGAAATTGGTGACTTTGCGAGCAGGGAAGACTTAGATGCATACAAAGCACATCCTGCCCATGCCGACTTTAGTAATTTTGTGCGTCCAATTGCAACGTGGGCTCTGGCAGACTATGAACTACCCGGTGAATTATAGTTCTTGCGACCCCAACTTAGGCCCTCCAACTTTACACGAGGCTTGATCAATGCAGTTCTAACCCCGCAATCTGCGGGGTTTAACTATTTACTAGCCACTACCTACTATCCACTATCTACTAATTACCATTCGCTATATACTAGTGTGTAATGGCGGATAATAAAAAATTACAATTGAATTTCCCAAAAAGCTTTTTATGGGGTGCTAGTATATCAACACATCAAGCGGAGGGTGGTAACCATAACCAATGGAGTATATGGGAACTTGAAACTGCTCGTACAAAAGTCGCACAAGCAGAGTATAACTACGGTCATTTACCTCGTTGGAAAAAAATAAAACCTTTGGTCACCAACCCCGATAACTATGTTTCAGGCGATGCTTGCGACCACTATAATTTGTATCAGGAAGATTTTTCATTGGCTAAAAAGCTGAATTTTACCGCTCTTCGTTCGGGCGTTGAATGGTCTCGCATTGAACCAGAAGAAGGCGTGTTCAATGAAGAAGCCTTGCAGCACTACAAGCAGTATTTCAGTAGTTTAAAAAAACAAGGTATGACGCCAATTATTACGCTGTGGCACTGGACTTTTCCCGATTGGTTTGCCGCCAAGGGCGGGTTTGAAAAGCGGGGTAATATCAAATATTTCACGCGGTACGTTACAAAAATAACCGAACAGCTTGGCGAGTATTTTCAGTACGTTATCACCATTAATGAACCCACGGTGTATAGCGCTATGAGCTACCACGAACGGCGCTGGCCGCCGGAGCAGGGTTCTACCATTATGATGGTCCGCGTGCTGTTGAATTTGGCGCGAGCGCATCGTAAAAGCTATAGAATTATAAAAAAAATAAATCCAAAGGCGCGGATTGGTATTGCACACCATTGTACCTACTACTATGCGGGCGATGACGCCTTCATTTCAAAAATTACTGCTAGAATTTCTAACTATGCTATGAACTTCTTCTTCATCAACCGTATTCACGGCAAGCAGGATTACATGGGCTTAAACTTTTATTTTGCTAATCGAGTGATCGGTACTCGTGTGGATAATCCGAATAATCTGGTGAATGATTTAGGCTGGGATATGCAGCCTGATAAAGTCGGCTTGATGGCGGCGTTGCTCTACAAAAAGTATAATTTACCGATTCTGATAACCGAGAATGGTGTGGCAGACAGCGAAGATGCCTATCGTAAATGGTGGATTATTGAAAGCGTCAAGTCTATTAATACCGCTATTCAAAACGGCGTGTCATTTTTGGGCTATATTCACTGGAGTCTGCTTGATAATTTTGAATGGGCAGAGGGTTTTTGGCCGCGATTTGGTCTGATCGAAATTGACTACAAAACAAAAAAACGTACCATACGGCCTTCGGCACAGTGGTATGGGCGCATGATCAAGGCAATTAAACGCCAACTGTAAGGGGTAGTATGGAGGTTAAGGGGGTTAACATAGTGGTGATAGGCGGAGGAACGGGTAGTTTCACGTTGCTCGGTGCCCTAAAGTCGTACACTAAAGATATTACTGCTCTAGTGAATATGGCCGATGACGGTGGCTCCACTGGTATTTTGCGCGATGAACTAGGCGTCTTGCCGCCTGGTGATATTCGGCAGTGCCTGGTAGCGCTTTCTAATTCTCCGAAAGTACGAGACTTATTCAACTACCGATTTGAAGATGGCACCTTTGCGGGGCATGCGTTCGGTAATTTATTTATGGCGGCCTTAGAAAAAATGACCGGCAGCTTCAGTGAAGGTGTTGACGTAGCCTCAGAGGTACTCAATATTACCGGCAGTGTTGAACCTATTACGCTGACCAATGTTGAACTGCAGATGCAGGCTGCCGATGGCGGCACACTTGCGGGAGAATACAAAATTGCGCACCAGGATTTTGCATCACAGCAGCGGCCGCAGTTGTGGCTGGAGCCTCGCGCAGAACTAAACCCAGCTGCCCGCGAGGCAATTAAGCGTGCAGATATTGTTGTGATTGCGCCTGGTAATTTGTACGGCAGTCTCGCTCCGGCACTGTTGGTAGAAGGTGTTGGTGCGGCGCTGGTGAAAACCAAGGCCAAGGTGGTCTATGTTTGTAACTTAGTCACCAAACCAGGTCAAACTGACGGTTTTTATGTGCACGATTTTGCGGATGAAATTGAGCGAATTGCCGGCCGTACATTTTTAGACATTGTTTTATACAATACCAAGCAGCCTTCGAGCGAGGTACTTGAGCGGTACGCCGCGGAAGGGGAATACGGGGTGTTAGTCGATGAGGAACACCTGAAAAAGGCACACTATACGGCCATTGGTGATGATTTAATCGGCCCGATTTTTAAACCAACCCACAAAAAAGATTTCATTCAAAGAACCTTAATACGACACAGCGGCGAACGAGTGGCTCGTCAAATTATGAAGGTGTATTTTCATGACTAAGCCTAACCGCGTAGTGTATATTCTCGACCTTGATCGAACGTTGCTTAATACCACCACAGTGATGCAGGTTTTTGTGGCGGTTTGCGATGCCATGGGGATTGATTCGTCGGTGATTGCCCAGGCCGAGCAGGAAAGCTTCCGGCACGGGCAGTCGTTTCAAGCACTTGAAATATTAAAAACTATTGCCAGCACCGAATTAATTGAAAAATTCAGCCAGCGATTATTTGAGGAATCAAAAAAGCATCGATTATTATATGAAGATGCCGCTTCTTTACTCGCATATCTCACCCAGGCCAGCCATGTGGATGTGATGATACTGACCTATGGACATGGTGACTGGCAGCGTATGAAGATACAAGCTGCGGGTCTTCTCAATATGCATACAGTGGTGACACAAGAGGTTATGAAGTCAGAGATTTTGAACGCATGGGTGCAGGCTGGGGGTGTCAGTGTGCCAGATATGGGTACGTATAACACGGCTGTATTTGTAGACGACAAGCCCATCAGCTTCAGTCATATATCATCACAATACGCTAGCTACTTAGTGAACAGGAGTGGTGGCGACAGAGGTGCGATACACGGTATACCGGAGCATGTGAAGATTATCAAATCACTCAATGAAGTCGAGCGACATTAATTGTCTGTAATTTTATATACGAGAAACTTTTGCTATACTTGAGCTCAATACGTAGAGGAGGATCACTATGAGGTTGCCGGGATTGATGGTGTGGTCTGTTCAGCCGAAGAAGTATCTCTGCTGCGTGCAAATCCACGTACTGCAGATTTGATTCTGGTAACTCCTGGTATTCGACCTGCCTGGGCAGCAACAAATGATCAAAAGCGGATCGTTACACCAGCTGACGCAGACTACCTTGTGATAGGCCGTCCAATTACGCAGCCGCCTACAGAAATTGGCAGCTCGCGCGAGGCAGTTGAGAGAATAATGCAAGAAATAAAGGAGATGTGATCATGGGACAAGTGTCGGAAATTACAAAAGAGAGAGTGGCGCAACAATTTTTTGAGAGTGATTTACTGAAATTTGGCAAGTTTGTATTAAAAAGTGGAATTGTTTCGCCGTTTTACATTGATTTGCGGAAGGTGCAGTCTCATCCGGAGACGTTGCATGCGGTCACTGATGCCTATGATGAGATGATTGCGGACGCTGATCCGTCTATATTACTCGCCGGAGTACCAGAAGCGGGGACGCCTCTTGCTTCAGCCGTAGGTTATAAAACTAAGCGTGCGCTTGTTCAGCCACGTAAGGTAGTGAAAGATCACGGCACTAAGTGTGCCGTTGAAGGGGACTTCGAAGAAGGAGACGGGGTAATTTTGCTAGATGACCTTATCACCAAGGGTGATTCGAAACTTGAAGCAATCAAGCAGGTAGAAGCCGCTGGTCTGGTGATTAAAAAATTTATTGTACTTGTTGACCGCGAACAGGGCGGCCTTGATGTTGTTAGAGATGCTGGCTATGAAATTGAGGCGGCCTTTACGATTACCGGCTTGCTAGATTCTTTGAAACAGCTGGGTAAGATTGATGATGAGCGCTACGAACAGGTGATCGACTTCATCCGAACTCATTAAAGCCTATCTTTTCTGTCATTCTCAGCTTGACTGAGAATCCAGGAGGATACTGTTTGTAGACTAGATTCTCAGTCAAGCTGAGAATGACAGACTATGAAAGGGTCGTTAAACTAGATCTCTCGACAGGCTCGAGATGACGGGCTGTGAAGGTACCTTAATACCCTCACTTATCCACCAAACTGTGGATAAGTGCAGGTATTTTGATTTTTGGTGGGTAAA
>CAYUUV010000007.1:0-3447 GCA_964448015.1 uncultured Candidatus Saccharibacteria bacterium
CTAACTCTCGCGCTAGTCGGAGCCAAACTTCGGCTGTCTATTATTAAAACAAGTCCGGAGACCAGTGTAACAGATATAACCACTCCTGTAAAGGCTCAGTTCGTTGCAAGTTCGTATTTCGATTTCTGATGATAGTAAGCTTGAGCAAGGTGGTCTATTGCATCAGCATCCAATACTCGCAAACGCGGCTCGTTAAGGTCTCTAAATATCGGTGGCTGGACCTCATCAATGTCATAGATATCTCTTGCAGAAGGAAAGTTACTTCTACCAAATAGCTCACCTCGTTTTCTTTGGTAATACTCAGCGCACGCCCAAAGCGCATCTTGATACTTTGTAATGCCCATCTCTGCTAATAGTTTCCCTATAGCTTCTGGGTCAATGGTGGCTAGCTCGTTAATAAGATCCTCATTGATATCTTCAACATCTTGTAAACGATTCTTCTTGCTCGCCTGCTGCATGATCGTATCTACAGGTATTACCGGCTCCGAACCTTCGGAAGGAATACCCTCTAAAATATTCAGGACGTCTTGTACACCCCTCTCTTCAAGGCTGGCGGGTTTTTTCTTGAAACGTGCGACAGCAGAAATCCAGCTCGGATCAATACCACTCGGCAACAACATTTCATCAACCTCGCCAATTCCTGCCAACTTTGAAACTGGAACATCAAGCACCATCAGAGTATCACCATGCACAGCAGCCTTGTGTGGCGACTGAGAAGTCGCGATAAACGGCGAGAGGTCTTGCGAAGAAACACCAGCCGGAGCGGCAACATGATTAAAGCGAAGCTCGCTAACGATTGTTGCGTTCGGGTCACGCAACATTTCAAGTTGAATACTTTTTATCCTATCATGCACAAACCTTTGATCACCCTCAGACATATTCGTAGCAGTCACCATATCTTTCATTGCTCGGTATGAAGGTCTTTTCACAAACTCCTCAACAGCATCAAAAGCAGCTTGTGACTCTAGCTCAGAATGAGTTACCAACCCAAGACTACCTTCTCTATAAATCGGCTTTTTAAGCAAGTAGCACACTTGGTGCGCGAGTTCATAGCCACTTTTCGGACTAACCCCTCGATAAAGCCGAACCGTTTGCTCATCCGACACAGGTCTATCAACTAAGGTTAGGCTCTCGAGATATTCTGGCAGAGGGTTGTGTTCTGCCTCTAAGACATGTGGTCGTATCCCCAGTGCTTCGAGCTCAATAGCAAATTCGGCTGCCTTTTTATCAGAGGTTGATTCGTTGCTTTCATGAACCGGCTCTGCGTGCTCCATGATATTGACTGGGTACAGATTTGCTTGCATTTGTTTTTTATTTTATATAAATAATACTTTTTTAGTATAGCATATGTAATATATTATGTCAATATTTGACCCCTGTTTTTGTATGACTTAGCTCCAGACAGACATTGAGCGCCTTCTGCGTGTTAAATTTACCTCATCAGGTTTCGAGGGTAGTTGCCGAACACTCAGTTCTGGTTGCTCAGTCATTGCATCTTGAGTACGCCCAATAACCTTGTGAGCCAATGCCGCTACTAGCACTTTTGCTCGTGGATTTTTTAGTTCCACCTGGCCGTACCCCTCTCTGCGTACGATAGTGTGACCATCTTCCGAAGCATCATATTCACCCTGATTTGTTGCCACAACGGCCTCTGTACTTTCTATAACACCATTTCTAGTGCGCTGTGTGAGCCGTGCACTTTGCTGCCCAGAAAGATCTGATAACTCAGCATTCGTTGACACCTCGCTACCCCTATCTTGAACCGTAACCCGCACAAGATTGTCTTCTAAACGCTGATTACTTGCTACCGAGCCTTGTGGAACATCTCCGAAGCCAGCCTGTTCCTTCACAGACTGCAAGCCTTCGGTTACTCTTTGCTGGAATTGTTCTGTAGAATTCATAGTCATATCATTTTATTTTTCATGCTTCTTTTGAGCTGAATAAAAACATATTATCATGATTTATATAAATTGTCAATCATCTTGATGACAAATTGTTGTTTTCGAGTTCGTGGATGCGGTCGTGGTTGAGGCCGAAGTAATGGGCGATTTCGTGCCAGAGGGTGTGTTTGATTTGGGCTTTGAATTTTTCTTCGTTCCCTGCTGCGTAGTGAAAAAGTGGTAATTTGAAGAGGGTTATTTTATCAGGGAGTTTGCCGGAAAAGCCGTTGCCCCGCTGTGTAAGCGGGATGCCTTCGTACAGACCGAACAGACTTTGGTGACACCTGAGACCCAGTTTGGTACGCTGTTCACCACTTGGTTCATCTTCATAGGTAATCAGCAGGTTCTCAAGCCGTGAGGTGTATTTTTCAGGAAGCGAATCAAGTGCTTGGCCGATCAATTTTGAAAATTCTTCATCTGTTGGTAGGTTCATGGTGAGATTTTAGATTATTGATTATAGATTATGGAATAAGCTGTATCGCTTACGCGATCTGTTATTTACTGGATCCCGTGTCGTAGCACGGGATGACAAACTACAGTTTGTTAGGTTTAAGTGTACACTTAAATTAGCACTAGCACAATGAGAGTGCTAATTTTGTACCTTTGTCCGCAGGCGATGAAGTGCCGAAACTATAGTTCACCCTTTTGTATCATTTGCCGAACGCGACCCTCGCTCGTACCATTCACTAAGTTAGTAAAACCAAGTTGCCGCAGAATTATAGAACAGGTATTCGAACGTTGCCCCGTCCGACAATACAAAATAAGTTTGGTTTCTTTGGACACATCTTGCAGCGCTGCAGGTAGCGCACCCGACATAAATTCCATCGGAGGAATATTCACCGCGCCTTCAACATGACTTTGATCATATTCAAATGGTTCTCGAGTATCAACAACAATATAATTTTTGCTCATTACTATTAAGTATATACTTAAATACCTACATCGTAAACACCGTCGCAGCAAGTGGCTCAATTTCAAGATTTCAAGGACACTCCTTGCAGCAAGGAGTGTCCTTGTATAACTAGCTTTTTGTGAGGGAGATTTTTAGGGCTTCGCCTTCAACTTTCACGCTTACTTCGAAGCCGTTTAAGACTTCGCCGGAGCTATTGGCGAGGGTTTCGGCTTTGATGGTTTCAAGATGTTCGGTTATTGCGGTTTGCAGTTGGTCGCTGGTAGTTTGTAGCGCAAGCTGTATGCGGTCATCAACATTCAGCCCTGCTTCTTTACGGGCGGCTTGTACATGGCGCACTACTTCGCGCATTAAGCCTTCGCGTTTCAGTTCTGGGGTGATATTTTCATCGATGGCAACTTCTTTACCGATCTTAACCGCTTTGACGTTCAATTCATCGAGCAAAATTGGCTCGAAATCAACATGCTCTCCTAAAGATGGTACCGTGATACTTGCCAGCGGTTGCCGAACCTTCAGCTGTGCTTTGGCGCGGAGGCTCAAGCCTTCATTCACATACTCACGCACCTGCTCCATTTCGTCCATAACAAGCTGGTTGAT
>CAYUUV010000007.1:3547-14966 GCA_964448015.1 uncultured Candidatus Saccharibacteria bacterium
TTATCCATCAGATCCATCGGGTCGGTATAATTTTTCAGTTTTTTGCTCATCTTTTTACCGTCCGCCGCATTAATGAACCCGGTACAGATGAGATTCTTCCATGGTGCTTTGCCAAACAACCCAACATTGACCGCCATCAGGCTATTAAACCAACCACGCGTTTGGTCGATAGCTTCAATGATGAAGTCAGCCGGGAACATGCTCTCAAACTTTTCTTTGTTTTCAAACGGATAGTGGAACTGCGCAAACGGCATTGAGCCGCTTTCAAACCAACAGTCCAGCACTTTGCCAATGTGGCGCATTTCAACACCATCGCATGCAAAGGTCACATTCATAACTTGCGGCAGATGGTAGTCATCGAGTTTTTTACCGGTTAGCTCTTCAAACTCGTCGTAGCTGCCAATGATTTTCACGATTTCGGTGCCGTCTTGACGATAGCCCTTCCACACCGGAATTGGCGTGGCCCAGTAGCGGTCTCGGGAGAGATTCCAGTCTGGCGCTTGCTCGATAATATTATGAAAACGTCCGGTGCGAAGATGGTCTGGGTTCCAATTTGTCTTGGCGTTTTCTTCCAACATTTCTTTCTTCTGCGATTGAATGTCCATGAACCAACTTGGGTGTGCGCGGTACATTAATTTTGTGCCGCAACGGTGGCAGTGCGGATATTCGTGGCGGATGTATTCAACCTTCAGCGCTCTTCCTTCTTCAACCAAGGTTTTTGCAATGGTTTTATTGATGTCCCAGATGTTTTCACCAATCCAGTGACTTGCCGTGTAATGGCCGTTTTCATCAACAATTGAAACTACCGGCACGCCCTCTTCTTTGCAGAGTTCGTAATCTTCCTCACCATAGGCCGGCGCTTCGTGAACAATACCGGTGCCGTCTTCTGCGGTCACAAAATCTGCCGCAAGCACACGATGAGCTTGTGGCCCGTGATTTTCAAATAACGGCTCGTACCGTCTCCCGACCAGTTCCGAACCCTTCACTTTTTTCAGCACCGTATATTCCAGCGGCTGCTTCTTTTCATTTTGCATCACACGGCTCACTGCCTCGCTGGCAACATAAAACTTTTTGTCCTCATGTTCGACAAGTGAATACTCAACTGCGGGGTTTACCGCAACCGCCACATTGGCAGGTAGTGTCCAAGGGGTCGTGGTCCAAGCAAGCATGTGTTCTTCTACGTCCTCAATTTTGAAATACACAAACACACTTGGATCAGTATCCATCTGGTAGCTATTTTCCATGGCAACTTCAGACTTGCTAATCGGCGTGGCATCTTTTGTGCAGTACACCAAGATCTTTTCGCCGTCGTAAATTTTGCCTTTTTCGTAGAGTTCCTTGAACGCCCACCAGACTGATTCCATGTATTCTTTGTCCATGGTTTTGTAGGCGCCCTCAAACTCAACCCAGCGGCCAATACGGTCAATCGTGTCTTCCCATTCCGTACCCGTTTTTACCATTGCTGCGCGGCACTGTTTTACGTATTCTTCAATACTAATTTTTGTGCCAATTTCTTTTTTGTTGTTGATACCAAGCTGCTTTTCTACAAACAACTCTGCCGGCAAACCATGGCAATCCCAGCCCCAGGTTCGTTCCACCCGTTGCCCCTTCATCGTATGAAAACGCCCCATCACATCTTTCACAGACGAAACCAAAAGGTGCCCGTGATGCGGTGTTCCCGTCAGAAACGGCGGGCCATCATAAAACACCCATTTGTTTTCTTCCGGTCGATTTTCCACCGATTTTTCAAACGTCTTATCAGCCTTCCAACGCTTCACCCAATCTTTTTCATACTCCAGCGCCCGCCTTCGTGTCCCATGCTTAAACTTCATACATTCTCTCCTTTATTGACATTACTCCGCTGCTAGTGGTATAATTCGAGTAGTGAGCCGATGCAGCGATGAATATGCGCAGCATCGGCTCCTTTTTTATTGTGGCTATCATTTTATTACCTCTACTTCACCGTGTTTATTAATCAACACTACTTGTTTCAGATGTTTTCGAAATCCTACGGTGTACTTCAACTGTGAACGAATGCGGGCAATATGTAATTTGCATCGTCTCGCATCAATAACAATATGAAGTGACTGCCGCGATGCCCTCTTAATCTGATCTTCGATAACATGCTTACCCCGACCAAGAGGACTTTTTATCTCCCATTCAATCCCGCCGATCTCTATATCGGGCGTTTTGCCTACATCTCGCACAATAAACCGAGCATCCGCTTGAAAGTATTCAGCAATAATACTCGCTGCTTCGATCTCAAACCGCTCTGGTCTTGGGTTTATAGAAGTCGGAATGATGATTTGCTGCGCTTGAGGATATGTCACACCTTTAGACTTCATACATCTACTCCTTTATTTACAAAATGTACTTTGGTTGTAAATATTCCATTTTTTATAGACTCCAACTCATAATCGGGTGTTCCTTGCTGGAATATTCCTCTGTAGAGCTTCTCTATTTCGGCATCATCTTCTTTGCAGCTAAATTCTTCCCATCCATCATCAGGAATCTCGATAACATCAACTCCGTCCTGCCACTGTTCGTCAATTTTACCAATGTAATAATCTATCGTTTGACTATTCATATTTGCCCCAAGCCCGTAGAGAAACCCACCTGGAAAGAGCTCGCGCATCTCATTCCAAAATTTTTCAAGTTCAGCGATTTGACTATAGTTTGCATCAACCACAATTGTCCTTTTCTGACCAAAAAATCTCATCACGCCACCTTTCCTTTCACGATTCCTTTACAGTTTTTACTGCCACAATGACACTCCATTGACCAATTTACATCTGAAAACTCTGCATAATCTACAGTTAGCTCTTCGCCTGGCTCGATATCTTCAGGCTGCATACGCTCTATTGTGAATGGTTGTTTGAGTTGTTCAGTCATTTCGTTACCTTTGTGATTACTGGATCCCACATCTCCGAAAAATTCTTCACGGAGCACGGCAAGTTTGGGATGACGACCAGGAGTTAATTTGTAAATAAAAATCACTTCTTTTGTCTGCCAGAATCCCCTGTTTTGCTTTGCCCTTCGATTAACTCAGGGTTCTGCTCTGCAGAAGACGGTACCATCTGGCTTCCAAAAGAAGTGATTTTCCTCCGAAGGAGGGTTCTTTTAGCACTTATTTGCTGATCTTACGGGTCAGGACCGATGAGGTCTACTTTCTGATGTCATTCCGGACTCGATCCGGAATCTAATTTTATTGGATCCTGAATCAAGTTCAGGATGACAAACCAGATTTCTTCTCACAGCATTCGTGGGTGATAGCCACTCATCCACTGCAACTTCGTTACAATGAAACGCTTTCTATGCTTAATTTTATCTTAAATAACAGATATTGCAACTACCGCGGTATGTAGGCGCCGAGTTCTGAGATTGTTGGCCAACTGTTTCGTTCTGGCCATGATTCTATCAAGCTATGATCGTCTCGGAGCACTAAAAGGACTGGTTGACGGAGAATATCGTGCACCACCGCCAGCGCAATACCTGCTTGGCTTTCGATATCCATAAGCTCTATAGATTTGCCAGTCTCGCGCTCAAATTCACGCGCATAGGCTTCAGCTGAAGTCGCGAGCTCTGAGATTGGTTTGTAGAGAATAAGCAGTTTCATCGGTTTTAGTATATCAGAATTAGATGGTAGATCTTAGTGTTTAGATCTTAGTGTTTAGATCTTAGATCAAATATACGTCGCCAGCGACTATAAAAACTGGATCCCAAATCTAGTTTGGGATGACGGGACTGAGAGCTAGCGGATAATAAAAGAGGCCGTATAGCCTCTTTTACTCTAAGATCTGAGATCTAAGCTCTAAGAACTTTCTTTACGAGCAACCAGACGTTGTACCGCAGCTCATACAGACGTAGCAGCTGCCTGCACGCTGGGTTTGGTTGCCGCAGCTATAGCATAGCGGTGCGGTTTCTGCGCTGCTTGCTTTCGTTGCGACCGGTTTTTCGACCACCCGAGCGGGTACTGGAGCCTGCGTAATATCAGTTGCTTGATCTTCGACCTGCGGCTCTGTGTCAAGAAGACTCGCCTGATGTGTCAACGCCTCTGCTTCGAGGTCTTCAAGGCTTACTAGCCCGAGTTCAAGCTGATCATCAAGACTTAAGTACTGCTTTGCCAGGCGTCGGAAGATGTAATCTACCAAACTGGAAGCTGATCTAATCTCAGCGTCGTCCGTCATACCCGATGGGGCAAATGACATATTAATGAATGCCTTTACGTAACTCTTGAGTGGCACCCCATACTGCAAGCCATGACTGACTGAAATCGCGAAGGCGTCCATGATTCCAGCGAGTGTTGAACCTTGTTTTGCAATTCTGAGGAATAGCTCACCCGGTGTGCCGTCTTCGTATTCGCCAACCGTCACGAAGCCCTTGCTGTCTGCAACGCGGAATTCAAATGTCTTGGCATTGCGCACCCGCGGCACCTCGCGGCGAATGTGTGGCTGCATAGCTATAAGCTGTTCGGTCACTTGCTCGGCTGTTTGCGGCTCGTGCGCTGCAAGTACTTCGTCTTTTTTGTCGTCATCCTTCTTTGAAGAAAGCGGCTGCGCGACCTTAGAACCATCACGATAAATTGCTACTGCCTTGAGGCCAAGTTTCCACGAAAGTCGGTGAAGTTCTTCAATATCTTCCACGGTTGATTCAACCGGCATGTTCACGGTTTTACTAATTGCACCGGAGATGAATGGCTGCACGGCACCCATCATCTTCACGTGGCCATTATAGTGGATAGAATTTTCACCAACGGCGCAGGCGAAGATATCGTAATGTTCTTTTTGCAAATGTGGCGCGCCAACGACACCGCTGTTTTCATGGATATAGGCCACAATATCTTCAATTGCCGAAGGAGTATAGCCCATGGTCTTCAGGGCGCGTGGAACAGTCTGGTTCACAATTACCATATTGCCGCCACCCACCAGTTTTTTATACTTTGTTAGACTGAAATCTGGCTCAATACCAGTGGTATCACAGTCCATCATAAAGCCGATGGTACCCGTTGGCGCCAGCACTGAAGCTTGTGAGTTGCGAACACCGTATCGTTCGCCCAGCTCAACCGCTTCATCCCAACACTCTGCAGCTGCTGAAAGTAGATCTTCAGCCACCAATCGGGCATCAATATCACGAACCGCATCACGGTGCTGTGCCAGTACGCGCATCATCCCCTCACGATCTTTATTGAACCCGGCAAATGGACCAACTTGCTTTGCCAGACGAGCTGAAGTCGCGTACGAATGACCAGTTAAAATTGCGGTAATTGCTGCGGCTTGGGCGCGACCTTCTTCAGAATCGTACGGCAAACCTTGGGCCATCAACAGCGCACCAAGGTTGGCATAGCCGATACCGAGTTCACGGTAAGCTCGTGCATTCTTAGTAATACCCTCTGTTGGATACTCGGAGTAGCCAACCAGAATTTCCTGGGCAGTAAAGATAATCTGAATCGTTTGCTTATAGGCTTCAACATCGAAGCTGCCATCTTCATTCAGATATTTAAGAAGATTAATTGAAGCTAAGTTACAGGCTGAGTTATCAAGATGCATATATTCTGAACATGGGTTCGAACCGTTGATGCGGCCGGCATTCGGTGCAGTGTGCCAGTGATTGATGGTGGTATCGAACTGCAAACCAGGATCAGCGCACTCCCACGCACTTTCAGCAATTTGCCGCCATAAATCGCGGGCTTTGACTGTTTTATATACTTTCCCGTCGCTGACACCCACCAGGTTCCAATCTTCATCATCTTCCACCGCCTGCATAAAGTCATCGGTCACACGCACTGAGTTATTGGCATTCTGATATTGCACCGAGAAGATGTCTTTACCGTCGAGGCTCATGTCAAAACCTGCTTCTTGCAGCACCCGAGCTTTGCGCTCTTCAATCGCCTTACACCAGATGAATTCTTCAACGTCCGGATGATCAACATTCATAATTACCATCTTGGCAGCACGACGAGTCTTACCACCGGATTTAATAGCCCCAGCAGAACTGTCAGCACCGCGCATAAACGAAAGTGGGCCAGAAGCCGTACCAGCACTTTTACCCAGCGGCTCAAAACTTGAACGAATAGAACTCACGTTAAGCCCCGAGCCTGACCCGCCTTTAAAAATCATACCTTCTTCTTTATACCAATTGAGAATTGACGGCATCGTGTCATCAACAGCCAAAATAAAACACGCGCTGGCTTGTTGCGACCGAGAAGCGGCGCCAATATTAAACCAAACCGGCGAATTAAATGCTGCTCGCTGAGAAGCTAAAATATACTTTAATTCTTGATTGAAAACTCCCGCTTCAGCTGAGGTTGAAAAGTAGCCTTCTTGCTCACCATGTCGAGTAATCGTATCTGCCACGCGATTAACCAGTGTTTTAAGACTACCTTCACGACTTTTTGTTCCCGGGGTGCCAGAAAAATATTTTTGACTCACAATATTAATGGCGTTGAGGCTCCAGGTGTCTGGAAACTCCACCGCTTTTTGTTCAAACGCAATTTTGCCCGTGACCGGATTGTCGATCTTGGAGTCTCTCTCTACCCAAGAAAACATCTCGTACGGGTCAACCCCTTCTTTTGTAAAATAGCGTCGAATACCGAGCACCGTAGCTTGTGCCATAGCTTACCCCCTCTTAGTTACCCTGTTTTTAATTTGTTTTAATGAATTGTTTATTTAGAGCGTCAGCGGGCATTACACCCTCCACCTAGTCACTCCCGTATACCTTCGGTAGATTATTAGAAGTTAGAAGTTAGATTTTAGATTATAGAATCAAACCACTTCTTTCTACGAAAACACACGGCAATTACTGGATCGGTCTACTCGAGCTTCAACTACTCTTCTTGGTCTTTTCGCGCCTTCAGGGCGCTGAGACCTTCTTCAAAGCTCTTGATACTTGTAAAGTGGCGATAGACGCTTGCAAAGCGTACATACGCTACCTCATCAGCACCGGCAAGCTCTTCCATGACCAACTCGCCAATATCCCCAGCCCTCACTTCAGGCTTACCTAAATCGTACAACTTACGTTCGATCCGTGCAACCATATCTTCGCGTTGCGGTCCTGAAATTGAAGTTTTTTCTGATGCCCGTTCGATGCCACTGAGGATTTTAACTCTGTCAAAAATCTCTCGGGTGTTATCTTTTTTTACAACAACCAAATTTGGTCGTTCAACTCGTTCGTAGGTTGTAAATCTATGCTGACAATGTTCGCACTCGCGGCGGCGTCTGATGCTTTCGCCACTGGCAACATCACGTGATTCAACAACTTTTGAGTCAGAACTTTGGCATTTTGGACACTTCATTTCTTAACAGCTCCGGCTTTTCCATTATGTTAGTAGTTAATATTCTAAGTACTCCTGTTAGATACTCTACCTATAGCGTACTTCCCCATCAGTATAACGCTAATGGTAGCGTACTTGCAAGAGCAAAATACGCTATTTATTCTTCTTTTTCTTCAGTATCTGGAGATTTTTTACGCCGAAAGCGCCGTAAGAATGCTGGCACGTCGTGCTCGGGCTCATCTGATTTTTCATCGTCATCGCTGGCCCAAATGTTGGAACTTGGCACATCGTCTTCTTTATGAAACGGTGTTGCAGACTCGTCTTCCGACTGCTCTTCAAGTGTCGATGCGCTGTCTTCGTCCATATTAATAGTCTCGACTTCACCCTCAACCTCACCAAGCGAGGTGGAAAGCCCGCTTTCATCTTCGTCATCTACTTCAGATGCACCCGGCACACCAGTGCGTTTGGTAAAGTAGGCGGCGTCAAAGCCAGTTGCAATAACGGTAATTTCAACCCGGTCCTGAAGTTCAGGTTTGATCGTTGCGCCAAAAATAATATTTGCATCAGGTGAAACTGCAGCAGTAATCACCTCGGCCGCCTCATTCACCTCGTGCATCGACAGATCATTACCGCCAGTAATGTTGAAAACAACGCCTCGCGCACCATCAATTGAAACCTCTAGTAGTGGTGATTCTATCGCCTGTTGCGCCGCGATAACCGCACGATTTTCACCCGTACCGTGGCCAATACCCATCAACGCTGAACCAGCGTGGCTCATTACCGACTTCACATCAGCAAAATCAAGGTTGATCAGACCATGCTCGGTAATAAGATCAGAGATGCCCTGTACACCCTGACGCAGCACATCATCCGCAACAGTAAATGCTTCAACAAGCGGCGTGTTTCGGTCGATTGTTTGCAAAAGGCGGTCATTAGGGATGGTAATAAGCGTATCAACATACTTTGTCAGATTTTCAATTGCAAACTCAGCGTTCTTGCGCCGTTTCTCACCTTCAAAAGCAAACGGACGTGTTGCAACCCCAACAGTGAGGATACCCTGCTCTTGCGCCACCTTGGCTACCACATGAGCGGCACCGCTTCCCGTACCACCACCGGCACCGAGAGTGATAAATAACATGTCCGCACCGGCCAGCGCTTCTTTAATTTCAGCCTCTGATTCTTCTGCCGCCTTCTGACCGACTACAGGATCCGCACCAGCACCGAGCCCTCTGGTTGCATCTTTACCAATGTGAATCTTATTTGACGCCTTGGAATGATAGAGAGCCTGGGCGTCGGTGTTGATTGCAACAAACTGTACACCCTTGAGGCCAGAGTCAACCATTCGATTGACCGCAGAACCACCGGCTCCTCCCACGCCAATTACTTTAATTGATGCGAATGCTTGAATATCGGCAGGTTTTACTTCTGGCACGTCTTCTCCCCCACTTATTTATAGTACTCAGTATATACTGCTTACTGTCATAAAATCAATTCTTGCAGAAAATGACCCTCTCACCAGAAGTAACCGCGAACACTTTTAGTGTACGAGCTAGTACATAAATGTGCTCAAAACTGACTTCGTCATTCCCGTAAAGACGGGAATCCAGTAGACACAATAGAGCGTAGCGAATTAATTTAATGAATAACCGACAGATGCCTAAATATAAAGCAAGTCTCGCAAGAGACTTGGCAGCCTCACCACCTACTCAAAAACCGAGAGAATAAGAAGCTTTTCTTCCCTGCTGATCGAGGATGTCTGAACGAAATGAAGTGAAGCGAGTCCCGCAGATCACAGAGAAGAAAAGCTTCTGGCGACCATCGTGCTTTTTGAACCTAGGTGGCAGTTTTGTATTACTTTTACTGACAAAAGTGATGAGGAAGTTGTATGCGCTACACACATAGGTAATCACTGGATCCTCAATCGAGTTGAGGATGACAGGCCTATGTGCTACTCACCAGTTTAAAAGCCGAAGCGACTGGTGATTTGCTTTAAGAAAGATTTTGCCTGATCTGCGCCGTGTTGCAACCGGCCGCCAATACCTCGCCCGCCGTACACGCCTTCTTCATCTTTATGTACATCAAGCAGCATTAAACCAACCGCGGCGGAATACTCTGGACGTGCCACCTTCTCTTTCAGGCCGCCAATCCCCTGTGGTAGAGCAACGCGCGCAGAAAGTGCTAATTCTTCTTTAGCAATCAAATCAATCCCCGGAAGTTGTGCAGTACCGCCGGTAATTGTAATGCCGCCAGGGATCTTTTTTGAACGATGAATTTTGGCTAACTCTTTATCAACTGATTCAAACAGCTCCGCTAGACGTGCGGTAATCACCAGCTCGATATCTTTGGTTGGGAAGATGTGTTCTTGGCCGCCAACAACCACCTTCACGTGCTTCGGGCGAGATTTCCCTGCCTGGGCAAGATATTTATAGTTGCGCTTAACGGCCTCGGCTACTTTCAGATCAGTTCTGAGCCCAATCGCGAGATCATTCGTAATGTGTGTTCCGCCAATCGGGATCACGCTGACCTGCTGCACATCACCATCTTCAATCACAATCATATTAGTAGTCGCGGCGCCAATATCAAGCACGGCAACACCATTTTCTCGCTGCTCTCGAGAGATAGTCGCCTGGGCGGCACCAAGACTTGAAACACTCATACGATTAATATGTGTTTGAGTCGTCTCTACCACCTTTTCTAAGTTCTTCAGCGCCGGCGCAGAAATAGTGACCACATGCGCATCAACCTCAAGCCGCGTACCGCTCATACCAAGCGGATCTTTAATATTGCTCTGCCCGTCAATGTTATAGCCACGTGGAAAAACGCTCAGAATTTCGTGGTGCTGCGGCATCTGTAATACTGTTGCCGCATCTTCAGCTCTGAGTAAATCTTCTTCAGTGATTTCATTCCCAGAAATTGCCACAATACCTTTTGAATCAACGCCTTTGATATGAGTACCGTTGATGTTAACCGTTGCGCTACTGATTTGTGCACCCGCCATCCGCTCGGCGTTAGCAATCGCCTGATCTAGCGCAGTCGCCGTTTCCGCAATATTAACAACGCTCCCTTTTCGAAAACCGCTATTGGGCGCGTCGCCAACACCAATCAGACTCACCGATTGGTCTTCTGGTTTAACTAAGCCGATCACACACCGAACACTCGTGGTGCCGACATCAATGCCCACAGCTAGCTGTTGATGTTCATTCATACCAGCCAGTATACCGCTTGTGCCTCATTTTTCGCAACAATTGAAAAAGCGCCAGTTGCTGCAAGGAATAAACCCTGCGCAACTGACGCCTATGGCGCTATTGTCTCTATTATTACTATCAGCTCGACTGCGCTCGAGATGACAGGATGCGTTAAAGCTGAGTAAGGATTTCAGCGGAATCTTCTAGAATTAAGATGGTATGTTCAAAGTGGGCGCTGAGGGAGTTGTCGTAGGTTTTGATGGTCCAACCGTCGGAATCCATCACGACTCGTTCTGAACCAAGAGTGCTCATGGGCTCAAGCGCTATGGTCATGCCAGCAGAAAGTTTTGAACCGGTACCTGCTACCCCGTAATTTGGCACATCGGGTTCTTCGTGCACCTCGTGGCCAACGCCATGCCCCACCAGATCGCGAACAATGCCGAAACCGTATTGAAGCATCACTTTTTCAACCGCCGCGCCGATATCGCCCGTCTTCACACCGTCTTTAACCACTGCAATACCGGCCAACATCGCCTCTTCAGTCCCCTTGAGGAGCCTTCTTTTTGCGCCCGTTGATTCACCTGCAATCACAGTGATTGCCGCATCAGTGATCATACCGTTATAGTTCACCCCAAAATCGAGACTGACCAAATCGCCATCTTGCACAACTTCTTTGCCTGGAATGCCGTGTACCACTTCCTCATTACGAGAAATGCAAATAACATCCGGGAAGCCGCCGTATCCTAGAAATGCTGGCTTGCCGCCCAGTTTTTTCAGTTCTGCGGCCGCAAGATCTGCCAACTCTTTGGTGGTGACACCAACCACAACCTGGGGCTTGAGATACACCAAAACCTGAGCCAACATCTGGCCCGAGGTGCGCATATCGTTAATTTCTTGCTGTGTTTTCACTTTTGTAAACATATTTTAGAAGTCCGCAGTTAGATGTTGGAAGTTAGTAGCGAAT
>CAYUUV010000007.1:15066-32380 GCA_964448015.1 uncultured Candidatus Saccharibacteria bacterium
TCTTATTTCTTTGCCCCAAACTTATGCTGTCAATCCAAGGGCTTCAAGCTCAGCGACCACGCGGTCGTGAACTTGCCCAACAGTGCCCGTACCGTCAATATGGGTAATTTTAATTTTCTGGTCGGTTAGATAGGTTAAAATCGGGTAAATTTCTCTGCGATAAATAGTCAGTCGTTGCTCAATTGCCTCAGGCGTATCATCCACGCGACCCCTGACGGCAAGACGTTTTTCAATTTCAGCACGCGGCACTTCAAGCACAATGACAAGATTAACCGAGCGTTCGTGATTGGGCAATGTTTTAATCAGCCACTCGGCCTGTTCTAACTGGCGAGGGAAACCGTCACAAATAACCGTATCGATGGATTTCGCTCGTTCAAGCGCCTCGCCCATAATAGCGTTTACTTTTTCAACTGTTGCCAGTTCGCCAGATCGCATTTCTTCCAGTAAATCTGGGTCTTTTGAATCACGAAGAAGCTGACCCGCTGAAAGCCATCGCCATCCGTAACGCGCCGCCAAAATCTGCCCCTGCACACTTTTACCAGCACCGGCTGGACCGAAGAAGACTATCACTCCGCACTCCGTTTGTCGTGATGAGTTAAGAGGTATGAGTTAAGAGTCATGAGAGATTCCTTTTTGTTGCGTTAATGAGTCCCGTTACTAGTTTATGACAAATTATTGATTTTTCTTTAAAAATGAGTAGATTTTCTTTAGTAACATACTTAAGGTCCCCTGATAGTATCATCTGACTTTGAGCTTCAGTTAGAGATCCACGAGCTATTGTATAAAAGTGGATTCTGTCAGCAGGTGTGTTACGGCTGAAGCCCTCTGCAATATTTGAAGATATCGAAATAATTGCCCGTCGCAGCTGGGAGGTCATTGCATAAATTTCATCTTTTGGAAAATCACGAGTGATTTGATAAACCAATATTGCAAGCTCCCTCGAAGATTGCCAGGCTATAAGATCTTCAAACGAAGTTATCTTTTGACCCTCTTGACTCATGCCTCATGACTCCTAACTCTGTGCTGAGAGCTTAGCTTTCACTAAGGCGGCGACACGGGAGCCGTCGGCGGTTTGCCCTAAGTCTGCCTTGACGGCGCCAATCACCTGGCCCATGTGCTGCATTGAAACCTCATCTATGGCTGCGATGGCCTGGTCAATGGCCGCTATAATTTCTTGATCTGAGGCCTGCTTAGGTAAATAGTGTGCGATGATCTCTTGCTCAGCTTTTTCAGCCGCTGCCTGCTCAGATCGGCCGGCTTTTTCGTACATGCTTGCTGCTTCAGCCCGTTTTTTCGCCTCTTTTGAAAGCACGTCCATAACCTGTTCATTGGTGAGACCACTGTCACGGGCACCAAGTTCAACTGCTTTATACAACAAGGCACTCTTTACCATTTTGAGTGTTTCGACACGCTTTGAATCACCCGCAAGCATTGCTGTCTTGAGGTCTTGAGTAATCTGTGCTTCGAGCATTATTTTTGCCCTAGTCGAATTCGCTTCATCTTGTCAGACTTGCGAGCTTTTCGAATAATAGCTTTTTCGCGGCGATCACGCTTGCTCATTGGTTTTGTGAAAAATTCGTTATTCTTCACAGTTGCAATAACGCCAGCAGAAGCAACCTTGCGGTTAAATCGGCGAATAAGGTTTTCTAAACCCTCTTTGTTGTCTTTTCTCGTTACTTGAATCATACCAAAACATTCTACTACAGATGAGCGTCCCTGACAAGTACAGTTAAGATTTTAATCTCAACTTATGTATTATCCGTTAGCCCGTTAGCCAAGATATCAGATACCAGCAAATAGATAACAGTATGACCAGTACATGGCACAGCATACTGCGCTTATTTCTGAGCTCTATTTGCTATTTGCTATTTGCTGTTATCTACTTACTCTGGGCACGCTGAGTTTTGAGGACTATACTTTGCAGTTCTTTGAATAAAATAAACTGTTTATTTGTATGATACACCTTGCTATTACCTTTTTTCTCAGAGATCAAAAAACCGATCTTCTCGAGTTTTTTCAGTTCACGCTGAATATTACCGGCGTCTTCCCGGATCAGTTTTGCGAGGCCGCGAACATGCGTTTTAAAATCTGGGTACTTTGCGTACACAATGATTATTTTCCGCCTCACTCGTGATGTAATAAATGTATCGAGCATTACCCATTCATTATACCACGCTTGTCATTGTCTTTTCGACAGCTTATAAAAACAGCAGAAAACAACCCCTCGCCAATGAGCCCCCCAGCTACACCATGCCCTTCCTTGATTGTTGAGTATCTCATATTTCTTATGATCGTAGTAAATATGAGACACATGTGTTGTCATTTAGTGTTGGGAAATAGCTTTTAGATGAAGTGTTGTGATTATTGTAGCGTGGATGTCGATGTATCAGAGAAAGTTGGGTTTGTTGCTATTTCCACCTCAAGATTACTTCGTTGAGTATGGTGATGATATCTTCTCGGGGTGGTACGTCGTTGACCTCAAAGTAGTGATCGAGCTCGAAGGTGCCATCATAGACTGAAAGCACATGCAGCTCATCTGCCAATACATGCATTTTATCGACTGCAGAAACCGACGCAAATACGGAAGCAACAATCACTTTTTTGACACGGATTGGTTTTAAAAAGCTCATGGCCGCCACCAATGAGGTGCCGCTGATTAAGCCGTCGGCAACTAAAATCACCGTGCGGTCCTTAATAATTTCCGGGTCAAGCAGGCCGCCATCTCCCAGTAGCCTGTTAATCTCGTGATGTTTCGTCATTTTATCTTGCTCTATAAAGCCATGAAATTCACTGGTCATACCCTCTAATTCACCGGTGGAGAACATGTCATTGTAGGTGAAGCCGCCATTTTGGTCTACGACCCCTAGGGCGCTAATTTCACCAGGTAATGTGATGTCGCGCATCAATAGAAACATAATTGGGCAATGAATTGCGGCCGCAATTTGCGCTCCCACCACCACGCCGCCGTCAGTTAGTGCAATCACAACAGAATCTTCAAAACGATATGACTTGAGTTCTTCGGCTAGCTCCCGACCGGCCTCGGCGCGTGATGCAAAATACATAATTACAGTCTACTACATGTAGGAATATTTGATATTTGATATTTGATACAACATACTTGGGTACGTGAACTATTACTTGATTTGTCCGATTGGAGTCATTGGAGGCCGGGAAGATTTGTTAACCTATCATTCCAGCACTGCTATTGCTAGTGGCACGGTTGTCAATATCCCCTTTGGCAAAAAAACAAAACTTGGCATCGTGATTCAGCCTACCACCAAGCCCTCTTTTACCACCAAGCCTATTGAAGGTGAGCTAGCCGAGATTGTTCCCGAGCACCTGATTCATCTGGCAACGTGGATTAGTGAATACTATGCCACTCGCCTGTCGATCGTCCTGCAAGCTATGCTGCCCAAAGGTCTTGGTAAAAATCGGCGAGGGCAAGAACAGGTGGTTAAAAAACACAAGCGTTCCAACACTCACTATGAACTCACCAAAGAACAACAAGCTGCGGTTGAAACAATACATAATTCTTCCGCGATCACTCATGTATTACACGGCGTAACTGGCTCGGGTAAAACTCGGGTGTATCAAGAACTTGCCCATCAAGTACTGAGCCAGGAGAAAAGCGTACTGGTTTTAGTGCCAGAGATTTCACTCACTCCCCAGCTTGCCGCAGAATTTGAGCAACTCCACAATAGAGTACTGGTACTCCATTCGGGGCTGAGCGAAGCACAGCGTCATAAAAATTGGCAGCTACTGAATCAGTCAACTGAGCCCTGGGTCATTATTGGGCCGCGCTCCAGTCTTTTTGCGCCACTCAGAAATTTTGGATTAATAATAATTGATGAGTGCCATGAACCAAGCTATGTGCAAGATTCACAACCAAAGTACTCCGCCCTTCGTGTCGCCAGAAAATTAGCCGAACTTTTAAAAGATGTAAAATTAGTACTCGGCAGCGCCACACCAATGGTTGCCGACTACTTTGTTGCCGAAGCCACCAATGCACCAATTATTACTATGCGGGCGCCAACGAAAGTTCGCGATACTACTGTTGAAATTGTTGATATGCGTGAGCGAGACGCGTTTGGAACACATCCGTTATTCAGCACAAAATTGCTTTCGGCCATGCATAATTCTGTTGCTCACAATGAACAAATTTTACTGTTTCATAATCGACGCGGCACCGCCCGAATGAGCTTATGCGCACAGTGCGGCTGGACTGCCGAATGCCCGAACTGCCATATTCCCTATCGCCTCCACCACGATCACGGCGAGCTACGCTGTCATACCTGCGGGCGTGTTGAAACACTGCCGCAAACCTGTCCAGCCTGCCAAAGCCCCGATATCGACTTTAGAGGATTTGGCAGCAAACGTATCGAAGCGGAAATTAAAAAACTCTTTCCTGATGCCGTCACCGCCCGTTTCGACGGTGACACACCACTGAAAGAACAGCTCCACAACCGTTACCAAGATCTCTACGACAATAAAATTCAAATTATTATCGGTACCCAAGGTATCGCCAAAGGCCTAGATCTTCCCCACCTCAACACTGTCGGTATTGTGCAGGCAGATTCCGAACTCTTTATACCTGATTTTTCAAGCAGTGAACGTTCGTTTCAACTCACCACACAGGTTATCGGTCGCGCCGGCAGAAGTGGTCAAAAAAGCCAAGTTGTCATTCAGACTTTAAATCCCGACCATCCCGCAATTCGATTTGCCTGCGAGCAACAGTATCACAAGTTTTATGAGTACGAACTGAAAGAACGCAGTAGTGAACACATGCCGCCGCATACATTTTTGCTGCAGCTCACGACGGGATATGCATCTGCACAGGCTGCTGAAAGTGCAGCCCGAAAGTTTGCGCAAGCAATTAAATCAGAATACAAAGATGTACTAATACGCGGTCCAGCACCCGCTTTTCATGAACATCGCGGCGCATTATTTTATCAACAACTCATTATCAGTTCATCTCGACGTTCTGAGCTTGTCAAAATTGCTAGTAATCTTCCGCAGCGCTGGCAATTTACTCTTGATCCGGTGAATCTACTCTAACTTTCTTCAATCTGTTATACTGAAACATAATGAGCATGGACAGAAGCAATATCGTAACGTTGCCGGAGCCGAACTTGCGCAAAAAATCTGCTCGAGTCGGCGTTATTACTGATGAGATCAAACAGCTCATCGCTGATATGATTGCGGCAACAATAGATTGGGAAAATTCCCGCGACCATGAAGCCGCTGTTGGCTTGGCCGCCATTCAAGTTAATACATTGTATCGAATCTTTATTGTCCGAAATGATTTTGAAAAAACTGAAGACAAGCGCTTCACGGTATTTATTAACCCTGAAATTGTTAAGAAATTTGGCCCTATTGAAGAAGAATATGAAGGCTGCTTGAGTGTTCCAGATGTCTACGGTAAGGTAGCGCGTCATCAGAGCATCAAACTAAAAGCCTTGAACGAAAACGGCCAATCTTTTAGGGTAACGGCACATGGGTTTCTGGCACGAATCTTACAGCATGAAGTTGACCATACCAATGGCCTGGTATTTATTGACCACATCAAAGAAAATCCTGCAGCATTCTTTCGGCTAATGCCAGAAGGCGGACTCAAGCCTCTCAACTACGAAGCAGACATACAAAATAATTCCATATTGTGGAATTAGAGAAGTGAAATATAATCTGAGAATGACAGACAGGGGGAGCAAGTGAATACCAATAAACCTTCAGTAGTTTTCTTCGGGAGCGGACCAGTTGCAGCAGATAGCTTACGACTGCTGGAAGCAAACTTTACCATTGAAGCAATTGTCACGAAGCCAACTACTGCCAGCGAAATGGCCGTCACTTCTTCGGAAGTACCCCTCTACACCGTTACCAACAAAGCAGAACTTGAGCAACTGCTTGCAAAGCATTCGTTTTCGAGCCAACTTGGTGTATTAATTGATTTTGGCATTATTGTTTCGCAGCGAGTCATAGACTACTTTCAACTAGGCATTGTTAATAGTCATTTTTCACTACTCCCCGAATGGCGCGGCGCCGATCCAATCACTTTTTCGATTTTGAGTGGGCAGGAAAAAACGGGTGTTAGCCTCATGCTGATTGATGCCGGTATGGATACTGGCAAGCTCCTAACACAAAAAACTCTGCACATTGCGTCTGCAACCGATACGCACGAACTAACCAGGGAGCTCATTCGCCTCAGTAATAACCTGCTGGCAGAGTATATTCCACCCTATATTTCTGGCAGCCTAAAACCACATAGCCAGCCACACCCAGATCGCGCAACCTATTCAAGAAAGTTGACCAAAGAAGATGGTATTTTAGACTTTCAGAAACCAGCCGATCAACTTGAAAGAGAAATACGCGCTTTTATTCAGTGGCCAAAATCCCGCACCGAACTTGCGGGCAAAGATGTCGTGATTATAGAAGCCTCAGTCAATCCAAAAGCAACTGGAAAAATTGGTCACGCCTTCAAAACTGAAGATAAAAAAATTGGTATCTACACCAGCAAAGGCGCGCTCATTATTGAAACCATAAAGCCAGCCGGCAAAAACGTCATGACCAGCGAAGCCTTCCTGGCCGGCTACACATTAGGCACTAGTTAAGCTGAGATTTGATGAATATCAAATAGTTGAATATTTATTATTCGTTTCGTACTATGATTCAAGAAGACTAGTTAAGTTTACTAGTACATTCATACACGCAGTTTGGGCGACAATGTCATCCGGTACAGTACCGTCAGCATTCTTAACAGAAAATCTGAAATCACCCGGTAACGCTTCCCCGTCATCACCCCATTGCGGACGCTCTCCAAATCCACGTATAGCTATCATCAATCCGTCTTTCGTTTTTGCAAAAACGTCAAAGCTACGATAACCACCAAATGATGGCCCAGACACTGGCTGCTCTATAATTACCCTTGTATTATCACCGAAGCTAACTTCTAAAGCCTTCATGCGACCGCTATTTGGTGCATCGTTCAGCTCCTTTTTAAACATGTCTTCAGCGGCCTTCATGTGACCGTTATTGTCTTTGTAGTAAACAACTACCGGCCTAGGAGTCGGTGGAATTACTTCAAAATCTGTTAATTTTATTTCACCGTCATCTGTACTTGGATATTTATCAATCATAGAGAGATAATATCATTTTTTATAAAAAATGTCAATAATTTCAGCTCTCTGCCGTTTCAATAATTCCCTACGCGGCCATTGGTGGTTGCTGATTGTCGTCGTATGGTGGCGGAGGAGTTTGCGTAGGCTGGGTAAACGCAGGTTGCGCTGGCGGCTGATAGGGAGCTTGTGGTTGAGGCTGAACCAGAGGTTGTGCCGCACCTTGGGTTGCTTCAATAATTTTTGCGGAATCCTGTTTGATCTCCCCTTTTAACTTCTCTAGTTCACTCGCAACAACCTGTTTATAGTCTGGGAAGTTGGTTTCGAGCCATGTGAGAGCACCAAATTGAGCCATAACAGCGGCCTCATTTACCTGGGTACCGGCACGCTGAGCACTTTCTTGAGCCAAGCGCACTTCTTTGGCATATTGTTCACTTTGCTGCCAGCCCGGTTTCCCTGCATTCAGATAGTCCTGTACGTACGTCATGTCACCATCAATAAAGCGTTCAAATTCATCAAGCTGCTGGTCGCTCATGCGTTCAGCTAGGCGCATACCAACACGCATTTCAAGTGTCTCGTAAATTTGCTTCAGCAACTGTCGGCGCTCTTCTTCCGGCAGTGCCATTAAGCCAATTTCTTCTAGCAAGCTATCGTCAATTCGTATCATAATATTTCCTATTTATAACCCTATTGTACATATGTTCAATAATACTCGCAACGCATAGAAATACTCGCTAACAGCGAGCCAATATCCACAACCATACAAAAAACCGAGGAAGCTAGCTGTTCAAATACCGAGTCAAGCCAGTTCCTTCATCTCAAATCCACAACTAAGAGAGTCATTTGAGATCGCTTGTCGTTGAACTGGCGCGGTATTTGAACAGGTGGGTTCTTTCGTGCTTTTTCGTTCTGGTTGGTGATTTTGTATTACTTTTGTCAGCAAAAGTGATGAAAAGAAGTTGCCACACTTCCTCTTTCGCTATCTGTCTGCCGTAGCTTGAGCGATGGAGGAAGGCTTCGGCGGAAAAATCGCTTGAAGAAATACTGGATCCCGTATCAAGTACGGGATGACAGAACAGGAAGTTGATCTTATATCACTGGATCCTGAATCAAGCATGCCACAACGCTATGCAGCATTGCATAGTGGCGACATGCCGTGGTTCAGGATGACAAACCAGTAAGAATCCTTTACGAATTATCAGAGGGTGCGCTGGATTTCTTCACTCTTGTAGAACTCGAGCTTATCACCTTCTTCAATCACAAATTTCTTGGTAAGTTTAAGTGAAAGTCCACACATTTCACCTTCAAAAACTTCTTTGGCGTCTGCTTGTTGGCGCTGTACCTTCACCACCTCAACTTCTCCGAGTAGCTCTTTCTTAGAGCCTGAACCTGTTGCCGTCGTATCTCTAAAGACCCGGGCCTTGATACCTGGCTCAACCTTGCCTTTTGTCACCTCACCACCACAAATTATTTCGTCTTTGGTAGTTCTGAAGACTCCACGGATGACTAATTTACCCAGCTCCACTTCTCTAATTTCCGGACTGAGTAGTGCACTGAGTACAGATTTTGCGTCATCTAGTAATTCATAGATAATCTGGAATTCACGAATCGAAACCTTTTCCCGCTCAGCAAGTTTTTTAACCGTTGTCTGTGTTGGTACATTAAAGGCATAAATCAGCGCTTTGCTGGTTGCTGCCATTTGGACATCACTCTCACTAATACTGCCGACGCCCGAACCAATTACCTGCATTTTCAGTTCTTCATTTTCAAGCAAACGGAGGCTGTCGGTGATAGAAGTCAGTGAGCCCTGCACGTCAGCCTTGATAATAACTGGCACCTCTTGTAGTTGCGCGTTTTTGTTAATCAGTCCGATGAGATCACTGCTCGTCATATTTAATTTGCCGGTAAGCTTGCGACTCTTAGCGTTCTCAGCCCGATCGCGCGCTTCTTTCTCGGTTGCCGTCACGCTAATGTAATCACCAAATTGTGGCAGCTCCTTGAAGCCCGTGAGGCGTACTGGCGTCGAAGGCCCAGCCTTGGCAATTGGATCACCGGCCCAGTTTTCTAAAGTCCTGATGCGCCCATACGTAGTTCCTGCAACAATGAAATCACTTTTTTTCAATTGGCCATGTTCGATTAATGCCGAAACGAGCGCGCCCTTCCCCTGTTCGAGATGCGCTTCAATAACAATCCCCTCGGCACTGCCTTCGCTGTCGCCTTTGAGTTCTTCAATATCAGCCATCAACAGCACCATATCAAGCAACTGATCGATGCCCTGCTTGGTTTTAGCTGATACCTCCACAACGGTTGTGTCGCCACCCCAGTCTTCAGGCATGAGGCCCGCTTCTGCCAGACTTTGTTTGGCACGATTAGCATCTGCTTCCGGTTTATCGATTTTATTGAGTGCTACCACAATTTTAGCTTGGGCATTTTGGGCAAACTTAATAGCCTCCACAGTTTGTGGCTTAACGCCGTCATCCGCAGCAACAACAATAATAACCACGTCGGTCAGCCGCGCTCCATGCTGGCGCAGCGCTGAAAAAGCTTCGTGACCCGGTGTATCAAGCAGTGTAATTTTTCTGTCGTTGCGGATTGTTTGATATGCAGAAATATGCTGCGTGATGCCGCCGGCCTCACCGCTGGCAACCTTCTGGTCTAAAATTGCATCAAGGAGGCTGGTTTTACCGTGGTCAACATGGCCCATAACCGCAACAACTGGTGGCCGAACATCAGCTGTTGTTGCTTCAGCTCGTTGTGATTTTGCATCATCAGCAACAATGACATCGTCTGCGGTCTCACGCTCAAGCACTACACCTAGCTTGAGTTCTTCAACAATAATTTGCGCCGTATCAAAGTCAATCAACTGGTTCACAGTAGTCATGATACCGTTCTTAAACAACTCTCCAATCAGAGTTGAAACAGGAATATCTAACTTACCAGCCAGGTCACCGACGGTAATCATGTTTTCAATTGTTATCACTTTTTCTTCCATGACTCCCGTCCTTTCTTGGTGATTATGTACTACATCGGTTTATTTATTGAAGACTGAGTGAAATCTTACGATTATCGCGGTCGATTTCAAGAACCGTAAAGCTCTTTTTCTCGTTCAGTTTAAAGAGTTTTTCTGGATCAGCAGTTTGACCTTCGCCAAGCTCTGAAATGTGCACCAATGCCTCAATTGATGGGCTCAACTGAATGAAGGCACCAAATGGCGTAATGCGTGTCACAGTACCTTCAACGGAATCGCCTTTTTTGAAAGCCTCGGCTTCTTTTGCCCATGGATCTTCCTGGGTCTGCTTCATGCTCAGAGAAAGTCGATCTTTGTCGATAGCAATAATTTTTGCATCAACCACATCACCAACCTTGACATAATCCGCAGGGTTCTCAACCCGTTCCCAAGAGATTTCAGAAATATGAATCAAACCTTCGATACCATCAACATTTACAAATGCGCCGAAATCAACCACACCGGTAACCACGCCTTTTACGTCATCACCAACGGTTAATTTTTCAAATCGTGCCTGCATGTCGTCACGGATTGCCTCTTTTTCACTGAAGATCAACTTATTGCTCTTTCGATCAGTGTCAAGAATGCGTACTCGTAGTGGCTTATTAATCAGACTGTTGAGACGCTGGAGAATCTCGTCTTTATCTGAGCTGCCAACGCGGGGGTAATGTTCGGCTGAAAGTTGAGAAACTGGTAGGAAACCACGGACACCTTCAAGTTCTACCAAAAGTCCGCCGCGATTTGCATCGTATGCTGTAACCTCAATAGTTTCGCCTTTTTCAAAGAGTGCTTTGACTTCGTCCCAACCGCGATCTTTTGCGGCCTTGCGTAGTGAAAGCAGTGCCTGACCATCTTCAATTTCAGGATCAACCACACTGGCTACAACCGGGTCGCCAACATTCAGCTGCTGGCCATAGCCGATCTCGCGTCGAGGAACCATACCGATTCCATTAATACCAAGATCGAGCCAAAGCTCGTGCTTCTTTACATTTAATACTGTTGCTTCAACAACCTCGCCAACGGCAAGTTGTTTGTGTTGAACGTCTCCTAAAAGATCGTCCATTGTTATCGTTTGTTTTGTCATTCTAACAAAACTCCTTCCAAAAAATATTTCTTGAGACGTCATAAAAACGCCATAAGATTACCTACATTGTAACCTATCTGTTAGCCAGATGTCAAAGAAACTAAACCAATTGCTTTAATTGTTTGTGCAAACTATTGTTTTTAACCGTTAGATACATTGCAAAACTGGCAAAAATTGCTGTTAACATCACGTCTTCGCCCATACCCGCAGAAGGTACACTGGCCGTTGGAGTAGTGGCTTCACTCTCGGCGACACCACCTGGTACCTCAACAATACCTTGAGTCTCTTCGGTATTCTGCTTATTTTGTTCGTCTTCTTTTTTGGTTGCATCAGTTGACTGGTCTTCTTCGTCTTCATGGTTAACCGCGGTTTTAACTGCTTCTTCGGCCCGATTCTCGGCACGCCGATTGGCAGCCCATCTAAAAACAAAAAATAGCAAAATGACAACCAGCACGATAAACGCGATGAGTCGAATAATGCCGCTGAAATGAGATATTGTTCCTCGCTTTTCTTCCATAGTCTTCCTCCTCGATCTAGTTATAGAATAGTGGTTTCTCAAATAAAGTGCAAAGATAAGCGTTTTCGTATTAATTATTACCACGCGCAAAACAAACGATGCTACAATATAGAGTATGATTATTGGACTTGATATCGGGGGTACAAAAACACTGCTCGCCATTTTTGCAGAAAATGACACAATGCTTGAAGAGGTTCGGATTGAAACGAATAAAGATTACGACATTTTCATGAAAGATCTTACGGCACAGGCACGAAAATTAAACACTAGTAAAGCAAAAATTGCATGCGCTGCAGTTCCCGGACTATTAGATCGAAAACGAGGTGTTGTCGTCGCTCTTGGTAATCTTCCTTGGAAGAATAAACCGATTGCTCATGATCTTTCACAAGCACTGGGCGTGCAACACGTCTACATTGAAAACGACAGCAAGCTTGCTGGGCTCGCCGAAGCACTGCACATCGCCAATGAATACAAGCGCGTATTGTATCTTACGATCAGCACAGGCATAGGCGGTGCGTTAGTCGTCAATGGAAAACTAGTCAAAGAAGTAATCGATATGGAGATTGGTAAATCACCCTTGCTGCACGAAGGTAAAATGCAACCCTGGGAAGAATTTGCCTCTGGTAGAGCATTCTTTAATAAGTATGAGCAAAAAGCAGTAGATGTGAAAGATCCAAAAATATGGGCGGAATTTGCCGAATATATTAACGCAGGATTGGGTGTTGTTTGTGCGGCGTATCAACCCGAGGCCATCGTCTTTGGCGGCGGCCTTGGCCAGAGACTCAACCGATTTAAGGAGTATCTTGGTCCTTATCTACAGGCCAACCTCCACCCGATTGTCCGCCAGCCAAAAGCCCTACTGGCAACTCACTTCCGAGGACAGTCAGTCATTTATGGATGCTACGCCTATGCCAAAGAAAAACTTGCCTAGTATTACCGCCATCGCTCAAGCGTTTCCAGCAATTACCTTCGCGCCAAATGAAGAATTCTACTGGTCTTCACAACGACAAACTGTCTATTACAATGAACAGGCAGTCCGTACACAAAGTGGTATATTCCGCTTATTCCACGAGATTGGCCATGCGCTTTGCCAACACAAGCGCTACACCAGTGGTATACAGCTCGTGAAGCTTGAAGCTGAAGCCTGGGAAAAAGCTCGTGAAATTGCAAAAACATACAATCTTATTGTTGAAGATGCATTAATTGAAGGGTGTCTTGATAGCTATCGAGACTGGCTACACCTCCGAAGCACCTGTCCTCGATGTCAAACCGTTGCAATTGAATCAAAGATGAATCAATATCGCTGCTTTAACTGTTTCACAAACTGGAAGGTCCCAAAAGATCAACGTTCCAGACAGTATCGGTTAAAGCTCGCCAACAACCAGATGTGACAGATGATAGCGATAGTTTACAAATAAGAAAGATACCTCGCTGAGGTATCTTTCTATAGTTCGTACTAGTGCTAATTAGTACTAGGCAGTTTTTGTGCGTCGTGAAATACGACCGCCACGTGCACCAGCAAGACGAGCTCGCTCACGACCGGTTAGGCCATCAGCACCCTTCTTATCGCTGGCAAAACCACCAGTTTTACCTTTTTTACCACCTTTAGCACCAATTGATGCATAAAAGTCGCTTCCGTACTTTGATTTGTTCGTTAAGGCAGCTTTTGCACCACCTGCTTGTGTTCCAGCCATGCTAATGACCCTTTCAATCCTCCGACCCGTCCCACGTAGCTTCTAGCGAAGTGGGAAGCCTTGGTCAAAGAGGAAATTATTAAATTTTATCCACCCCGCCCACATTTTTAGACTTCATCACAATCTGATTACAGACTGTTTGAAATCTGAAATATTAGTCGGGTATACTCTCAAAGGTCAAAATATAAAAAGAGCTCGCGAATGGTGTTACGCGAACCCTCCTAATTTCACCTCTGAAATTATGCTTATGATATCACACAATACTGCTTGTGTCAATAGTTTTGCTTGTGATTATCTATTTTGTATTTTTTGGGAGAATACTAGCTTGTAGCCGTCGGGGTCTTTAAGAATAAACTCACGGTTACCCCAGTCCCAGTCTTTAGGTTTTGTATAGGGTCTGAGGCCAAGCGCCACTTGTCTTTCATACTCTGCATCAACGTCGTCAACCACAAGATACACATACATACCACGACCCTTATCACCTGCCATCGAATCATTAGTAAACGGGTCTTCGTCGCGCATATTTACTAGTGTAATCTGTAGACCACCCTTCGCCACAATACTATGCGTATCATCTGACTTCATGACCTCGAAGCCCAGTTTTTTATAGAACTTCTCAGAAAGCTTGTTTTCCTGCACCCAAAATAATAAATTTGCAAAGTTCATCATACCATTATCCTATCAAGCCGCCGTTATAAACAAAACTGTAGACCATCTTGTTATGAACATGGATCTCCTCGACTCCGGATAATTTCTTTATGATTCCAGACCCTTTACATGAATATGTAAAGTTCGAATAATCCCGCTGAATATCTTTGTATATCCTCGTAGAGTCCCATAGATCAATCAAAGCCTTCCGTAGTAATGTATCTGCCCGCTCTTCGGTCATCTGTGAAAAATCACCAAAGTACGACATTGACCACACCGGCTTACCCTTGTAGTACATCACTTCTATACCTGAGAAAATACCATTACCTGTGTAGTAGATATCTCTATATAAGAACTCTTTATTCTGATACTCGTACTGAACTGAGTCTGGTAATAATGGGTCGAGACGACCAGCTGCAACCGCATAAGTCTGACTTCTTGCCTTTAGCAGAAATGCTTCCAAGTTCTCTGTTCTCATATCCTTATTTTCAAGGATATTTTTCCGTATTTCACAGTTTTATTAACAACATCTACAAGCTAATTCTCGTGATTGCAGCCTGTAGTGGAACATATCCACGTTTTTCATCAAAAACGTAATTACTCATATTATGACCCCCTTCTTCTAGTTCAAGAAGTACGGTAGCCGTAAACATCCCGTGCGTAAAGGAAATAGGGTATGGAAATGTATCACTTGTTAAGAGATCTATTAATCTTCGAGCTTGCCGTCTGGCTTCATCTGGAGCCCACCGCTCTTCTCTGTGTTTACGAACAATTTCAACCCCAGTCATTGTTCCTCGACTGAAGTCTGGTTCATTCAATATCGGTAAAATATCTAGTGAGGTAAAACCTGCCCTATATGCAGTTTCTTGTGGGCGCACATATTCTGACGCCGCTACTCTATCGGTATATGTTTCTGGTATCACACCATGCACCGTCATCAGTTCATCCCTTAAAGTAGCGCATTGATCCCAGCCCTTTTGAGTTAATGGAGATTCCTTATTGCCAAAAGCAGCAAACTCACCTTTATTAGCAAATGCTTGCGCGTGTCTGATCAGTAAATGTTCTGCCATACTATTATTCTAAACTAGTAACAATCTTTTTGGATAGTTATTAGTGCAAAGTAGTCAGCGCGCGTGAACTTATATAACTTGTATTCATCAAAGTTACATACGACCTGACTTGAAACGCGGTAACTCGAGATGAACTGTGGTGCCCTCTCCAACCTTACTCGTCACCGTTATGCCTCCACCCAAATAGTGCATGATGAGACTGTTGATATACAGACTGAGACCCATTCCTTGATGGGTAAAGTCTTCGGCTGACTCAACACGACTCAGCGGCTTGAATAACAGATCGAGTTTCTCTTTTGGAATCCCTTCGCCACAGTCTTTGATGTCTATTTTTACCTTACGGCCTGCTTTTCGTGCTGAAATCACAGCTACTGTATTTGGCTTATTATGTAAAACAGCATTTTCCGCTACCGTATTCAGGACTTTCGTAAGTAAAAATTCCGGCTGCCTGATATTAAGCCTTGGCTCTGCCTTGATTGCAATTGCACCAGGTTCAGGCTGTTGATCTCGTACCGCTTTTAATGTCTTTGCAAGGGAGATTTTGCGTACTTGCTGCTTAAGCTCGCCGCTATCTAGTTTACTGATGAGATCAAAATTATCTGTAACCTTTTTTAATTGATCCAGACCTTCATGCAGATATTTTGCCCGTTTAGGGTCTAACTCATCTGGTATACTACGTTCAACTCGCCCAACGGCGGGTATTAATCTTCCCACAACATCGCCAATGAATTCATTCCTCGCAGCATCCAAACTTTCTTGATGTTGCACAAGTTGCAGCTGATTATTTTTAACTATTTTGTGCTGCTGATATTGGCTGTAACTGATATAAAACAAGCTTGAAACAATTAAAGCAGCGATGAACTGAGCGCCCATATTTAAGAGAGCCGGCGAGAATCTGGTAGCTGTAAATATTAGTACATTCACACTAATCATTAACCCGAGTGTTACGCCGACTGGCAGTATGATTTTTGGATGCAAAATTGAGTACTTACTACTTGAAGCTTGCTTCGGGACTTCTGCTTCAACCTTCAGTAGATCCTCCTCAATACCTGTCACAATTTGTTCGATAGTGCTATTGAGGTCTTTTTTCGCCGAAATCAATGTCTCATACTGTGAGGGCAATGCATCGACGTCAGCAGAAATAATCGTCATTGGTGTCCGTAAATAGTGTGTCGCCAGGGTTAATAATGAGCGCTTTTCATGATTGAGTAGCACCTGCCGACTCGCCAGATGTCTAGTTTTAAGAGCCACATAAATCTGTTGAATAATTCTTAATGAGGTCACGGCAGAAAATATGAGTAATAATGCAATTATTACCCATGGGACGGTATTAATAATGGTCTGAGGTGCGACACCAAGTCTATTCGCCAAATTAATGATTCCTGACTCCACCGTATTAGCCGACTCAACAACGCCCTCTTCTCGATAGACCACATTTTTTTGCTTCAAGTCCTCTTTTGCCTCTGGATCCGTTGGAGTCGCTGATGCCAGCTGCACTGTCTGCGGGAGAATAGTAATGGTGTATTCCTGGGTTGTATAACTATTGCCGTCATACACCTGTACGACGAACGTATATTTACCAGGGGCTGTTGGAATACCAGTAATCTGCCCCTTGCCACCACCGATACCTGCCAGTTGCAGGCCTGGTGGCAACGAACCAGAAATAACCGTGAATGTTGTATTACCTCTGTACGCGTCGGCGGTTTGTATTTCAATGTACAGTGGTATGCTTTGCATATACACCGATGAATTGAATTTTGTAGTTGTAATAACAACATTTGGTGGACAGAAGTTACCAGAATCAACGATATTCCAACCAAAGTTTGCAACGATCGTTGCTCGTGCAGCACCAGCATTACAATACCCCTTGCCAACCCATAGTTGGACGTGACTTTTCAGGGGGAGTTTTGACCAGCCTTCTAGTAAATGATCAAAGTTTGTTGGCGAAATGCCGGAATTGACCAAAAAGAAGGCGGCATCGCTGAGGTTAACGACATTCCAATCACCGAGAGGTTGGTTGAAGGAGCTGGCGCCATAAAACATGGCAAACATATCAGTAACATTGCTGATGTTCCAGTTGCCTATGGGTTGGTTGAAGGAGGTGGCACCGTTGAACATACGATTCATTTTGGTGACGTTGGCGGTGTTCCAGTTGCCTATGGGTTGGTTGAAGGCGGGAGCATCA
>CAYUUV010000007.1:32480-35089 GCA_964448015.1 uncultured Candidatus Saccharibacteria bacterium
GTGACGTTGGCGGTGTTCCAGTTGCCTATGGGTTGGTTGAAGGCGGGAGCATCAAGGAACACAGCAAACATATTCGTGACATTGCCAACATCCCAGTTGCCTATGGGTTGGTTGAAGTTTTTGGCAGACTGGAACATTCGACTCATGTCAGTAATGTTACTGGTATCCCAGTTGCCTATGGGTTGGTTGAAGGTGGTAGCGCCAAGAAACATCCAAACCATACTAGTGACATTGCTGGTGTCCCAGTTGCCTATGGGTTGGTTGAAGGCAGGAGCATTGGCGAACAGAGCGGCCATATTGGTGACGTTACTAGTATCCCAGTTATTCAGAGGCTGATTGAAGGAGGTGGCGCCAGCGAACATACCACCTATATCAGTGACATTGCTGACGTCCCAGTTGTTGAGGGGTTGGTTTAAGGAGGTGGCGCCAGCGAACATCAAGCCTATATCCGTGAGATTAGTTAAATCTGGTACATCGACAGCAGTGACAGTCAGGTTTACTGCACCTTTGAATGCACTATTCATAGAGGTCCATTGATTGTTACCCCACTGCTTCACTTCTAGTAATTTCTCCCTGTCGGTGGGTGCCACAGTTACATCTTGTGTTTGTATCCTCGGGAACGTACCGGTAATTCTTACTTCGTAGTTGCCTGCTGACGGAAATGTAATAGTCGCATCACCAGTAAATAATCCACCGGTTCCGTTGTTCCCCGAGTTTCCAACTTCTTCCCATGCAACATTGTAGCTATATGTCTCGCCAGAAAAAGTTGGGATGGTAATTTGATTACTAGCCGAAACCCCAGGGTTATCAGTCTTCCAAACCGTAACAAACTCGTTTGCCAGATAAGCAGCTTCCACTGGCTTGGCACTTCCAAACATCAAAAAATAGCCTATACCAATGCTCAGGGTAAGATAAAATATGACGCCAAGACCGCCAAAATGACGTCTCTGGCGCAGGCGCAGTGACAAGCTCTGTAGTTTTTGTTTCAGTTGTGTGTTCATTTTTGTAGTTTTTAGTTTTACTACTTATGTTTAAGTTTACTCCCTCTTGATGTTGAGCACAAGATGTATTGTGCCAAAACCTGGTGGTAATAAAATTGTGTGGTCAAGGGTGGGATTATTGTACAGATTACAGATAAGAAATGATCGAAGCTATTCACAGATTCTAGTCGCAGGGTTCCTAAAAATTAAAAGAGACCCGTTAAGGTCTCTCTTAATATAATTCGGCGCCGTGCTACCTTCCCCGTAGAGAGTATTATCGCCGCTACTGGGCTTAGCTTCTGTGTTCGGAATGAGAACAGGCGTTTCCCCAGCGCTATGAGCACCGAAGCGTGCGATCTTCGCACGCAGAGATATGAGAAAAGAGTTATGAGCTATGAGATTAAACCTCATGACTCATGACTCATGACTCATGACTCCGCGCTTGAAAAGCGCACAATCGATGATCATGATTACCAGATCCTGAAACAAGCTCAGGGTACCAGCAATTTTTAGTCTTAAATTGTTAAATTGGAACAAATCATTGTGTATATAACATCAACTTCCAAGTTTGTCTTCAATGAAAATTGAAAATTGTAAACTGAAAATTAATTTTGGTATACACCAATAACTGGTCAAACATCGAATAGATTATTGGAGATTGATTATAGATTCTAGAAAACTAAAATCTAAAATCAATAATCCAAAATCTAGTCAGTTGCATAAAAAGTCAATGGACCTATTAGTACGCTTCGGCTCCATATGTTGCCACACTTCCACCTTGCGCCTATCAACCTGATCGTCTATCAGGGGTCTCATAGGGAAATCTAATCTTGAGGTCAGTTTCGCGCTTAATATGCTTTCAGCGCTTATCTGCTCCATACGTAGCTACCCGACAATGCTCTTGGTAGAACAATCGGTACACCAGAGGTATGTTCATCCCGGTCCTCTCGTACTAGGGACAAATCCTCTCAAATTTCCTAACGTCCACACCGGATATAAACCGAACTGTCTCACGACGTTCTGAACCCAGCTCGCGTACCACTTTAATCGGCGAACAGCCGAACCCTTGGAAGGTGCTCCCCCTCCAGGATGTGATGAGCCGACATCGAGGTGCCAAACAGCGCCGTCTATGTGAACTATTGGGCGCTATAAGCCTGTTATCCCCGGGGTAACTTTTATCCGTTTGCGCTGCCGATACCACTATCATATAACCGAAGTTATGGACAGCGGATCACTAACTCCTGCTTTCGCACCTGCTTGGATTGTAGTCCTCACAGTCAAGCTGGCTTATGCGTTTGCACTATCACTTCGATTTCCATCCGAAGCTAGCCAACCTTTGAACGCCTCCGCTACTCTTTGGGAGGCAACCGCCCCAGTTAAACTACCCACCAGACACTGTTCCGAAGCCAGTAATTACAGACCAGCTACAATAAATCCTAAATACTAATTTCTAAACTCTAAACAAATTCCAATTTTCGAATGACCCAAGATTCAAAACGTTTTGAATTTAGATCATTGGTATCTTGGTTATTGTTTAGGGTTTAGGGTTTAGATATTAGAGTTTATATTTGCTCTGCAAATAATGGCTCCGGTGAGAGTAAGATTACAACAAGGGTGGTATTTCACTGA
>CAYUUV010000008.1:0-34469 GCA_964448015.1 uncultured Candidatus Saccharibacteria bacterium
TTTACTTGAGAAATATGCTTATGTTGCGTATACTAGATGGTAAATACAACATGTAACTGACGAGGGTAGAAATCAACACATGAAAGTGGCAATGCTGGGCTGGGAACTACCACCACATAACAGTGGTGGCCTTGGGGTCGCCTGCTATCAACTCTGTAAGGCAATGGCGGCGAGCGGTGTGAGTATCGACTTTATTCTTCCCTACACTGCCACACATGATATTGATTTTATGAATGTACGCGCCGCGGTACCAGATGGTGTTTCAGCAGTCTGGCAGCTGGGTACTGCGTATCAAAGTTTTCGATATATGGGCGATTCACTTGAAGGTGGATCGGTAGATGTTGACACGTTGGAACATCAGGAGCGGTTTGCGGTGGCTGCCGAGCGAATTATTACAAAGAACAGTTTTGATATTATTCATGCACATGATTGGCTGACGTTTCGGGCGGCTATTCGCTCGAAGGCGGCGAGTGGCTTACCTTTGGTTGCGCATATTCATTCCGTTGAGGCTGATCGCGCCGGTGCCGAGCATGGTGGCAACCCCTTTGTTCGTGAAATTGAATCGCTGGGGCTTCATGCTGCCGATAAAATCATCGCGGTCAGCGAGTTGACTAAGCGAGCGATCGTCCGCGAATATCATATCCCGGCCGATAAGGTGGCAGTTATTCATAACAGCATTGATCACGAAGGCTTTGCGGTGCAACACCATAATGAGGAATTTGCCTACCAGTATGTGCAGATGTTGAAAGATTCTGGCTGGCGGGTGGTCATGAATCTTGGGCGTCTCACCATTCAAAAAGGTCTTGATTACCTCTTGCAAGCGGCGGCAAAAACAGCACAGCATGCACCAAAAACCTTATTTATATTTGTTGGTGACGGCGAACAGCGGGACGAACTGATTATGAAGGCTGCCGAATACGGCATCGCTGACAAAGTGTTATTTGCTGGCTTTCAAAGAGGTAGGCGCTGGCGGGATGCCTTCGCTATGGCTGACTTATTCGTAATGCCCTCGGTGAGTGAGCCGTTTGGTTTGGCGCCGCTTGAGGCTATCGGCTACGGCACACCAGTGTTAATTAGCAAGCAATCGGGTGTTGCCGAGGTGCTAAAAAATGCCCTCAAAGTAGATTTCTGGGATGTTGATAGAATGGCTGAATATATCACCGCAGTGGTACAAAATGATAGCTTGCGTGATGAGTTGCACAGTAATGCCCAGCGTGAAATGTTGCAGTTTTCGTGGCATGCCCAGGTACCGCACTTCACTAGCCTGTACCAGAAAGTATTAGCCGGGGCTGCCTTATGAGTAAGTCAATTGTTTTATATCTGCATGTACACCAGCCCTATCGCATTGGCCGCTATACCATGTATGATATCGCCAATCGCCGCAATTATTTTGAAAGTCCAGGAACGCGTACTGACAACAAGGCTATTTTGCATAAAGTTGCCGATAAATCGTACATTCCGACCAATAATTTGTTGATAAAGCTTTTGCAGCAGCACCCTGATTTTAAAATAAGTCTTTCTATCACTGGCACCATATTAGAACAGTTTGCTCTGTATGCGCCAGAGGTACTTGCTTCATTTCAACAACTGGTCGCGACGGGTCGAGTAGAAATTATTGGCGAAACCTATCATCATAGTTTGGCGTTCTTTTATGACTTGAATGAGTTTGCAGCACAAGTTGCAATGCACCAGCAAGCAATAGAACGCTACTTTGGTGTGACGCCGCAGAGTTTTCGAAATACGGAACTTTCGTATAACAACGACCTTGCAAAATGGGCCGATCTGAACGGTTACAAGGCGGTTATCGCCGAAGGTTGGGATCCGGTGTTGGGCTGGCGTAGTCCAAACTTTGTGTATCAACCACCAGCGGCTGAATCGGTCAAATTATTACTGAAGAACTATCGTTTGAGCGATGATATCGCCTTCCGCTTTAGTGAAAGTGCTCGATCAGCTTATCCGTTGACTGCAGGCACTTTTGCGCACTGGCTGAATGAAACATACGACGCCGAAGTATTTAACCTCTTTATGGATTACGAAACCTTTGGCGAACATCAGTGGGCGGATACGGGTATCTTCGGATTCTTAGAGCACCTACCCGCTGAATGGCTCAAACATGAGGGCAATAGCTTCCAGACAATCACTGAGGCTGCTACCTCCCACGAGGTCAAAGATACGATTTCTATGCCTGAAACAGTCACTTGGGCTGACATGGAACGAGATTTAACAGCTTGGATCGGTAATCCTATGCAGCGCAGTGCGCTTGAGAAACTGTACCAGCTGGCTGAGCCTATTGCGGCTACGAATGACTGGAGTCTCATAGAAGATTGGCGCAAGTTACAAACTTCAGATCACTTCTACTATATGTGTACCAAGTGGTTTTCTGATGGTGACGTACATGCCTACTTTAGCCCCTACGAATCACCGTACGATGCCTTTTTGTACTTTATGAATTGTTATCACGACCTTGTTGCACGATTGCTTGAGAAAGGAGTTGAACTGTAATGGCACGACCAGTAGTACTTGGAAACGGGAGTATGTTCGTTGGTTTAAACGAACATGGTCTGGTACACGATTTTTATTACCCCTATGTTGGTTTAGAAAACCTAACAACTTCACGCGCTTCACATCATAAAATTGGCGTATTTATTGAGGAGCAGTTTTCATGGGTGGATACCGACGCATGGCAGCGCACGGTAGATTTTCATGATGACGCACTGATTAGTCGTGTTGTGATGGAAAACACCGAACTAGAAATTCGCCTGGAGTTTGAAGATTACATTGACAGCCAGTACAACGCCTTCACGCGCCGAGTGCAGGTACACAACTTAGCAGAAAGTGCTCGCGAGATTCGCCTCTTCTTCCATCAGGTGTTTCAAATTTCTCAGGGTGGTCGCGCTGATACGGCATTATTTGAGCCCGAAGATCATTACATTCTTGATTACAAAGGCCGCTGCTGCTTGTTAACATATGGACAATTTGAAGATGGCCAGTACTTTGACCAGTATGCTATTGGCAACTGCGGTATTGAGGGTAAAGAAGGTACTTATAAAGATGCCGAAGACGGGGCCCTTTCGTGTAATCCGGTAGAGCACGGCGGTGTTGATTCAGTGATTCGCCTGACACGGCTCTTTGAGCCAGGTGAATCCCACATGGCGAACTACTGGGTGGTGGCTGGTGATTCGCAGACAACTGTGGAGCGCATTCATAAATCACTACTTGAAGACACGCTGGAAACCAGGCTGACCATCACTAGAGACTACTGGAAGAATTGGCTACAGATAGCCGATCAGAAAATCGCTCATATGCCGGAAGCGCGGAGAAGCTTACTCAGAAAATCATTGCTGGTGATTAAAGCCCATAGCGATCATCGCGGCGGTGTTATTGCCTCGGGTGATTCTTCAATTTATAACTACGGCCGAGATTATTATAGCTACGTCTGGCCTCGAGATGGTGCCTACGTTTTTTGGCCGCTCACCCTTCTTGGTTATACCGACGAACCAAAGCGTTTCTTTGAATTTTGCCGTGATATTTTAAGCAAAGACGGTTACCTTATGCACAAATACCAGCCCGACCGCGCCATTGGTAGTACCTGGCACCCGTTAGTACACGGTAATCATACTGAGCTCGCGATTCAAGAAGATGAGACGGCTATCGTTATAGTTTTGCTGCGAGAATTTCTATTGCAGAATCCGGCTCAAGAAGACTTCGTGCACAGTCTTTATAATACGTTGATTGCTCGGGCAGCTAACTTTATGGAACAGTATTTTGATACGCAAACTCAGCTGCCGCACGCCAGCTATGATTTGTGGGAAGAAAAGTTTCTGACTTCTTCATACACCGTTGCGGTAACATACCAAGCTTTGAAAGCGGCTACCGAACTTGCGGATCGGTTTGATCAAGCAGATGATGCCTCCCGCTGGTTTAGGGCAACGGAAAAAATTGAACAGCATCTTGATTTGTTGTTTGATGAGCAATCAAACGTGTTACGCAAGGGCTATTTACTGGCGCGCGATGGAACAATCCGGAATGATGACGTTCTTGATATTTCGAGTCTGTATGGTTTTGTAAAATATGCACTGCCAGCAGACGAGGCGATTCGTGCAACACGGCAGGCTATTGAAGAACGTCTGCTCGATAGTGCCCCTATCGGCGGTGTCCCCCGCTATGAGGGTGACAATTACTTTAAGGCCGAACCACAATATCAGGGTAATCCTTGGTTTGTCAGTGCGCTGTGGTTGGCACAGTGTTACATTCATGAAGGCAATAGCGAGGCCGCAGAAGCACTGATTCAATGGTCAGAAAAGTACACTCTTCCAAGCGGCATCTTTGCCGAACAGATCAATCCAACCGACGGTACCCCCGTGGGTGTCGCCCCCCTCGTCTGGAGCCACGCTGAGCTCATCCGCACCCTCCTCGACTACTACAAAAAGTAGAACCCTAAAAATTAGTCATCCTGAACTTGACCTGCCCGTTCTGCCGACCAGACAGGCGGGTTCAGGATCCAAGGGTTTCGTTGATTAGATCCTGAATCCCTGAATAGCTTCGCACGGGGCACAGCAAGTTCAGGATGACATCAGGAGTTTTTGTGATTCGGGTTTTTATATCTCATTGAGTATGCCGCCATAATTGTATGGCGTGAATGTATCACCAATAAAAATTGGGTACGCTGGTGTTTTCACACCGAGTTCCTGTGCGAGCTTCTCATCCATAGGTTGAAATGCTTGCAGATTTTGCTTGTCCAAGTTTAGTCTTTCTTTATCTTCTAGTGTCATACGATACACGAATCGGTAGCGTTTAATGCTTGCCTCGATACTAAAATTATTCAGGACACTCAGCTGTTGAATGCGTTCATACCAAATGCTTGGTTTATTCAATCTACTGTCTAGGCTAACTTCTACCGACAGGCAATTACGTGCAAACTTGTTTATGCAATCATAATCAGCGACAATTATTTGCTGCAGGCCAAGTAGCCAGGCCACCTCAGAAAGTTTTTTACTAGCTGTTTCGCCAACAAAACCGCAGTCATTGTTTGGGCAGTAGGTATTGTGAAAGTCCAAGACGACATCGTAGTTTTCGGTCAGTTTTATTAGTTGAGCCGCTCGCTTGGGCTCATAGTCTTCGCTCTCGATGTTACCAGGAAACGATCTGTTGAGATCTTGGTTTACAAAACGGCAATTGCCTTTAATAGCTTGCTCATTAGCAAAAACGGCATCGATATTTTTAACGGGCTTGTTCTGGAACAGCTTCACCACTTCTAGGCCGAGCGTTTCATTGCCGTGCATGCCACCAATTACAAGGACTTTCATATTTGCTTCCTACCTTTCTTATACCACGGAGTAGCTGTGTTGATAATGACGAAATCTCGCCTATCAGGAACACCTTCATTTCTTTTAATAACAACGGCGTCAGTACCAAAATCCCTTCCGGCAACTGTTGTCATACGGGGTTCAATAGTGCGATATGCAACTAACCCGCAATCAAGCTTTTCAGCTAAACCAACAACAAACTTTCCAAAGTTTTGTAGATTACCATTTGGCTTAATCTGTCTATTCGCAAACACTTCGTCCAACCACATTATTTCTGGCTCATTGGTATAAAAAGGTACACCTTGGAAAGACCTATAAAAGAGGTCTTTAATCCAATGGCCCATTACTGGCACATCAGCATACTTTTCTTCGGTAATTACTGATGGAGTTGTCCTCCACGCCACTGCTGCCATAGTTACACCATCATCATTTTGTTCAGCATACCAGGCTGTAGGTCGTGAAGAACCAATTTCGTCAAAGCGTTCTACCAGTTCATCTGCTTCATAAGCTGGACGAGAGGGATAAAGCCCGCAGGTAGTACACTGCTCCCCGATTGCTAAAGACGATAATCCACCTATACAGTGCGAGCGTTCATCTGCACATTTACTCACTTCGTTCCAGGGTGAAGCTGCAAAAGCCACTTGGTATGCAGGTATTATTTCGCCATAAAGAGGTCTTATTTCTTCTGGTGTATAAAAATTGCCATTACTCATATTATTCCTTTCAAGAATTGACAAACACATAACGAAAAACGCCAGCTTCGTGCTGGCGCATATTGTTTATCTAAATACAATTAGCTAATCAGCACGGGCTGGCGATATATGTGAGCGGTGGTTAACGGTTTTTAGAGCAGCTTGGTAGCCATTACAACCGTTTTGTAGCCAGGCACTAATACGGGCGACTGTACGGCTACTGAGCTTAGTTTGAGCCACAATTTCTGTGTATTTTTTACCTTCTCTAAGCATGCGAGCAGCTTTAAATCGTGCGCTAATTTCTACGATCTCTTTTTCGGTCATAACGTCACGTAGAAAATTCTGCATAGTGATTTTGTCAGAAATAGAAACTAGCGCTTCAACTAGTTGCTGAGCGTTTTCGTTGTTCCAGACTTTATTCACATCTTCAGACATGTTATTAGTTTACCAAAGTAAAGTGAGTTTGTCAATAGGCAATGGATATTTTATTGTAGGTTTTCAGAATATTATGGTTTACGGAGGTAATGGAGTTAAGTAGTGATACTATCTGTTAAGTATAGTATTCCGCAGTTCAAAATCCGACATTTAACAGATATATTTCCAGCCCCACTCCTTAAACGATGGTATTTTACCAAACAAAAAACTCATCATTACGATGAGCCTCTGGTTTGGTGCTGGGAGTAGGATTCGAACCTACGAAGGCATAAGCCATCAGATTTACAGTCTGACGTGTTTGACCGCTTCACTATCCCAGCGTGTTTTTGGCTAGAGCCAAAAACAATTATCAATTATCAATTATCAATTATCAATGTCTGAAAAAGCTTACAGCTTTTGAATATTTAATTCCGGCGAAGCCGTCAGCAACTGCTACCTGCTAATTGCTACCTGCTAATTGCTTTGGTTTGCCAAAGCGTGGAGCCACTTCTCGGATTCGAACCGAGGACCTACGGTTTACAAAACCGTTGCTCTAACCAACTGAGCTAAAGTGGCGTATTGTTAAATGTTCTTGTGAGAACTGTTACACTATAGCGAATTATTGATTTTTTTTCAACCAACTAACGAGAGCGGATTAAAAAGCTGTTTTTGTCTGCCTTGGCTTGGCCTATCGTTTTTTGGTGTTAGAAATTTGGTGGCGGTAGCAGATTCAACCGTTTCCATGAGTACAATTCCTTCAACTGAAGGTAGCTGGTTGGATTCTGTGAGGTATGCAAGATGTCGCTCTGCGTCTTCTGAGGGTTGGTAGCTTGTGTCATGGATAAAGTCTAAGCCAAAATGTAGCTGCTCGGCGTTTCTACCAAGCACCATTGCACCGATGGCGGGGTGCACTTTTATGTGCTTACCGATTGCAACAATTGGATCTACATCATCACGCATGGCGTATCTGAATATACCTGCACCAAGCTTCATGTAGCCGGTATTCCAATCATTGTGCTGTTCTGGTGCTTGGGTCGCTTCGTGGCTCGGCATAGTTTACATCACCACTTTTCGGGGCTGTTTGATTTTTGGTGCCTTTTGGATTTTTTTGGTTGCACGTTTCATGGCAGTTTCAATTTTTTGAGCTTCTTCATCACGGCCAACTTTTCGATAGGCATCGGCAACAAGCGTATAGGTTTGGCGATTAGGCTGAAGCTTGGCAGCATGTTCTAGTGCTTCAACCATGCGCTTTTCATTGCCAAGTTTTTCTTGTACTTTGGCATAGGCAATATAGCGTACGGGAACATCGTCTTCATCTTCCATGGCAGTCTCCAGGGTGTGGGCGGCTTTTTGATACTCGCCAACTTCCATGTACACTAAGCCAAGATTGTTCAGCGTTGAGGCGTTTGGTTCAAGGCTGTGAGCAATTTCAAAACATTCAATTGCGTGTTCAAATGAGCGTTGCTTGGCATATAAAATACCGAGGCGATTATAGGCACCGGCATTTCGTTCATCAAAACGTAGAATGGTGAGTAGTGCTCGCTCGGCCCGTAAAAATTTGTTTTCTTTCAGGCTTTCAAAGGCATCGTCCCAGAGTTTTTGCAGCCTATCACCAACTCGTTTTGAAACCAGCTCTTCGGCTTCTTCCTCAGATCGTGCTGTTGAAAAAATTGTCCAACCGCCCACAAGGGCCAGTAGAATAAATGCATAAATCATCACTATTAGTATACATGGTTTGGCCGTGAGTTGATAGGGATATATGGCTAGCGTTACAGCTCTATAATTAACTGAGAAAGATGGATTTTAGGGTTTCCTGGCAGCGTCAACAAAGCATGTGCAGCTACCTCTATTGTTTGCGCTTGATGCGTGAGGCGTTTGATCGCTTCCCTGTTTTGGCCCGGCTGCTTCAGTAATGTCTGAACAATTGTGGCTAGAAGTTTTAGAAGTTGATGAATCCACTCTTTCTCATATTTTTCTTCTATACACATGCAGTGTCGTTCATAGGCAGTGGCGCCATAAAAACGCTTGGCTTGGTTGACGAGCTTTTGATGTGCTTCGCGAGTGGCTCCTTGTTTGAGCATAGTAGTGAATACACCCATGTGGTTTTGGGTTGTTGCAAGTAGGCTACGTATTTCTGATTCATCCAAATCTGAACGTGTCTGGGCGTATGCCAGGCTTTCTGCGGTGCTTGGAGGAATAATTTCAACGGTTTGCGCTCGTGATCGAATGGTCGGGAGAAGTAGGTTATTTTTTGCGCTGGTGAGAATAAAAAAAGTATTTTTAGACGGCTCTTCAAGAAGCTTCAAAAAGGCATTTTGTGCTTCATGACCCATGGTGTGAGCATCTTTGATGATGATTACTAATTTTACATCTGTTTGCGTGAGAGCATACAGTGCTCGAATTTGATCTATGGAAATTATTTTTTTGTCTTCAAGGGGTTGTACAGTGTACAAAGTACCGCCAATTGCGCGTGCAAGCCACGTTGCAGTGTAGTATTTGCCGTTTCCTTCGCTACCAGATAGAATAAAGGTCTGGGCCGCATGTTTCAGATAGTTTTCAAGGGCAGATTTAGTTCGGGGGTGCAGAACGATATTCATAATTATGCATACTTCTTAAACTCGGGCGGCATAGCTACGGTAAAAATCTTACGTTCTCGATTGGGCAGCGTTAGTTCTAATTGTTGGGCGTGCAACATTAGGCGTGAGGCCTTTTCACCATTGTAAAATTCATCGCCTACAATGGGATGCTGCAAATAACCTAAATGCACACGCAGTTGATGTGTGCGGCCAGTCACGGGCTTTAATTCTACAATTGAATATGTGCCGCTAAACTGCATAACTTTAAAGTATGTTTGCGCTGACTTACCGTTGATACCGGCTCGAAAGGTGGCTGGTTTCTTGGGATTACGTTCGATTGGCACATTAATGAACCCTTCGTTTTCAGGTAATTCACCGGCAATCACCGCGAGGTATGTTTTTTTAACATTCCGTTTTGAAAACTGCCCCTGAAGGTAGTCTTGTGTCTCTTTATTTTTAGCACAGATTATAAGTCCACTTGTTCCGCGATCTAGTCGATGAACAATTCCCGCTCGGTTAGATTGCCAAAAATCTTGATCTTCAACACTACTCTTTTGACTGGATTCCCGATCGGAGCCGGGAATGACACTGCAGTGCTGCCTTAAGAACGTCGCGACCGTTCCTTCTTTATTAAAATCACCTTTTGAATGAGTCAGTACACCAGTAGGTTTATTGAGCACAACAACATCTTCATCTTCATAAACAATCGGCAGCGTGATATCTTCGATTGGTCGCTCAAGCTGCGTAAAGTTAACCTGCACTTCATCACCTTGCTTTAATTTATACCGCGTGGGTTTGACTTCACCGTTGACGGTAATATCGTCGCTGGTGATTAGTTTTTCAATGCTTGCTCGCGAATGTTCGGGATACGCCATCGCCACAGCCTTATCAAGCCGCTCATTAACATATTCTTCAGTCACAACAATCTTCATTACTTATATTGTACTACTGATCAGCTTGAAACGCGGCATAGTTTTACCGTTCCACTCAACCTCTTGGGTAAAGTTTTTTAAGGTACGGGTCCAAACGGTGATCCCGTCATTGTAAATCCCGCCTTCGTTCTTCCAATACAGTGGCTGATAATGCACTAATATATCGTGAGAGTGCTCGTCACGTGATAGAAGAAGTACCTGATAGTATCTCCGTTCTTCTACGGTACTTTTATAGTGCTCGTATATCCCTTGTGTGATCATATTATTTCTCAAAAGCACTGGTAGTATATATTACGTTTGCGTCATCTTGTTTGTTGGCTACAAGATAAAAATCGGTAAACTCTAGTTCTTTCAGGGTAGATAACTGATTGATAGCAGCTGCTTGATGTTCTTTGGGTACAAACCAAATCACTTTTGTGTACCATGTCGCAACGGTGGTGCCACCACAGCGCTCGCGAACAAAATCAACAACTTTTTTGGTTTCAGAAAGCTCAAATTCGACCGCAATGTGTTCGGCGCCAGGCAAAGACTCCTCATCTTTAATAAAAGTATTTTTGATGCGAGCCTTGAGTGGTAGAAATCGCCTGAGATCCTTCAATACATCAAGTTGACTACGTACATCACTGACAGTTGCGTCAGATATAAATGTCAGCGTCAGGTGACGAAATATCTTATACTCATCGCCATCTGGTTTCTTACTATACTGCTTTTCAAGTCCGTCGAAGAATGCCTCTTGCTCAGAAGAAAGCCGCCCGAATATTCCAAGAACTTTTATGGTATTAGATGACAGCTCAAGCATCTACCGGAGGCCTACTGCTTTTTGAACGTTGAGGAGGGTTTGGTTGGCGATTTTGTTCATTGCTTCTTCTGAAGTCTGCAGTTTGGCGAGTAGTGCTGCTTCGTCTACCGCTGCGAGTTTTGCTTGGAAATCGGTGAGGAATGATTCTACGGCTTCGGCAACGGCTTTTTTCAACTCGCCGTACTGTGTTTTGCCTTGGTAGTGCGCTGTAACTTCTTGCAGGGAGGTTCCTTGTAGTAGGGCGAGTATTTGAAGGAGGTTGCTGATACCGGGCTGGTTCTGCTGGTCGTCATTGATAGCACCGACGCTATCAGTGGTGGCGCTCATAACCTTTTTGGCGGCGGTTTGTGGATCGTCACCGAGGAAGATGATTCCTTTGTCGCTTTCATCAGACTTGCTCATCTTTTTGGTTGGATCTGCGAGATCCTTAATTCTGAGACCCTGTTCTTTGTCAAAAAATTCATGCTGTTCTTTGACGGACTTTGGAATGGTGAATAGTTCCTGGCTGAATTTGGTATTGAGTCGCTGACCGAGATCACGAGTAATTTCAAGGTGTTGCGATTGGTCATCACCTACTGGCACGTAGGTGGCGCCGTACAGTAAAATATCTGCGGCCATCAGTACTGGGTAATCAAATAAACCAACCGTCACACGATCATTGCCCAGTTTGGCAGATTTGTCTTTGTACTGCGTCATGCGCTCCATTTCGCCCATGCCGGTGAAAGAATTTAAAATCAAGGTGAGTTCTGAATGAGCCGGAACATAGCTTTGACGGTAGATGTGCACATCAGGGTTATTGAGCGGCAAGCCGGCGGCGACAAACAGTCGTAGATTATGCATAATTTGTTCTTGCAGCTGACTGTGATCAATTGGTGTCGTGAAGCTATGCAGATCAGGCACAAACAGATTAATCTGATACTCCCCTGCCTGCTTTTTGGCCATATCAATCAGTGGCAATAGCGCACCGAAGTAATTGCCAATATGCAGATCATTATTTGCCCGAAGCCCTGTTAAAATGACCAGCTTATTCTGAATGTGTTGAAGTTGTTTACTCATATTATTTTCCATTATACGTTATTGCGGCTTCTCTACACATACAATACGGGCAATTCCATTGACTGGATGAGCGCCTGGCCCGGTTCTTTGGTTCCCAAGAATAGCCTGAGCACTGTCGGCATCAGGTGATTTTATCACGTAGAGTCCATTGGTTTCCAGTTCGGTGCTAATAGTCAGTGCGCCGAGCACGTTGACAGGTATCTGAAGGGTATCTTGTATAGCTTTTGCCATTAAATCTTCAAAACCAACCACCGTAATGTTCCCTGCTGGCTGCGCGGCGTCGCGTATTTGTCGTACCAGCAGACTCCGGTACGTTATCTTCAGGGGGTGATGAGCCGCAATTAAATCGCCGACTTCTCCTCGTGTTAATGCTTCTTGATTCATAGTTATCTCTCTTTCGTATTAAAAATACCGCCAGTGAGGCGGTTTGTTATCATTGTTCATATTATTCTTATCGTAAATAGGAATACACCGCCTGTTGAAAGTCGGTAAACCAATAACGGTTATTGCTGTGTGTCTGAGCGAACATAAATTGGATTATAACACGTAAGTCAATAGAGCACAAGCACTTATATAGTACCTGAGGTCAGGATGTAGACGATATAACCTATTGATAGCAGTGCTATGAGTGCTGTGTAGAGTGCATGGTGCTGGTACCAGGACTTTCGGAGCTTCTTGGGTAATTTTATGTAGTGCCAATGTGTTAGAGCGGCAACGGCAAATACTGAAAGTAAGATGGTGAGTGTGAGCAAACTCAGGGGATTGAAGATAATATCAATACGTGCGGGATTGGTAAAAATAGTAGAACCTGACGCGGCGGCTGCCGTGGTGGCAACACTGGCTGCATGGTCAAGGTCGTCAGTTTGTGGAGCGGGTGCGCCAAATAATGCGACAACCAGTGTTGTTTGGTTGTTGTGCAGGGTCCCGTTAACAACTGCTACGCCAACATGGGTGTAATGAGAGCCCAGCATATTATCTCGATGTGTAGGAGAATGCATCCAGGCATTTGTGACACCAGCCGATGTGTTGAAATCTTTTGCGAGGTTTTCCCCGGCATATGTATAGGAGTAGCCGGCTAGCTTAAACCACTGCCACGGTTGTGTACCGTCAGGTGCGTTGTGTGACCAGTAGTCTCTTTGTAGCATGTCATTTGCCTTGAGGCTGGCGGCTACATTAAGATTCTGATCGGTTTGTAGCGGTGCAAGGTTCTGCTCTAGTCTTGCGTTATTAATATCAGCTGTGATGGCCTGTGAAGATACATTGGTTGCATAACCAAGAATCTGTGAGACACCAGTCGTTCGTACATTATAAAGAAACTGTAGGCCTAGCAAAATTAGGGCAATGCATGCCAGTCCGGGTAATCTGAGTAAATGGGGGTGGTGGTTATTGTACTGATTTGGCACCAGCCACATTTCAAGTACGGTGAGTTTTTTCTTTCTTCCAAGTGGTATCCAACAGACAAGATGATTATGAGATTTCTTGCACTGCACTAGCCCAGAATGTGTTCGTTTTTTTGCTGCCATGGCGATATTGTTTTACATCAGAAAGTATATCACGCTCATGGTTATAAAACTAACGCTTGACTCACCCGCTACTACTGCGCACTATGGCGACGTTTGGCTGCGACAATCCACCAGAGATGACCAAGTGTTCCGAGTCCGGCTAAAATCCAATACCAGTTAGCTCCCATCAGGTCTACTACACCATTGGTGGCTTCTGGTGCGTTTTTGGCAAGTGAATCTTCGGCGCCAAGAATATTGCCACTGTCTTGTTCATCGGTGACTCCCAAGACTTCAGCCGTATTTGGTTGGGCACTTACAACCTCATCCGTAATTTGGGTTGGTACAAAGCCAAAGTTTTGGAATGTTCCGGTGGGCGTAATGGGCGCACCCGAAGTCGCTATAAATGTACTGGGTGATCCGCTACTACCTTGTGAGGGGGTATTGTTCGAAGTGGTTGGCGTTTGCGTTTCTTCTTCCTCTTCGCTCACAACCGAACCCTTCCAGGGATCTGTCCATGGTGTACAATTACCCAGCGCATCGCAAGCTTTTACTTGCCAGTAATATGTTCCCGGCGCAGTACCAGTTGCCGACATCTGGGATACTGTAAACGGCCCAAACGGCATATAGAACGGATATGTAAGGTGATTGTCGCTACCTTCGGTTTCCGGGCTTAGGGCAGAGACATTGTAGTAGTAGCTGACCGTGCTGGCATCAGTCGCGTCTTCCCATTGCATGAGAATCTCGTCACCTTCATTCACAACTGCATCGTTGAGCGGAGAACTGTGTACTGGGTCGGCATTCCATATTGGAGCGGCATTATCGAGGCTAACTTTCAGTCGTAAAATTGGCTGACTACTGTGGCTGGAGTTGTCTTTTGCAACGGCATTCAGACAGTACTCGCCATTTAGTACGCTGGTGTCGAAGGTTGCGTGATATGTTGTGCCGCTAGCGATGGTATCAAATTCAATACGTTGCTGTGTACCATTACCGTCGCAGGCTCCGTCAGATATTCTGGGGCTCGTGAGGTAAAATTTAACATACTCAACCCCATTTGCGTCTGAGGCATCGGCACTGACGTCGATTACACTACCGTATGTTGATTGAGGTGTTGTAATCACGAAGTTAGAAAGGGTTGGTCGTGTTGTATCAATGATAAACGGCAGGCTTACAATGTCGTCTTTACGGTTGTTGGCCTGGGTGTAGGTTGTGGTAGTTGCCGTATAGCTACCTTCAGCAAGCGGAATCCAGGCTGGATAAGAAGTGGTGCCGATGGTTTGACTTGTTGCGGTGTTCACATCGCATAAAAGATAATTGCCAGCTTGTCTGAGATCACATTGTTCTCGTAAAACCGCAAACGTGACGCCATTGACCGTACTGAGGAGGTGTTTAAACTGGTAGTATTGATCGTCGACACGTACACGTACCGGATTATCGCTTGATCGGAAGATATGGGCGGTTGATGATGGAATGGCATATGTTGCCCACGGTAAATCAAGCGAGTAAGCGGTTGTATCACCAGTCACGGGATACCAGGTGTCGTCTACTTGGTACTCCGCCGTGAGGTTGTATGCACCAGCTGGTAGGGCGATGTGAGCACGGAACTGTCTCTCACCTTGTGCGTTGGGCCACTGTCCAGCCTGTGTATGTTGGTCGTCGACTCCAACAGTCTGCGAAAGCGTATGTGCGCCGGTAAAGTTAAATCGTACTGCCTCGGCTTCGCCCGGAACACGGACTGCGCCCGAGGTATCATTGGCATGATCGGCGCGAACATACTTTGGCGAGCCAATAAATGCAGATGTACCCCCGCTAAATGTCTGCTCAAAATTATATGTAATATTTTGACTGGATGTCGCAAGATATACATTGTCGTAATAGGTTGTACTGACCCCGTCAGTGCGAAGGTAGAGGCTACCAAATGCTGCATTATCGATTCCGGTGAGACGAGCTTCGGGGAATGCAGTCATAATATCATTCCAGGTGCGTGATTCTGCGGCATTTCCATCGGGCCACTGTGCAACTGCTCCGGTCACCATACGAGACCACTTCCAGAGACCATTGCTTGCAACCGCTTCTTGACTGCTCCAACTACTAGCAGTGTTGCCAACTGGAATATATACCAGCCGACCCTGCCAACCACTGAGGCTGCTGTGATTAAAGTCAATATCAAGGTTCAGATATGCGCTGCTTGGAGAATCTGTGTAAATATCAAAACCCAGTGCAGCAATATCGGCCAACTTTTTACCAGAATATTGTAGACTGGCGAGATTCCAGCGTTGACCGCTTTCGCTTGCCTGTAGTCGAACCGCACCACTATTACCTAATGATGGCGATGGATTGGCAGTAATTTTATGATTTTCAGTTGCAGATGGCGTAGCCACACTGGTGTTGTCATCTTGATATGTCCAGGTTGACATGCTATTTGCAAAATCAGCTTGTCGAATTACCTGTGTTGTTGACGACGCTGCGGTTGGAGGTGCGAACGGCACTGGTGCTGACCCGTTACTGGCATTTTTGGTAACATTGGTGTCTGATCGGACTTCAAAATCGGTACTTGCATCGTAGATGCGGGCGTAACTTCCCCCAATAGCAACACCACTCCCATAGTCGACACTGTCAACTTGCGTGCCCGAAGTGCCCGGGGTATTAGTCCAAAGCTGAACTGGACCATTGCTGGTTTGCGGCAACGGAGCGCTTGTTGATGTAACCGTGTGGTAGCTATGTGGTGCTAGGGTGGTACCAGCAGTAAAAACGGTAGTAAACGTCGAGTAATTACCGGGAGATGTCTCACGCACTAGCCGCCACGATGACATATTGACGGTGCTTGCGGTCGGGTTGTATAGCTCAACCCACTTTTCTGCCGTGCCCGTAGCCGGTTTGATCTCGTTGATCACAACTTTGTCAGTAATTTGGGCGGCATTTGCCCGCTGTGGTACGAGGGCTGTAACGGTACTTAATAGGGGGCTGACAAGAATAAGCAGTGTTGCGACCGTGGTGACAATTTTTTGATTCACTGTTTTGATGAGACCAATTTTATGTCGGTATACCATATTGTGCACTCCTCGCATGAGTTACATGAGTTATAGAACTACTAGTCACCATATCACAACTTGCATGAGCGCACAATATGTAAGCATGAGCGAATACTACCTCCGTTTAAGGTGATATTACGAGGCATGTTCAACAATGTTATAAGGCTGCGACTATTCCATAAGGGTAATAGTACGGATAAAAAAGACACCGGTTGTAATTGCGGTGTCTTTTTGTAAACCCAAAATACGAAATAACTAACGCTTTGAAAACTGTTCTTTACGTCGAGCACCCTTCAGGCCTGGCTTCATACGTTCTTTTTCACGAGGATCACGTTTCAGCAAGCCGGCTTTCTTCAGGGTTGAACGCAGGTCGTCGCTCATGGCACTCAGTGCTTTGGCGATTGCTAATTTGCTTGCGCCAACTTGAGCATGATGCCCACCGCCTTCGATCTTCAGACTGATATCAAAATTATCGGTTTTTTGCAGTAAGCGAAGTGGTTCCATAAGCTCGTAGACAAAGGCTTCGTTGCCATTAAAATATTCGCTCACTGGAGTTTCATTAATGGTTACGACTCCCTTACCGCCAACAAGACGAACTCGTGCGGTTGCACTCTTGCGACGGCCAAGACCGTAAAAATATTCATTCTTAGCCATTATAGACCCCTTTCAGCCTGCTTATTACTCACAGTAATCTTTTCTGGTTTCTGAGCAGCATGGCCGTGGTTTTCATCGGCAAACACGCGAAGGCGCGCCAGACGTTCAGATGCTAGCTTATTTTTTGGAAGCATGCCCTTAACGGCTAGTTCAATAACACTGGCAGGATCTTTTTCAAGTTTCTGTTCCAAAGTCATTTCTTTCATGCCGCCTGGGAAACCGCTGTAACGGTAATATTTTTTGTCAGCCAGTTTGTTACCCGTCACAACCAACTTTGCAGCATTCGTTACGACAACGTAGTCGCCGCAATCTATGTGTGATGTGAACATTGCCTTGTTTTTACCGGTTAGGTAGGTTGCAATCACTGTTGCGATACGGCCGAGTGGTGCTTCTGAAGCATCAATCAGTATCCAGCGACGAGTTACTTCTGATGGTTTTGCGGAGTAAGTTTTATTCATTACTTTTTCTCCTCTTTCTTAACAGCTTTTTTAGGAGCTGGTTTTGCAGTAGCCTGAGCAGCCTTTGTTTGCGCTTCAGGCTTTGCGGTGATGTCATCGACAAAACTAATTCGTGCCATCTGGGTGTTATCACCTCGACGGAGTGAAGTTCGTTCTATTCTCAGGTAACCGCTCGTGCGTTGCATAGCTGGTGCAATCTGATCAACAAGCTTATGGGCTGCAGGTACGCTACCTAGAGCGGTTACGATCATACGACGGTTGTGCAGATCGCCCTTTTTAGCTTTGCTAACGAGCTTTTCAAAATCCGGTCGGAGCTCTTTAGCTTTTGGAAGAGTTGTCTCGATGCTGCCATGTTCAATTAATGCAACTGAAAGGCTACGAATGAGCGCAACGCGTTGATCTCGCTCTCTTCCTAATTTACGACCTTGATATCCGTGACGATGCATTTAGAACTCCAATTCTGCCATTTTGTCTTTAACTTCATCAAGAGCTTTGCTACCAAATCCCTTTAGTTCACGTAGTTCAATTTCACCAAGCGTGACAAGGTCGCCAATAGTTTTAATACCATTGTTGAGCAGTGCATTTGCGGTTCGGGCAGTCAGATTCAGATCTTCAATTGGAGTCATAAGCTCTGCTGCTTCGTCGTTCACATTGGCGTGTGTCAGTGGCTGTGCTGCAGCTACGGTTGTGCTACCTGCCAGTGCGGCATATTGATTCACCAAGATCGCAGAAGCTTGCTCGAAGGCCTCACGCGGTGTTAGTGAGCCGTCAGTATCGACGGTAAGCAGTAGCTTATCGAGGTCAGTCATTTGACCAACACGAGTGTTTTCTACTTTGTAGCGAACGCGTAGTACCGGGCTGAAGATTGCGTCGACGGCAATCATATCGCTCGGACGACTAGCGGCAGGAGTTGCTTCTATGGTGCGGTAGCCTCGACCGGTTTCTACCACGATATCCATTACAAACGGCTTATTGCTGTCGAGTGTTGCAATCAGCTGATCTGGGTTTACAACCTCTACCTGATCGGTTGTCTTGATATCTGCAGCGGTAATTTCGCCCTTTACCTTCTTTTCGATACGAACTATCTGTGGTTCATCTGAGAATACCTTAAAACGAACCTGTTTGAGGTTAAGCATGATATCGACAACATCTTCTTTGACGCCTTCAACTGTGGTGAATTCGTGGGTAATGCCTTCAATTTTGAATGCACAAACGGCAGCACCGGCAACACTTGAAAGTAATACGCGGCGCAAGCTGTTACCAAGCGTCATGCCGTAACCTGTGTGCAACGGCTCAATAACAAATGTAGCACTTGTTGCTGAGTGATCGTCTACTGATGCTAGGGTTGGATTATGAATCATTTTTGACATAGCGTATAGCTCCTTTTACTTAGCGTGAGTAGTACTCAACGATTAGTTGCTCATTAATATCTGGTTCTGCTTCTTCTCGAGTTGGCAGACCGGTAACTTTAATAGTTTTCTTCTTTACATCACTAACCAGCCATCCAAGTTTTGGTTGATTCGAAGCTGCTGCGACTTCAGCCAATTCCTTGAAGTATTCGTTAGTTGCACTTTTTGGACGTACGGTAATTTCATCACCTTCTGAAAGGCGAATAGAAGGAATGTCAACTCGACGGCCATTTAGCATAAAGTGCCCATGACCAACAAGCTGACGTGCTGCGCGTCGTGAGGTAGCAAAACCTGCACGGTACACGGCGTTATCAAAGCGGCGTTCCAGAAGTTGCAATAGAATATGACCACTTTGGCCCTTGGTGCGATCCGCTTCTTTCATGAGGTTGCTAAATTGCTTTTCTAGCAGACCGTACAAGCGACGAACTTTCTGTTTTTCGCGAAGTTGCAATGCGTAGCCACTGGGCTTACTTTGACGTCCGCCACCATGTTCACCTGGAATAGTCGTACGCTTAGCCATAATTTTATGCGCCTTCGGGTGTAGTGCATACCCTTCTCGACGGCTTTGTTTCACAATTGGAGATCGATCTCGTGCCATGCTTAAACCTTTCGTGCCTTTCGCGGTCGAACTCCGCCATGCGGAACACCTGTTTTATCTGTAATGCTTTCCACATCAATGCCAACGGTCATTGCTGCGCGGATTGCTGCATCGCGACCCTGCCCGATTCCATTCAAAAAGACATCGATAGCGCGGAGGCTATTATTTTGCTTTGCAGCGGTCAGTGCTTTTTCACTGGCAATTTGTGCAGCATAGGCTGTACCTTTTTTGCTGCCACGGAAGCCGCATGCACCAGCGCTGGCGGTTGCAATAACTTCACCTTTTTTGTCGGTGACGGTGATGATCGTGTTGTTAAACGTAGCTTTGACGTGCAGTTGGCCTGCAGGCACAACTCGCTTTGCCTTCTTCTTTTTTACTGTCGTAGTTTCTGCCATAGTATTCTTTCCTATATTCTACGTCTTTGACGCAGCTTTCTTCTGTGTGCCGCCAACAGCAACACGTTTACCACGCTTCGTACGACCATTCGTGCGGGTGCGTTGACCACGAACTGGTAAACCAGCTTTGTGTCGAACGCCACGGTATGTCTGAATATCTTTCAGACGCTTGATATTGCCTGAAACAATACGCTGTAAATCACCTTCAACGGTGTAGTTCTTATCGATTTCAGATCGAATAGCATCGAGCTCTGCTTCGGTAAGATCTTTCACACGAGTTGTGGGATTTACTTTGGTTGCTTCCAAAATTGATTTGGCATGCGCTGGACCAATGCCATACACGTAGGTAAGGCTGATTTGCACCTGCTTTTCGGTTGGAATAGTTACACCTGATATTCGAGCCATAACTAACCTTGCCTCTGCTTGTGCTTAGGTTTCTTCTTGTTGATGACGTATAGTCTGCCTTTGCGGCGCACTAGTTGGTCATCGGGGCTAATCTTTTTGACGCTTGCACGTACTTTCACGTAAACTCCTTACGTATAGATTAATTTGATGATTATGATTTGCGGTAGGTGATTCTGCCCTTTGTAAGATCGTAAGGGGTTAACTCAACCGTCACGCTATCGCCGGCAACGAGTTTGATATAGTGCTTACGCATTTTACCAGCCACGTGGGCGATGATCTGATGGCCGTTCTCGAGCTCTACGCGAAACTGAGCACTTGGAAGCGCTTCAATCACTTTTCCTTCGAGTTGGATTACTTCCTTGTTAACAGCCATAAGTTACAATAGCCAATTATACAGAAGTCAACAGATAAAGTAAAGAGTTATTTATCTAAAAGCACATTCTGATCAAAAAACGACTGTGTTAAGTATGTGATAAGTTCCCGAGATTCACGTAAACCAGGTCCGAGCGTCAGGCTAAAATCCAGATCAAGTTCTTGTAGTGAAGCCGTGTGGTCACTGGTTTTTTGCAAGGTAAATGTTTCGCCCGTTGCGGGAGCAGAGAGTCTGACGCCTGTTACTTCAAATATATTTGGTGCACGTTGATCAACTCTATGAAAAGTTTGACTGGTAATACCTCTACCCCATGAAGGTTGGTAGCTACTTGATGAATGGTGACCCAACAGGGCTGTTGTCGGGGTATCGTTTGGCGCGTCGTTGAATGTACCAATCTCGGAAGTCGCGAGTATCAATCTTGATAGACAATGTGCTCTTGCAGGGTCACATGATGGTGTAAATTCACCAGCGGTGATATCAGCCATGTAGCCGTCCGTTAGAAACAGTCTGTTATTTGATGCAGCCATATACTATAATTATACTAAATATTGAATATAATGTCAATAGTCTTGGTCGTAGGTAACCATGAGGGCTCGGGATTCGAGCTGACGGAGGGTTTCCAGGGCAACTGATACAACAATGAGCAGTCCGGTACCACCAATGGTGAGTGAAGTTGTGCCAAGAATGCGCTCTACAAACAACGGGAGAATTGCAAGAAGTCCAAGGCTGGTAGCACCAAACAGGTTGAGGTGGCCAACAATTTTAGTGAGATACTTTTCGGTTTGTTCACCAGGTCGAATTTTATCAATGAATCCGCCTTGTTTTTGCAGGTTTTCGGCAATTTCTTTTGCATTAAATACTACGCCAGTATAAAAATAGGTAAACGCAAAGATCAGTAAGAAGTATACCAGCGGATAGACATACACATTAATAGGGTTGTTGCTTGCCGCTTGCTGCGTGCCAGGCTGCGCAAACCAAATGGTCAGGTTTCTACCCAAGTCAGCTACCCATTGAGTCGAATGACCCTGAATTAGTTGCCCGACAAACTGAGGAATGCTCAAGAAGGCTACCGCAAAAATAATAGGGATAACGCCAGCAGTGATAAGCTTAACCGGTAGGATCGTGCCAACTCCACCGTAAACTCGGTTGCCCTGGACGCGCTTGGCGTAGCTGACATGAATAATTCGCTGTGCTTCATTCAATTTAACGACAAGGTAGGTCACAATAACAGTAGCGGCAAGAATAGCCCCAGTGATTGCTAGCCCAACACCACTTACCGGCAGCGTAAACCAGCCGAAGACATCAAGTTTTGATTGATTACCAGTGACGGTATTTACAAGTGTTCCAGCAGTTGTAGGTAATTGCGCAACAATACCGGCAAAAATTAACAAGCTGATACCATTACCAATTCCCTGCTCAGTAATCAGCTCGCCAATCCACATGAGCAACATTGAACCACCAGTCAGGGCTGTAATCATCAGAACCCACTGAAAAATACTGGTGTTAGCGGTGATATCAATACCCAGCTGACCTCCAGCCTGTTGACGGATCAGTAAGATCAAACCAACTGATTGCATAATCGCCAGCGGTACGGTAATAATACGAGTCCACTGGGTTATTTTTCGACGACCAGTTTCACCGTCTTGCTGAATTTCTTCCAGCTGTGGAATAGCTTTGGTCAGCAGCTGCATAATAATTGAAGCGTTAATGTACGGGCCCAACCCCATCAGCATAATCGAGAGACTAGAAAGTGCACCGCCTGAAAGCAGGTCAAAGAATCCGAGTAATTGCTGAGAACTGAACAGGTTGTTAATCAGTTGTTTCAGCTGGGTTGGTTCAGCTAGAGGTACCGGGATGTGCGAGAGCATGCGGTAGATTACAATCAGCATGATTACAATCAGCATGCGTTTTTGCATGTCTTTATTCTTTAGTGATTTCTTGATTGTCTTCCAACCCACGGTATTCTTCCCTCTCGTTGCATTATATGTAGTATAACAGTTTCGGTAGTGAGGTACTAGGTTCCAGGCTTTAGAATAGCTCTAAAGCCCATCGGCTAGAACCTACTTTTCAGATGAGCTATCATCTGCAGATGGTCGTTGCGGCACTGGTACGGCCGTAAAAGTACCGCCTGCCTTTTCAATTGCAGCAATTGCGGTTTGGCTTGCGTTTTGGGTTTTTACGGTAAATGCTTTACTGACATCACCGCGAGTGATGATCTTCACTGCGTGAAATGGTGTCGCAATCAGTCCTGCTTCAGCCATGGTTGTGTTATCAACTGTTTTGCCCGCAACCAATGCGAGATTGTCGGTATAAACCACTTGTGCTTTTGCGCGCTTGCTCTTGAAGCCTTTGAGTTTTGGAATGCGCATCATCAGCGGATTTTGTCCACCCTCAAAGCCCGGACGTAATTTCTTACCGGTACGAGCCTTCTGGCCTTTAGTACCACGACCAGCTGTTTTACCTTTGCCCGCACTAATACCGCGACCAACACGCGTTTTAGACTGTTTTTTCTGCATGTCTAATTGATGAAACTTCATTACTTTTCTCCCTTGGCTGCACTTTTTGTAGAGACCTTCTTGGCAACTTCTTTTTTAGGAGTCTCCCGACTGGTGACCCACTTATCTTTTGGCTGTAATTGCCTGAGTGCTTCAAGCGTTGCATAAGCAGCGTTTACTTTGTTCGTGCTACCGAGCGACTTAGAAAGGACGTTATGGATGCCGGTTACGTTCAAAATTGCCCGTACAGTTCCACCAGCAATAATACCGGTACCTGGTGCGGCTGGCTTGAGTAATACTTTTGCACCGCCAACCTTGGCATAGACATCGTGTGGAATGGTAGCCTTGAAAATCGGTACTTCCATAAGATTCTTTTTAGCAACTGAGGTAGCTTTTGCTACTGCTGCCTGCACGTCGGCGCCCTTACTAACGCCCACGCCAACACGTTTTTTGCCGTCACCAACAACAACTAGCGCTTTGAAACGGAAGCGTCGTCCACCTTTGACAACACGTGAAACACGGTCAATATTAATAACTACTTCTTCAAATTCTTTTGGTTCTTCAACTCGTGGTTGCTTCATATCTGCCATATTAGAACTCCAATCCATTTTCTCGAGCCGCAGTAGCAAGTGCGCTCAGTCGTTTTTGGTATGAACGACCATTGCGGTCAAATACTACCGTGGTGATTTTTGCTTTGACTGCTTTTTTTGCAATATCAGTACCGACAATAGTGCAGAGTTCGCTCATGCTGCCTTTTGCAGTCTTGCTTTGTGTTGTCGCGCTGGAAACAAGCGTTTTACCGACGGTATCATCAATAATCTGTGCGCTAACATGGCGGTTACTGATATGAACGCTTAATCGAGGTCGTTCAGCGGTACCCTTAACGGTACTGCGCACGCGCTGTTTACGAATACGTTTGTTGTCTCGTTTATGATCTAGACGATTCATTACTTCGCTCCTGTCTTTCCAGCCTTACGGATGATGTATTCACCCTCATACTTAATACCTTTACCCTTGTACGGCTCAGGCTTCTTTAAAGCACGAATATCGGCAGCCACTTGGCCAACCTGCTGCTTACTGATTCCTTGTACAGAAATATTCATTTTATCAACGGCCAGTGTGATGCCTTCTGGGGCAGTGATTTCGATTGGGTGTGAAAAGCCAAGGTTGAGTACTAGCGTACTACCCTGCAGAGCTACTTTGAAGCCCACGCCGTTGACTTCAAGCTTCTTTTCAAAGCCTTTTGTGACACCTTCAACCATATTGTTGATGAGTGATCGCATTAAGCCGTGCTGTGCTCGAGATATCTTCTCATCACTCTTACGTGTGACGGTAAGAATATTTTCTTTTATATCAACCGTGACGTGAGGCAATAACTTCTCTTCGAGGCTACCCTTTGGGCCAACAACCTTGATGAGCTCGTTATCGACCGTAATTGTCACGCCAGCAGGAATTTCTACTGGTAGTTTTCCGATTCGACTCATAGTATTAAATCCTTATCTTTCTAATATACTTTACAAATTATTTCACCGCCAAGACGCATTTTTGTCGCCTCAAGCCCACTCATAACACCCTTAGAAGTTGAAAGTAGCACAATGCCACGTCCATTCTTGATGCGAGGGATCTTATTGACGCTTGTGTACATGCGACGTCCTGGAGTACTGACACGGGTAAGTTCGGTGAACTTGACTGGTGAGCCAGCTTTATTAATAGTAATGATGATTTGATTACGGGGTGAACCCTTTTCAATCACCACACTATCAAGGAAACCATTCTTCACAAGTTCGCGTGCAACTGTCTCTTTGATATTTGAATGTGGAAGACGTACTTCGTTTTTATTAACACTCGCTGCATTTCGAATACGAGTTAACATGTCTGCTATTGGATCTGTAGATACCATACTCATACTCCTTACCAACTTGCCTTTGTTACACCAGGAATTTCACCTTGGCTTGCATGCCTTCGAAAAGCAACACGGCTCAGACCAAAGGTTCGCATATAACCACGTGGTCGGCCGGTTTCACCGCAGCGGTTTTTCCAACGAGTTGGACTACTGTTGCGCGGTAATTTTGCCAGCCCTTCAGCATCACCAATTTTTTTCAGCTCAGCGCGCTTTGCAGCATGCTTTTCTATCATTTTTTGTCGCTTAAGGTCGCGAGCAATTGCAGATTTTTTAGCCATTACGCCACCTTCCTTCGGTCGGTGTAAGCACCAAACTCTAAATTACAAATACTGAACAAATTCGAATTTCTAAATTCAAAATTCAAAACAGGAAACTCTTGACTCATAACTCTTACCTCATAACTCATCTTTGAGCTCCCTTCTCAAATGGAATGCCAAAGCTTTCAAGTAGTGCTCTTGAGTTTTCAGGAGTACCATTTTTAATTACAAAGTTGATCTGTAGGCCATGCAGCTGGGCAATATCTTCAAAGGTCAGTTCTGGAAAGACTGATTGTTCAGTCAGGCCTAAGCTGTAGTTGCCTTGTGGGTCAAAAGCCTTCGGGTTAACGCCGTGAAAATCTCGTACACGAGGCAGCACGATGTTGGTGAGGCGATCGAGAAATTCATACATTTTATCACCGCGAAGTGTTACCTTCATGCCAATAGTATTCATACCGGCACGAATTTTAAAGCTTGCGATTGATTTTTTAGCAATCACATCAACGGGCTGTTGACCGGTAATTTTTCGCAGTGTTGTGCGAACGGCTTCAAACATCCGCTTGTCGTCTTTACTACGACCAAGGCCAACATTAATAACAATCTTTTCAAGTTCAGGAACCTGGTGCAGATTGTCGAGACTCAGCTTTTCTTTGAGATCAGAAACGATACTCGTTTTAAACTGAGTCTTCAGACGTGGCACTACAGTAGTGCTCGTATCTTTACTCATGAATCAATCTCCTTATTTGCAGCTTGTCGCATAACGCGTACTTTTGTGCCGTCTTTCTTTACTACATACCCAACTCGGCTGGTGGTGTCTTTTTTACCAGTCTGAATCAGGGCTACCTTACTCACATCAAATGCTTGATGAACATCGACAATACCACCTTGTGGTGAAAGCATACTCGGCTTCACGTGTCGCTTCACAATGTTAATACCCTCAACTTTCACGGCATTTTCTTTTGGAACCACGGCAACGATCTTACCGGTCTTACCCTTGTGGCTACCAGCAATCACCTTGACGAGATCACCTTTTTTTAAGCGTAATTGTGCCATATTAGAGTACCTCCGGTGCAAGACTGATGATTTTACTATAGCCAAGATCACGTAATTCACGTGGTACCGGGCCAAAAATACGGGTAGCTTTTGGCTGCTTATCTTCAGCTAAAATTACTGCGGCATTTTCATCAAACTTAATAGTAGAGCCATCTTTGCGGCGAATCGTGTTCGTGGTACGTACGACGACAGCTTTGACAACTGACTTCTTCTTTACGTTACCTGTTGGGCTGGCACTTTTGACTGTTGCAACAATAACGTCGCCAACATGTGCATAGCGCCTACCGGTGCCACCGAGTACGCGAATACACAGAATTGTTTTTGCGCCGCTGTTATCAGCAACCTTTAATCGTGATTCCTGTTGGATCATGCGTCACCTCCAGAGGCAACTTCTTCGGCTGCGCCTTCTTTTCGTTCTACAATTGCCTCAAGCTGAAATGCTTTATGCTTGCTTAGCGGTCGAACTTCAACAATAGAAACTTTGTCGCCAAGCTGAGCTTCATTTTTTTCATCATGGGCTTGATACTTTTTACTGACCGTATACTGTTTACGATATACCGGATGTGTGACACGTCGCTCAGTTTTGACTACGATAGTCTTGTCCTGTACATCAGAAACAACGGTGCCGATTAGTTTTCGGGCCATATTATTTCTCCTCTTCCTTTGCTTGTGCCACGCGAACGGTATGTGCACGTGCAATGGTCTTTTTAATTAAACTGAGTTGATGGGTACCTTTTTCTTTACCAGTTTGAAGTGCATGAAGAAGTTCAACACGGTATTTCTGCATATCAGATACGTATGCATCGAGTTCTGCAGGTTTTTTTGTGCGAAGATCTTTCAGATCGAGAAATTTAACCTTCATTATGCCTGCTCCCTCACGACAAACTTAGTTTTAATCGGTAATTTATGAGCCGCAAGACGCATAGCTTCACGAGCTTGTTCTTCGGTTACGCCACGACCCATCTCAAACAAGACGGTGCCTGGTTTCACTTTGGCCACAAAGAACTCAGGATTACCTTTACCACTACCCATTTTTACATCTTGGGGCTTACGGGTAACTGGAGTATGGGGGAAAATGCGAATCCACACCTTACCACCACGTTTGATGTAGCGAGTCATAGCTTGACGGGCAGATTCAATTTGTCGTGAAGTAATACGTTCATTACCCATGCTGACGAGACCGTAATCACCGAAAGCAACATAGTTTCCGCGAGTTGCGATACCACCGTTTTTACCTTTGCGGACTTTTCTAAATTTGGTCTTCTTTGGTAGTAACATTACTGCACCTCCCCTTTATAGATCCAAACTTTCACACCGATGATACCAGCACCTGGGTACTTAGCACGAGCAGCATGATAGTCAATATCGGCTCGCAGTGTATGAAGTGGTACGCTGCCTTCAATATGCTTTTCACGGCGGCTCATTTCAGCACCTTGCAAGCGACCAGCAACCTCAATACGGATACCTTTTGCACCTGCGCGCATAGTTGCGGCAGCAGTCATCTTCACGGCACGGCGGAAGGCAATACGGCGCTCAAGCTGACGTGCAATATTTTCAGCAACCAGCTTAGCTGAAAGCTCAGGCCGTTTTACTTCTTCAATATTGACACGAACTGTTGTTTGTAGCACTTTTTCGCACAGTGCCTTAATTTCTTGCGCACCCACACCACCGCGACCGATTACAACACCAGCCTTTGAGGTGTGGATGGTGACGGTTACAAGGTTTGGTGATCGTTCGATATCAATACGATCAATAACAGCACGCGTTTCAAACTTCTTTTCAATCTCTCGACGCACTTGTAGATCTTGTTTGAGGAATGAGGCGTATTCTTTCTTACCCGCAAACCATTTGCTGCGCCATTGCTTATTAACCTGAAGGCGCATACTAATTGGATTTACTTTTTGTCCCATTACAGGCTCCCTTCAGTTGCAATTATCAACTTACAATTATCATTTTTCAAAAAATGACCAAATTCAAAATTCGAAATTTGAAGATCTTGACTCATCACTCTTAACTCATAACTCATTTTGATGCTCCAGTCTTTTTTGGAGTCGTCGTTTTAACCGTTGTCGTGGCTTTTGGCTTCGCTTTTTCTTCACCAGCAACAATAACCGTGATATGTGTTGTCCGTTTCTGATACGGATGCGCGCTACCTCGAGCTACTGGGCGGAATCGCTTCATGTGTGGGCCAGGGCTCACGTGCAGGTCTTTAATCAGCAGGTTGTCAGTTTGGACATTATGATTATTACCGGCATTTGCTTTGGCACTATTAATCACTTTGATCAGTGGTAATGCGGCACGTTTTGGCGTGTGTTCAAGAATAACTAGGGCATCATTCACGCTACGTCCACGAACAAGACTGGCAACTAAGCCAATTTTACGAGGAGTCATTTGTACACCTTTTGCTTGTGCTTTTACGTATACTGGCATGATTACTTCTCCTTGCCCCCGTGCTTACGGAACTTGCGGGTTGGTGAAAATTCACCAAGTTTATGACCCACCATATTCTCGCTTACAAAAACTGGTACGTGCACCTTGCCATTGTAGACAGCAATAGTGCGACCAACCATTTCGGGGCTGATTGTACTTGCTCGCGCCCAAGTTTTAATAACCGTACGGTCATCAGCACCAAGAGCTGCCACCTTCTTAGCGAGCTTCGGGTCTACAAATGGTCCTTTTTTTAGACTTCTACTCATAATTATTTCCTCTTAGCCTGATGACGGCTTCTTACAATAAATTTACCTGTCTTCTTATTACGACGTGTGCGGTAACCCAATGCTGGCTTACCCCAAGGTGTTTTAGGCGGACGACCAACACCGTGAGAACCACCATCACCACCACCATGTGGGTGATCAACAGCGTTCATAACAAGCCCGCGAACCTGTGGACGACGGCCAAGGTTTCGCTTACGGCCAGCTGAACCAACTTTGACGTTCTGGTGTTGTTCGTTACTTACATTACCAATCGTCGCCATACAGTTGATATTGATCATGCGCACTTCACCACTTGGAAGCTTCACTTGTGCATAGGCACCCTCTTTGGCGGTGAGCTGTGCTTTTGTGCCAGCTGAACGCACCATTTGTGCGCCACGGCCAGGTTGCATTTCAATGCCGTAAATAAAGCTACCAGTTGGGATGTCTTTCAGTGCCAAACGGTTGCCGTCTTCAATGGCCGCTTTTTCACCGATGGTAATAACCTGACCAACCTTCATACCGCCGCTAGCGATAATATAGTGATAGGTGTTATTTTCGTCTTTAATACGAGCGATGTTGGCAGAACGGTTCGGATCGTATTCGATCGCTTCAATGGTAGCTTTACCAAAATCAAGCTGCTTAAAGTTCATCAGTCGATAGAAGCGTTTTGCGCCACCACCACGATGTCGAACAGTAATACGGCCCTGGTTATTGCGACCATTGGTGCGTTTTTTCACAACAAGCAGTGATTTCAGCGGTTTCTTGGTAGTCACCTTTGAAAAATCCTGGCTTGTCATACCGCGACGTCCGGGAGTTGTTGGTTTGAGTACTTTAATAGCCATTACACTTCCTCCCTTTGGTTGTCATAAGTACCAAATGCTAAATCATAAACACTAAACAAATCCGAATTTCTAAATTCAAAATTCAAAACAGAAGACACTTGACTCATAACTCTTGACTCATGACTCATTTCTTTGCCTCCTCTTCTTCGAAGATCTTGATGCTATCGCCATCTTTCAGTCGAACATAGGCCTTCTTGATATTCTTACGAGTACCAATAATTGGGCGAGCGCGGCGATTGCCGAGGCGAATCGAGCGAGCCTTTTTACCTTGCTGTACAACAACATTTACATCTTCAACAGTGACGTTGAATTGTGCTTCTACGGCAGTTTTAATCTGCACTTTATTAGCTTCAGTTGGTACCACAAATACATATGTCTGATTGAGCAGACTTTGCTGATAAGCTTTTTCGCTCATGCGTGGTTTTAGGTTAAGCATTTGCAGCCTCCTTCTTATTCTCAGCAAGCCAGTTTTTAACAATCTCAACGGCAGGAGTGGTGATTACAATTGCATCGGCATTCATAACGTCATATACATTTAGGTACATCGCTTGCACCGCTTTCACATTCGCGACATTACGAGTAGCACGGTCAATCATTGCGTCTTTATTGTCAACAACAAGCAGGACGCGGCGAGTCAGGCTATGCTTCTTCAAGAGGGCCAGTGTGTCTTTTACCTTGCCGTCTTTACTTGCAAATTGATCAACAATAACCTTATTAGATTGGTTTGCCAACGTCAGTGCCTGGCGAAGAGCCTGGCGTTTTTGATTTACAGGGACAGTTTTTGAGTAGTTTTCATTACCGGTTGGACCAAATACAACACCACCGCCACGCCAAATTGGGTTACGTGAGGAACCGAATCGTGCGCGTCCGGTACCTTTTTGGCGCCATGGCTTTTTACCACCACCACGAACCAGGCCGCGAGTTTTGGTAACAGCGTAGTTTTCACGACCGTTTGCAAGATATGCTTCGTAGGCACGCTTCACAAGGTCATGATTTGCAACCTCGACCGCAAATACCTCTTTTGGTAGAGTTGGTGCTGTCTTTTTTGTAGCTGGAGTAGATTTTGATTCTGCCATATTATGCTCCTACCACCGTTACAAGGCTCTTTTTAGGGCCAGGAATAGCGCCCTTTAGACCTATCAAGTTATTTTCAGCATCTATCAGTGCAACACTCAGGCCGCGGACGGTCACTTGCTCAGATCCCATTTGTCCAGCCATTCGCTTACCCTTAAAGACTTTTTGCGGATACATCGAACCGATTGAACCAGGTCGGCGTACCATTCCGTTACCACCGTGCGTACTTGCGCTGGTTGCAAAATTATGGCGCTTCACCGTACCGGCAAACCCCTTACCCTTGCTGGTTCCAGTAACTTTCACGATGTCACCAACTTCGAAAGCTGAAACATCAAAAGAGGAGCCAATTGTTTGCTCCTCAGAAATAGAATCAACTCGAAATTCTTTAATAATGCGTGGCATGAGGTCTTTGTTTGCCTTTGCCACATGACCCTTAACTGACTTGTTCACGTTCTTGCCACCGTCAAGTGCAACCTGTACAGCAGTATAACCATCTGTTTCAGCGGTTTTGATCTGCGTAATTGTACATGGTCCAGCTTGAACAAGCGTGACAGGCACGAGAACACCATCCTCTGCGAGGATCTGTGTCATTCCGATTTTAGTACCTAGTAATGCTTTCATTTTGTCCCTTATGTTAACCTCTTGCAAACAAAAATCTTGGTCGGACTCTGGTTCCCTGTCATGTTTTAAATCCAGGGCCTGGAGTTATGCCAAGCTGTTTACCTCAAAGGTATGAAATTACCAAGCAATTGTATCAGATTAACTCATCTTATGTCAACAAGTTTTATAAAGCTCTTGCAACAACCTTCATGAAGGACTATTCTGAGACACATATATGAAGTATGAACTACGGGGTGCAAAAGACATTTTAGATATCACCCCAGATCAATTGGGAAACGCACGTTTGATTACTGTTGACGCAGAAAATGTTATTACTGCCTATGGTGATCCAACTTTGCGCAAGGATGCGTTAGATATGCTACGCAGCCAGCCGCATCGACATATTGCAATCGCCACAAATAATAAAAATAGTTTTTTTGTTGAGTCGCTTGTCCGGGCATTATCACCGCATGTGCCAGTATTTTCCGGTATTCAGTATGCAAATAAAAAGCAGAGTCCGGATATGTTTCTTGCAGCAGCAGATCATTTTGGTATTCCACCAGATGAGGCAATTCATATTGATGACCAGTATCTTTCACATAGAGGTGCACGGCAAGCAGGATTTCTTGGAGGTATTCTGGTACGACCTTATGGTAATACGGAACATCTTGGTGTCAAGCTTGGGAGGGTTGTTGATAGCTCTGTTCGTACAACAAAAATTCTTCAAGCTACAATTTCTGGATTCATCACCGATGGCATTGATGGTTAGAGAGTAATACCAACCGGAAGATAGAAGCTGATGAAGGTGGCGGCAAGGAGTACGGCTAGTTCGATCTTTTTATCAACGTGAGAACATTCATACGTTGCAAAAGCGACACCAACTACCAGACCAAGCGGCACGCTCAGGTGTTCAAAAGGGCCAAAATTAATACCAATCAAGCGCACCCAGAAGGTACCGCAAATAAAATACATGATTAATTTTAAGAAATAGGCGGTATCAGACTGCGACGTATGTGTGCAGACTTTTTGACGCCCGAAAATAGTTGTGATCGTTTTATTCTTTTTTTGTTTTGCCATACTGTTTACAATTTAACCATATCCGGCTTCATTTGTCATTAAAATCGTTACACTGATTTTCTACCAGTGAAGAGACTCATGACAAAGGCAAAAATTAAGGCCCCCAAAACGGCCAGAAGAATACTGGTGATATTCACACCCGTCACATCAAGGTCGAACAGTAGACTACCAAGCCAACCCCCAATGAGTGCGCCAACAATACCCATAATAATATTACCTACCGCGCCTTGTTGACCGTTTGTCTTCAATATAATTGAAGCAATCCAACCAGATAGCGCCCCAAGAACTATCCATGCTAAGATTCCCATAGTGCCCTCCTTTGTTTACCCTTTTATTATACTCTCGTTGTCAAAATTTAAAAAAAGCCACCCGTCCGTTTTATAAACAGACGGGTGGGCTCGAATTCTTTTTTATTAAGCAACATTGGCGACTTGCCCGGCTTTCAGGCGTGAAAGCCGGTCGGGTCACGATCACTCATTGGTGTCATTTCGAGCTTGTCGAGAAATCTAACTCAGATCTTTTCGCCCTTCGCAGTCTTGCTACGGAGAACGGATCGACTACGCTCAAGATGACAGGCAACCTGACTTTAATTCATTCTGATTTCGGCATCGCAACCGGCTGGAAGTGATAGGTTCATCAGGCTGTCGATTGTTTTTGGAGTTGGTTCCAGAATGTCGATTAAACGTTTGTGAACACGCATTTCAAACTGTTCCATGCCTTTTTTGTAGACGTGCGGACTTTTGATCACGGTGTATTTACTCTTACGGGTTGGCAATGGGATTGGGCCATTGATTGTTGCACCTGTTCGAAGTGCGGTGTCGATAATCTGTTTTGCTGATTGGTCGATAATTTTGTGATCGTATGCTTTGAGACGAATACGAATCTTCTGTTGTTGCTTGGCTTCTGCCATGGTTTGACTCCTTCCAGTCGTTTTAGAAGATAGATTATTGATTTTGGATTCTAGAATTCTTGATTCCAACTTCTAACATCAATCTTCTAATGGTGTGATGTAACATCTTTTGACACCTATTGAGAGTGTACCAAATGACTTTTAGTCACCACGATTAATGATTGTGGGTAAAATTATACACTAAACTAACGTAAAATGCCAGACTGATCTGCGCGTCTTGTCATCTCGAGCCTGTCGACCGGTTCTCCGTAGCAAGACTGTGAACAGTAAAGAGATCTAATTGCAATTACTATCAGATCTCTCGACTACGCTCGAGATGACACAACGCAAAGACAGGTGAGTAACCTAATGTACTTGTTTAAAATAATGTCAGTCTAACTCAAGTTCGAGATGACGGGTACGAGAGTCTTGAAGAATTCAGAATAGATCCTCTTGCTAGGTGGCGAGCAGTGCGGCACCGACTACTGCTGCCGCCAGTGAGATATTGCGGTTGCAGCATTCAAAACGTGGGCCGAGATCGTACCCAGTTTCAATATCTATTTCAAGACCGGCATACATTGCTCCTGGCTCAACCCTGCTACCACGTTCCAGTATGGCGCGTGCTACAGAACTGGCCGCCTGTATCATGGGGTCGTCAGAAAATGCGGCCTCAGCAATTTGATTTGCGCCGCGAACAGGACAAGCTTCACACGGTAGGTTCATAATGTTCTGCCTTCATATTTGGTGAGTATACTCTTATCAACATATAGTCACAAGATACAAATAGAGCTACATTTGCTGCAGCTCTATTTTACAACCTGGATTCTCAGCCTGTCCGTTCTGTCTGACCTTCTTGTCAGAAAGACAAGAGCTTCGATCAGACAGGCGGGTCAAGCTGAGAATGACACGGTATGTTATTTGGTGATGCTTGTTACAACACCAGCACCAACGGTTCGGCCACCTTCACGAATAGCGAAGTTTAGACCTT